>JBEKFI010000234.1:0-4340 GCA_050013395.1 Verrucomicrobiia bacterium | reverse complement strand
CGTATTCAGTATATTCTGTGGCACCACATTTTCATCCATTTTCCATTTCTTTAAAGAACAATATCAGTGTTTACAAGAACTTACAAAACACTACTCCAACGCAACTGTAGAAGAAAAGCAATAGAGATCAAAATTGGCATGAGCATCGCGGGAATGTCTGGACATCATCAATTCGATGACCACCGCGGTCTCTCGTTCGTCAGGTTTGGGTAGACGCCAGTCAGCATAGCCACCCAGCCGTAGAGTCTTACAGTACCCCTGCGCTTCCTCGAATGTGACCTCCTTTCCATTATCGCCCTTCTGCCACATTATTTTCCGCCTTGTGTCGGTAACCGTACCGTCTCCGTTATCCAAAAACCTTTCCGTTGCGACGACAACGAACGCCTTGTGAGGAAGTAGGAGGTGGACCCGGCCTTCGGCGTCTTTCATCTGGACTCCTCCCTTGTCAGCACCACAGTTCTCGGCTACTCCTTTAATTTGAATCTCCTTCTGTTCCGCTGACTCATCGATGTGTGGCAGGCTCAGAAGCGGTAGAATGGAGGCCATGAACATGAGCGAGAATCGAAACACATTTCGCATTTCTGTATTCCCCTTTTTAACCTAAGCCTTGCGAGATCCTCGTGAGCCTCCACGGAAAAGTTTTGCGATAACCCACGCTGCCCCGTAGAGCACGCCGAGGAGGACGACATCCGTCGGGCCGACGGGCAAATCGCATCGATATGCGATCCAGAAACCGAGGAACGCGACCGCGCCACCGACCAGTGAGGCCAGCACCGTGAACTGGCGCATATTTCGCGCGAATAAGTGCGCCGTCAGCGCGGGGATCAGCAAAAATCCGAACGCGATCAGTGGACCGACACTGAGCACTGCCATCGAGACGGTCAGGCCGATCAGTATATATAGCAGCACGTCCCAGAAAACAACATTCTTTCGAAGTGTAATTGCCATCGCCCTGTCGAACGAGACCAGGAGCAACTCCTTGTGAAACAGTCCCAGCACTGCGAGGACGAGCATGAGCGTTGCCGCCGTCAGCGTGAGATCGAAATTGGAGATGGTGATGACCTCCCCTTTCAGCAGGTCGAGCCAGCCGATCTCGCCGTAAGGGTTTTTTGACAGCAACAAAATACCCAACGCGGCGGCCACAACGTACGCAGTGCCGAGTCGCCCTTCGGGCTGGCCGCGTCCGCGTCGTTCCAGAAACGCCAGCACCAAAATCGCGGCCAGCGAGAATGTCATCGAGCCGACAAAGGCGAGCGCGTGGGCGCTGTGTGAGCCATGATCACTCAGCTTGAATCCAAGCCACAGGGGAAGCGAGAGGGCAATAGCGACGCCTGTCGAGGAAATCTGTGGCAGTGCCACGCCCATAAACACCAGCCGGCGCATTACGAGAAACACGCCGACGAGCGGGCAAGCGAAGCCGACGAGCACGCTGGTATAAACCGAGTTACGCAGGAGAAAATCAGGAGAGAGAATCTGACGTAACGTTTCCATATCAGCCAATCCCCATTTCAAACATCTCCGCCATCCGTTCGGGCGTGAGCAGCTCGTCCGTGGTACCATGGAACACCTTGCCCTCGTGAAGCCAGATGACTTGCTGGGCGTGATGGCGCACCATCGCAAAGTCGTGCGTGACGAGCAGGATCGTGATCTTCCTTTCCTCGCGGATCTGCGAAATGAATTCCAGCACCGCATGTGTCGCTGCATGGTCCACACCCGCGGTCGGTTCGTCAAGCACCAGGACGTCAGGGCGCGTCGTCAAGGCGCGGGCGATGAGCACGCGTTGTTTCTGGCCACCGGAAAGTTCAGAAAACCGCTTGCGAGCAAACTCCTCAGCACTCGCGGCGCGCAGGCATTCGCGCGTGAAGGCACGTTCGATTGACGGGACAAAACGCCCCGGGCGGACGCGTCCATAGGATCCCATTAGCGCAACCTCGAACCCCGTCAGCAAATAAATCGGATCGAAGCGCCTGTCGCTGGGGCGGTGTCGATGCGGCCGGCGATTGGCGGAAGCAATCCAAGCAGCGTCTTGAGCAGAGTCGATTTGCCCGAACCGTTCGCACCGAGAATGGCGGTGAAGCTGGCATGGGCAATCGAAAGGGAAATCCCGGATAGCACTGGCTGGCCGTTGTAGCCGATACCCAGGTTATCCAGTGTGATAATTGCATTATTCATAGGTCTGTTCTGCTGGGGTCCGCCCGGAAAACGCACGGGTGGGCCAATCTCCGTTTGTTTATTTCCTGCCTTGTACTGCAGTGACCATTGTGTGAATGATGTAATCCATCATCTTAATGTACGTTTCCGTACCCGGTACGCCGCCCGGCATGATGGGCAGCGTTACCATCGTTGCGCCGGTCTGTTGGGCGATCCGTTTCGGCACCTTTTCGGGGAACTGTGGCTCGCGAACCACAATCGGGACGTGTTCAGCCTTCATCGAGGCGATCAGTTGCTCGACGTGACGTGCAGTCGGATCGATGCCCGGCTTCAGTTCAATCGTGCCGAAGTAGTCCATGCCAAAGCGCGCCGCGAAGTATGGCCAATGCTCGTGATAGGATACGAACTTCACGCCCTTGAGCGATTTGGCTTCCTTCTCCCACTCGGCAATCTTGGCGTCGAGCTTGGCGAGATAAGCATCGCGGTTGCGAGTGAATTCCGCTTGATACTGCGGGGCGAACGCCAGCAGTGCGTTGTAGATGTTCCCGATCGCGGTCTTCGCCAACATCGGATCGAGCATGTAGTGCGGGTTGCCGTAGGGATGAACGTCGCCCGCGGAGTGATCGGTTGACTTGGGTACATCGTGCGGGATGATGCCCGTCGAACAGTCCACGTAGCCGGGCGTACCTCTCTGGATGCGCGGATTCTTGCTCGCTTCTATCAATGCGGGCAGAAAGGCGTGTTCGCATTCGAACCCCACCAAGATCAACAGGTCCACCCGGTTCATCATCGGTACGAAGCTTGGTTTCATCGGGACCCCGTGCGTGTCTTCAACGCCCGTGGCCAAGCTGTGAACCTCGGCCAGGTCGCCACCGACGGCGCGCGCAAAGTCCGCCAGGTCAGTCAGAGTCGCGACGATGCGGATTTTGGCCGCGTGAGCGGGCATCACTCCCGCACAGAACATCCCGACAAGCGGGATGATTAATAACAAACGGAACGATTTCGATTTCATATTCGATTCCTCCTCTCCAGAGTTAGCGTTCCTGCCAACCATGCGAGTGTGACCCGATGATCCAGGTCCATTGCAGGTAAATGGCATCATCGTCGCGTAGGCCGGTCGCGGCATTGTTGGCGGTGTGAGTGTATTGAAGGCGCAGCTGATTCCAGTGGCTTAATGCCCACGTGATGTACGGAGAGTACGCGAAGGTCTGGACATGATTGTCCTGCGGGTTCTCCACCGATTCAAACAGAAACCCGGCTGTCCACTGCCGATGGAACTTGTAAGCGAGATACGAGTACAGGCCAAAGGAGCCAACGGAGTGGTTGAACTCGGCGCCGCCCGGAATCCCGCTAGGATTAACGAGATAGTTGTTGTTGCTGTAGAGAAGTTCTGTACCCCAGGTGAGGCTCCGGAACTGATTGTTGCGCAGTGGCTGGTAGCGCAGCACTAAGTCTGCTCCCAGCAGGAGGCGCCTGCGTTCGGTAAGCGTGCTGCCGTCGGGTTGAACAAGCGGGTCACCACGGCCTTCTGTCCTCGGATTGAAGAGGCCTGAAACGCCGGTTTCGAGTGAGATATCGGGTGTCAGGTCGAAATACGTGGACGAGCGGCCCCAAAAGTTCAACTCTTTGAAGTGACGGAAGTCGCCGACATTGTTTGGCGTATCGCCGAATTGATCGCCCACGCCCGCTGTCAGGCTGACGTAATGCGGGATCGGCAGCAGGAAGTTGAGCTGTACCCCATCTGTCTTTGATTCACCGCCGATGTATCGATCGAGCGCCAGCGGACGATTCACGAAGGGCAGTTCATGATCGTGGATGTACGACAACCGGCCGAACTCGCCGAAGAACCGCCCGCCCTTAAGTGTCAGGTTCCACGGCAGTGAGGTCGTTTGGATCGCAGCCTCTTCCACCGTCGCGGTGGCTTCGCCAGTAATCGGATCGGCAGAGGCGTTGATCACCGCATAACCGCGCGCAAACGGATCGACCGATGCGGTCAGGTTGAGTTCCACCGAACGTTGAAAGAAGTCGAAGCCGCCAGGCCGGTCACTGCCCGTCTCTTTCGATCCCTTGCTGCGATAGGAGAGGATCGACTCACCCACGAGCCCGATGGCGGGATTGAACACGCTCAGAATGTTCTTCTTCTGCGCCTCGACCACCTGACCCACCTCCTCTTTCAACTGCTGTACCTG
>JBEKFI010000233.1:0-2524 GCA_050013395.1 Verrucomicrobiia bacterium | reverse complement strand
GTTCGGCATGCCCGCCGTAACCTCGCGCAGCATTTCCACGCGTTCCTCGAGGGAAAACAGCGGGGCCTTTTCCAGGTTCGTCAGCACGGCGACGACGAGTTGGTCGAAAATCTGACTGGCCCGCTCGATCAAATCGAGATGACCGTGGGTGAGGGGGTCAAACGAGCCGGGATAGATGGCACGAATTTCAGACATGAGCTGATTGGAGCAGTGGTTCGCAGAAGACTAAAATTCGAAGCAGTATTCTAGCGTTCGATTCCAGCCCTTGTAAACCGGATTCTCGCCCGGAAGGGAGAAGATGTCGCGGCGGCCAGATTCAAGCGGCCTCCGCGAGCGCACCCATGCAGCTCGACCCGCTGCCGGCGGTGCAGCCAAAGCAGTGCACGGCGGTCCGAATCTCGCGGCGGGCCAGCAGATACGTATCAAAATCGCGGACATGGTGCGGCAAGCCGTGGTTGACGGGCAAGTCCAGCATCTGGTTGAAGTCGCAATCGTAGAGAGTGCCGTCCCAGCCCACGCTCACCAGGCTGCGGCACATCAGACCCGGCACAGTGTCGGGATTGAATCTTTCCACCAGCAACTCCAGGTAGCGCTTGTGGTTCCCCTGCCGGAGGAGATCCGCCAGGAAGCGGCTGATGGGCATATTAGTCATCGTGTAAAGCTGGTTGAACACGATTCCGTACTGCTCGCCCAGATGCTGGCGATAGGCTTCTTCCAGAGTCTTCTGCGGCGGCGGCAGCGAGGGACCGATGGGGTTGTAAACGAGATTGAGTTTCAGGCCTGTCCCGGGTTGTCCGTAACCGAGCCGGTTCAGCCAGCGCAAAGCCTCGATGCTTTTCCCGTACACCCCTTTGCCGCGCTGCGCCTCCACGTTGCTTTCCAGGTAGCAGGGGAGCGAAGCCATTACTTCCACTTGGTGGTCGCGCAGGAATTCCGGCAGGTGCTGCTTGCCCTCCACGTAGAAGACCGTCAGGTTCGAGCGGTCTATGACGTGGCGGCCCAGCGCACGCGCCTCCGCGATGAGGTATTCGAGATTTGAGTTGAGTTCGGGAGCGCCCCCGGTGAGGTCAACATTGGGGATCGGGTGCCGCCGCAGGACGTTCACCACCAACCCCGCCGTCTGCGCGGTCATCACCTCCAGGCGCGTGGGCCCAGCGTCCACGTGGCAGTGCCGGCAGGTCTGGTTGCAGAGCTTGCCTAGGTTGACTTGGAGCGTCTCGACGCCCGCAGCCCGCAAAGGCCATTGGCCAACCTGTACGAGTTTCTCCTGAAACGTCATCATGGATGGTCGCCCGAACGGACATTATAGCAGAGTGAATGCCATCGCCAGGGCGCCGGCGACGCTGGTGCCGGCGAAGTTCACTATGCCGTTGGTCACCAAGCCGTGCCGTTCGATAGTTGCGCCCAGCAGGCTGTCGAGCACGTTCCCTGCTACTGCGGCACCGAGCGCAATGGCGGCGCCACCTTTCCCGCAGAGTCCCAATCCGTATCCCAGCCCAACCACCAGGCCGCAAGCCAGCAACCCGGCCACCGACCCGCCGAACGAGACACCTCCGTTTTCTCCCGCTGGCACCGGCTTGAAGGATGTAATCAAGTAGGCGCGCTGGGAGAGCCACTGCCCGATCTCGCTCGAGACCGTGTCGCCGGCCGCCTCCGCGAAGGCTGCCACCAGCGCCACCAGAAACGCGGCCTCCTGGTTTGTGGTGATAACAAGAATGGCCAAGAAGGCGCCCGCTAAAGTGTTTGCCAGAGCCTCGCGCCAACTGCGCGCGCCTCTTCGCCGTTCCGCAATGCCGCGTGCCGCTTTCGCAGCATAGCCCAAGCGCGTGGCAACTGAGCCCATCAGGAAGAAACTCAGCAGAATGAGGAAGCTCTTGTAGCCGTAGCCCAGATATACGGCCACGCCTAGGACAAATCCCGCCACGGCGCCTGAGCGGTTGACCGTCCTCAAGCCGAGGGCCACGAGAGCGAAGGCTGCGTTGATGGCGACGGCCAGGAGAATCCGGCGGCCGAGGAAAGGCAGGTTGCTGTCCAGTGCTGAGCGTTCGACCAGGTACACGCAAAACAGGAAGGCACCCGACACCAGCGGCACGGTGAGGTTGTCATCCAGGCGAATGGGCACAGTTTCCACCAATCCGCCCACGAGTGCTGCCGCGGCAGAAACGATCAGCACCTTGTCCGTCGGCAGAGAAGGATTGACCCAGCGCGTGAGGACATAGGCTCCGGCGGTTCCCGCTACGACGAAGCCGACGAAGCCTGTCCACCTCTTCTCGGCGTTCCAGGGAAGCGACGGGCCGCGCAGGCCCTCGCCGACGATGCTTGCCATCCCATCGCCCAGCGCCATGATGGCCCAGGCGGCGGCTGCAATGTGCAGGTGGTGCCGGTATATCAGGATCAGCAGCAGCACCGAAATCGGGTAAAGAACGATTCCCGTCCACGTGCCTGCGGGGTAGGTGCGGATCTCTGCATCGGCCCTCGCAGCCCTGGGAAGGTCTGCGCCAGCCACGCCCGCCGATTTGCTTAG
>JBEKFI010000232.1:0-2579 GCA_050013395.1 Verrucomicrobiia bacterium | reverse complement strand
CTGCTGCGGGCGGATGAGCAGAAAATAAAACATCACACCGAGGATCGCAAACATCCCGATCATCTGGAGCATCTGCCCCTGCGGATTTGGTTCGGTGCCCGGTGGCGTGGCTGGCGCCATGGCGAGCAGATTAAGCATCTTCATCTTCAGTTGTCCTGTCCTCTCACTACGTTGTCACCCTGAGCGGAGCGAAGGGTCTCTCCTCCACTACTGAGATTCTTCGCTTCGCTCAGAATGACAGTCCTGTTTGTAATGCGCGATAAACTCTTCCTTAAATTCCGTAAATGTGCCCGCCGCAATCGCTTTGCGGGCGCGTTGCATCAGGCCCAGGTAAACGTGCAGATTATGCCACGTCATCAGCCGCAAGCCGAGAATTTCGTTGGCCCAAAACAAGTGCCGCACGTAGGCCCGCGTGAAATTCCGGCAGGCGTAACATTCGCAGCCTTCTTCCAGCGGCCCGAAATCCTCGCGGTACTGGGCATTCTTGATCCCGTACGAGCCTGTCGCCGTAAAAATTCTACCGTTCCGCCCCGCGCGCGTCGGCAGCACGCAATCAAACATGTCAATGCCGCGCGCGATCATGTCCAGCATTTGCGGTGGCGTGCCGACGCCCATCACGTACCGGGGTTTATCCTCCGGCAAATGCGGCACGGTGGCTTCGACCTGCCCCGACACAAGGTCTCGGGGTTCACCCACGCTGACGCCGCCGACGGCATACCCGTCAAAATCCATCGCGACGAGTTCACGACTGCATTTCTCACGCAAGTCCGCAAAAATGCTCCCCTGCACGATTCCAAAGAGCAACTGCCGCTGTAGCGCGGGCGTCCCGCCCGTCTTGTCATCTGTGGAACTGAACGGGCGAGACGCCCGCGCTACTTTTCGACAACGAGCCGCCCACTGTAGTGTCAGCTCGACGCATCTGCAAGCGTATTCTCGGTCGCACGGCCACGGCGGACACTCGTCAAACGCCATGGCAATATCGCTGCCCCAAACGGCCTGCGCCGCCATCGCCTCGCCCGGTCCGAGAAAGAACGTTGCCCCATCCACATGCGACTGAAACTCGACACCGTCATCGGTAATCTTGCGCAACTTCGCCAGCGAAAACACCTGGAACCCGCCGCTATCGGTCAGGATCGGCCCGTCCCACGCCATGAACTTGTGCAGCCCGCCCGCCCTCTGGATCAGATCGAGTCCGGGCCGGGTGATCAGGTGATAGGTGTTGCCAACGATCATCTGCGCGCCGAGTTCGTGAAGCTCGGCAGGCGACATGCATTTCACCGTTCCCTGAGTCGCCACAGGCATGAACACGGGCGTCTCGACCACGCCATGAGCCGTGTACAACCGCCCGGCCCGGGCTGACGATCGGGCATCCTGATGGAGAACATCAAAAATCGGTTTCACGACAGTCTTTTCGACTCGCTCGGATGGATCGCGCGATCATCAATCGCCACCAACACGCCCTCTTTCGGAAGAAGTAGCGCGGGCGTCTCGCCCGTGTCGTGCGGCATCCCCATAGTAGCGCGGGCGTCACGCCCGTGTCGTGCGGCATCCCCAAAGAGCAACGGGCCCCGACATCCGTGTCGGGGCGCTCCTGTGACAGGACTTGTCGTGGTGGTAGCATCGAGATGCGCCCCCGCGTTTCCGTGGGGTCGCGCCTTTGGTCTCAACCAGCACCGCGAACGCGAGCGGCAGGTTCTTATCCGGCAATTCGAGGAGCTGTCGATAAATCGGATCCACGCTTGCAGGCTAACGACATCTCCAAGGTGAATCAAGCCGGCAGCGACAAACGAAGGATGGCGGTGGAACGGCTTCTCCGTTGCGCCGCCGTTGCAGTCATTCCAACTCATCCACGGTTTCATTTGGTTTGATCTGGTTTGATTTGGTTTGATTTGGTTTGATTCAGTCGGACTGAGTTGAGGGCTCTTCCCCAACCCTGTCGAGCGGCCCCTTGCACTGGGCGACGAGGGCTTCCCACGCTGCCTTTGCCTTCGGGCGTTCCTTTTCGACATACCGCAGGAGCGATTCCAAGCCGGTCACGATCCGCTTCTTGTATCTCAGATCCAGGTCGTGCTCGAGATACATCAGCCGCTCGCGCTCGATGTGCATCCATTCCGCATTCTGGTCGCCGCGCCGCAGCGTCACGATGTCGGCGCACGCTTCGTGGAGCAGCTTCCATTTGGCTGCATCGCCCAAATCGGCAGCGGCCAGCCGGCGAACGACGGCCATCAGATGGGCGGTCAGCCAGACGGCCATGTGGTCCGAGAGTTGGCCGTTCACCTTTCCGTTGAGTTCGTTGGCTTCCGTGGCGACCAACGGAACCTGTTCCAGTGCGTCTTGTTGGAGTTGCCACTCGCGGTAACCGCCCTGTTTCCATTCCGACAGGTTCTGCTCGTTGATAGGCCGGCTGCCGAACTCGGCCTTCAACGCAGCCTGCACCGGCGGCAACGAATTGAGCCACCTGACCAACTTCTTGCCTTTCTCGCCGTCGTCAAGGCGGCGGTTGAGTTGCTCGCGGACTTCGCGTGGCAGCCGGGCGATTTTGCCGTTACGGGTCATAGGATAAGCCTCAGATTTTTAGC
>JBEKFI010000231.1:0-2620 GCA_050013395.1 Verrucomicrobiia bacterium | reverse complement strand
GGCTGTTCCACATGTACCGCAAGGTCGAAGCGGCCCGGGCGCTGGCCCGCCGGGCGATGCTGTACAACTTCACCCAGCCCGTGCCCGCCCTGGCCCTGCGCAATGCCACCAATGCCTGGAGCATGAACAACAGTGCGTCCGGCGGAAACCTGGCATTGAATAGTGGCCAAATCGGTTATGCCAGTGGGAATCCAACCAACACCGTCGGGGGGGGGCAAAACCAGAAATCGGATAATGCGTCGGCCACGCAAAGCGACGGGCCCGGCAGCGCCAAAACCGAACCCCAAACCCCGTGCCCCTAGTGAGGCAGGAACTTCGCCAGATACGGTGAGTTCCGCTCCGATCCGACCCCTGACCGGCGGTAATGACCGGATGGCCCCTCGCCCAGGAACTCCGAGAACCAAGCTTCGTGCTCAACCTCCTCGTGGAGGATGGCCAGAGCGAGGTCATACGTTCGGTGGTCTTTCCCAGCCGTGTAATTACAAATTGCTGTATATCCGCCGATCGCGCAGCGTTCGGCGCTCACCAGCACCTGGAGCATGGCCTGGACGTCGGTCGGATCCTTCGGCAGGTGTGCCGGCGGGCACGCTGAAATATCGTGGAATGCATTCATGCTGTCCGGAAGTCTTCCGCCCAACTCGTAGATGCGTGGGACCAAAGCCTCAAAATGGTTGCGGTCCTCGATGCGAGCGTCTTCCGTAATCTCCTTCAGCCCTTCGCCTTCGAGTCCGATCAAATTGACTCGCAGAATGGTATAATACTAATAGGTGGTCAGTTCGGCGGAGGCGTTGCGCAACAGCATGTCCAGAAGCTTGTCAACGTCGATCCCCGCTTTCTGCACTACTTCTCGTGCTACTCTGCCGATAATATCTCCTCCTTCATCTGAATGTGGTAACAGCGAACTGGAGTTCGCGTTCGACTCTTGATTGGATTCGCAAGCTGGCTACGAAGTCGCAAGCTCGCCCACGACCGCTGGTCCCATGAATCGGCGGAGGGTGGGCGTTTTGTTGCCGCTTGAGGCAGTCCAAGACTGCCAGATTGAATCCAGTCAGCCAAGAACGCCCGCGCCGATAGGAACTACGTCTGCGTTTTTCGATCTTGAACAGCCTGTCGCCTTCTACAAACTTGCTGAGTGCGCCGCCGATAACGCTTCTCTTTGCGCCGAGCCGAAGTTCGTATGGCCATGGGGTTGCTCCCGGCGTTGACTTTTCCTTGCGGTCGCTCGTCCCCGGACGCAGCCAATGTCGATCGAAAAAATCTTCAAGAAAGTTCTTGACAGCAATTCGGCGCATCGCGTAAACTCGGCACGTCAGTGAGTGACATTGCTCTTCTAGTATACACTCATACTCTGCGGGCCGCGGGCAACGACCGAGGGCAGTGAGCCCGGGCCAACAAATCGAAAGGAGCATCGATCATGTTGAGCAGGAATCTGAAGGTGCGGTTTTCGCTTTTACTCGTGCTGGCGCTGATGGTGGGTGCAGTTTCGCTGTGGGGCGCGTCGGCGGTAATCGGATCGGTGGCCGGGAGCACGAACGCCACGGTGGGCGGGCAGGCTTTGGTGCCGAACACGACGCTGTTCAGCGGGGACAACCTGCGCGTGAGTGATGGCGCGGCGGTAGTGGCGATGGGGATGGGGAGCCGCATGGTGTTTGGCCGCGACACGGTGGCTTCTTTCGAGCGCGGGCCGGAGGAAGTGACGGTGCTGCTGGGCCAAGGCAGTGTGTCGATGTATCATCCGGAGGACGGGGTGGCGCTGCGGGTGAAAGCAGGCGACATCGCGGTCTCGTCGGGGAAGGGTTTCAAGACGCTGGGTGAAGTGGCGATGCTGAACGGCGCGGTGGTGGTGACGGCGAAGGAAGGGACGCTGCGCGTGGACGGCGCGGGCCGAACCACGGAGGTCACCCAGGGGAAGACGATCGCGATTATGCCGAAGCCGGCGGCGGGAGCGCCGCAAGGAGCGGGTACGGCGGCCCACCACTGGACGCAGTCGCAAGTGGTGAATGTGGTGACGCTGGCGGCCGCGGGGGTAGGCTTAGGATTCTCGATCGCCAACTACCAAAAGACGAAGGACGTGCAGACCACGGCCAACACGGCGGCCTCGAACGCCGCGCAGGCGGATGCGGATGCGAAGGCGGCGACGGCGGCGGCCAACCAGGCGGATGCCGACGCCAAGGCGGCACTCTCGGCGGCGCTGGCGGCGCAAATCGCAGCCAACGACGCGTGCCATATGGTGAGCCCGACCGATCCGAATTGTCACTAAGAACGCCGGAAGGGGAAGATCCGCCAGGGCGAATCTTCTCCCAGGCACAACACCCAAAACGGGCAGCCGTCAGGAGTGAGTCTGACCGCTGCCCGCTTTATCTCCGTGATGAAGTAAAACAGATTAATGCTGTGTACTTGTATGGGTCTTGACAATCGCACACCGCCTGTCATAGGCTAGGGGAGTTGTGCCGTGCGATTATGAAACGAAAGGTTCGCCGAGGAGAGTTCATAGCCTGTCGCGAGCGGCCATTTCAGAGGAGAGTTAACATGTCGGATAACGGACGGAAGGCGCGGTTCTTGTTGCTTCTGATGCTGGTGCTGCTTCTGAGCGTCGGTCCGATGTTCTGTGCATCGGCAG
>JBEKFI010000230.1:0-2682 GCA_050013395.1 Verrucomicrobiia bacterium | reverse complement strand
GCAGACCCCTGCCTTACCACTTGGCGACGTCGCCATCGGTAGGGGCGGCCATCTGGCCGCTCCTTGCAGCCGACCAGCCGGTCGCCAAAGTGCTTCGTGAACCGATTCGGCAGTCGAGGCAACAACCTGGAAGAGAGCGGGCGAGGGGATTCGGACCCCCGATCTTCTCCTTGGCAAGGAGACGTTCTACCACTGAACCACGCCCGCAGGACCGCTTTCGCGGAGGTGCCGAGACCCAGGATCGAACTGGGGACACCGCGATTTTCAGTCGCGTGCTCTACCAACTGAGCTATCTCGGCTGAAATTTCAAATGGAGAAGCTCGGAATCATGGAAACGTGCGGAATTCTACCTGCCGCGAAAAGGAATGTCAAGCAAAAGGCGCTGGTATGAAATGACATTAAAACCTCAGCTTGAACAATGCATCCATTTCCAGGAAGTTTGGTTGTCTTTCTTACACGACCGTCGGAAATAATGGTTTTTGCGCCAAATTCAGAATACCCACAATGCACTACCTGGATCAATGGATCAAAGGTTCACCCAGGCCGGCGTTAAAGAAATTGGCCGATTTTCTCAATGCTAAAAACCCCGGATATAATGACAAACTGAAATCAGCGATCCGCATAGAACAGGAAATGTGCCGGGGCAGGCTGTTGTTTCTCAATGCACGCTGCGGCTTCCGGGATTTGACAACGCGGCGCGGTCCCATGAGGTTTAATGAAACCCATAACCAGTTTATTCCCCCCCATCACGCCCAAGAAGGGACAATCGACCGCCCAGGGAATTCCGGCGGACTATTGGAGCCTCAAGCCCGAGCAACTCCTTTCCTTGCTGCACGCCACCCCTACCGGCCTCCCGGCCCCGGAGGTTGAGCAACGTCTGAAGCAATACGGACCGAATACCTTCAAGGCGAAACCGCAGGCTTCCGCCTTGGGGCTTTTCTTTAATCAGGTTAAGAGTCCGCTGGTTCTGATCCTAATCTTCGCCGCGATTGTCTCACTCATCGTCGGCGAATGGGTGGATGCCAGCATTGTGCTGGTCGTGGTGTTCGGCAGCACGCTGCTCGGCTTTGTGCAGGAATACCAAGCCAGCAACGCCGTCGAGAAACTGCGCTCACAGATCACGATCAAATCCTGCGTATACCGCGGAGGCGAGCAGCAACAGCTGCCCTCCGATCAGGTGGTGCCGGGCGATGTGGTCGAGCTTTGCGCGGGGAGCTTGATACCCGCCGACGGCGTGGTGCTGGCGGCCAACGACTTTTTCGTCAACCAGGCTGTGCTGACCGGCGAAACTTTCCCGGTGGAAAAGCAGCCCGGGGCTCTCCCGGCCAATGCCGGCCTGGCGGAACGCACCAACTGCGTCTTCATGGGAACCAGTGTGAGCAGCGGAACCGCCCGGGTGCTGATCGCGCAAACGGGCAAAGCCACGGTGTTCGGCCAAATTGCGCAACGGCTGAGCCTGCGCCCGCCGGAGACCGAGTTCGAACACGGCATCCATCGTTTCGGAAGCATGCTCACGCAGGTGATGCTGGTGATGGTGATCATCGTCCTGGCGGCCAATCTCTTCCTCGCCAAGCCGCTGATCGATTCGCTCCTCTTTTCGCTCGCGCTGGCCGTGGGCCTGACGCCCGAACTCCTGCCGGCGATCATCAGCATCACGCTCTCCCGCGGCGCGCAGCAAATGGCCAAGCGCGGCGTGATCGTGCGCCGTTTGAACTCCATCGAGAACTTCGGCAGCATGGACGTGCTCTGCACCGACAAGACCGGCACGCTCACCCAGGGGGTCGTGCGGCTCGACGGAGCGCTCGATGCCGCAGGACAACCCTCCCGGGACGTCCTGCGCTACGCCTATCTCAACGCGCATTTCCAGACCGGGTTGAACAATCCCCTGGACGAGGCGGTTCAAGCGTACGCTCGCCAGGCGGCGCTGGACATCCGTTCCGAACAAAAGACGGACGAGATTCCGTACGACTTTGTCCGCAAACGCCTGAGCGTCGTCACGACCGATCCCCGGGGAGTGCGCACTCTCATCGCCAAGGGCGCCCTGGACGGGGTACTCACCGTTTGTACCAGCTTCCAATCCGCGGACGGCGCCCGGCCGCTGGACGCGGCGACACGGGCGGGGATTGAACAACGATACAGTGAATGGAGCGCCAAAGGATTCCGGGTGCTCGGTGTGGCGGTCAAGACGGTGGACGGGAAGCCCGACACCTACTCGCGCAGCGATGAAAACGCGCTCGCCTTCGCCGGTTTTCTGCTCTTTTTTGATCCGCCGAAATCCGATGTGCGCCAGGTCATTGTCGATCTGGCGAAACGCGGCGTGCAGCTCAAGATCATCACCGGCGATAACCTGAAGGTGGCGCGCCATGTCGCGGAGGCGGTGAACTTGCCGGTTCTGGGCGCGATGACCGGCGGCCAGCTGGACGAGGTGCGCGACGAGGCGCTCTGGCACCTTGCGGAGCGCACCACGATCTTCGCGGAAGTGGACCCCAATCAGAAGGAGCGCATCATCCTTGCGCTGCAGAAGACCGGGCACGTCGTCGGGTATATGGGCGACGGCATCAACGATGCGCCGGCCCTGCACGCCGCGGACGTGGGCATCTCGGTGAACACCGCGGTGGATGTGGCCAAGGAAGCCGCCGACTTTGTCCTGCTGAAAACGGATTTAGGCATCTTGCGCGAGGG
>JBEKFI010000229.1:0-2690 GCA_050013395.1 Verrucomicrobiia bacterium | reverse complement strand
GAGGCTAGTTCCCCACTTTCCACAGCACCTGCCGCAGCATGCCGAGCAGCACAGGGGCGTCGCGCGCGGCGATGTCGAGACGGCGCACCAGGCGGCGCACTTTCTCCTCCGTGGAGGCGGCGGTCACGGGGTGTAATGGGCCAGGAGGCCGAAATGGTGCAGTGGCTGCATAGTTTCTGGCTGGAAGAGGAAGGGCAAGACCTGGTGGAGTACGCCCTTATTCTCACGTTCATTGCAATTACGTGCCTAGCCTCGATTTCCACGGTACTTTGGTGACCTAACATTTCGGTCGGTGGCAGGCAGTCTCAGGCGAAGCGAATGAGGAGTTTCTTGTTGCCGAACCACGGCATGGGCGCGGGCTTGTCGGCCAGGCCGGAAGCGACCAGAAAAGGGTTGTGGGCGCGCTTGTCGAGAGTCACGACCACGTCCTCGGTTTGGACCTCGACCTTGCCGGAGAGATCCAGCAAGTTGCGGAAGATGGTCTTCGGCTGGGCTCGTTCGTACTCTCTGCCGATCCGGCGGGCCAGGAGCCGGTACAGGGAACCGGCCATGAGCGTGAGTTGCAGGTCGAAGTCCACCTTCAGGCCGACCATCGAGGATAACGCATCCATGTGAAAGAACTGGATCGACTCGGAGATGTTGTTCTCGATGAGCATACGCTGCGCGTAGCGCGTCACCAGTGTTGCTGGGCTGAGCTTGAGGTGGTTGGTTACCAGCACGGTGGGTTCCTCGTGCCCCAGATCGATCACCGTCAACTGCCGTAGCAGGCCGTCGTAGTCCTTGAGCGCGACGTACTCGTCCAGCACACGTGGAGTGCGGTAAATCCGGGTCAGTGAGTCCAGTGTGATGCGCTGCCAGGCGGAAGCGGGACGGCTGTAGATTTCCGCCAGCATCTTGCGCGAGCGGCGGCGCAGGGTAATGAAGCCGATGCCCTGCGCATTGAGTGTGGACAGGTTCTCATGCGTGGTGAGCCGCGAATCGAAGATCAGTTCCGCCGGCGGTTTCCCGGTGTGATGCTTCCAGAACTCGATGAAGCGCAGAATCTCATCCGCCTGCTCGGCTTTCGGAATGCCGGCGTTGGCATAGCGGAAAACGCGTTGGTCGGCATCGCGGGCCAGGAAGACCAGAATGCCCTGCTGGCGCCGACTGCGGCTGGAAACATAGTGCTTCTCCAGTGGCTCGGCGGCGGTGTTGGCCGGCACGGTGTGAAAATCCAGATCCAGCGACGATCCGTAGGGCAAGCCCACCGGCTCGACCTGCTCGAACCAGGCGTCCATCAGCCGCAGATTGGCGCGGTGGTCCATCCGCGAGCTATAGGAGGCCAGATAGGACCGCTTGGGGACCACATTGAGCCCGGCGAACAGGGCGATGGCCGGGTCGAAGACCAAATCCATCACGTGGCTCTTGCGCTCCGTCCCCAACAGCTTGAGTGCGAGCAGGCTGCGCACGGCCTGCTCGGCGGGGATCTTCTTGGAGCCGGGCAAACCACCGGCCTCGACCACCCGGTTGAGGTCGATACCGTCCAGCAGCGGGACAAACAGGAACAGGCCGGCGGCGGTGGTGCGGAACGAGCGCGGCGACAGATCCAGGCGACGCACATCGGCGACCTCGGCCGTCTCGGGCTTGACGGTCACCGGACGTTCCTCGTCGCGGCGGCGGGGGAGCCGAGCAAACCCCTCCTCGCGCAGCAGGACCGTCAGGGCATTGATGCTGATATGCTGGCCGGCCTGAGCCAGCTCGCGTTGAATGTCGTAGACCGAGAGGTTGCGCTTGCGCAGGGCCACGGCCGACTCGCGGGCGCGGTCGCGGGCGGGAGCCGAGCGCGGGCCGCGCTGAATCTGGCGGAAGAAAGCGGAGCGCTTTTCGGGGTCGTGGCGGAACTGGTAGACCAGCACGCGAAAGGCGCCGGGAGAATAACTGAAGCGCTGGGCGGCCTCGGCCGAAGGGATCTCTTCGACGAAGAAAGCGCGCAAGGCCTCGTACTGCCGCTGAAGGGGCTGTTCTGGGGAAAAGAAGAAGGCGGCAGCTTGGGAATCGGTTAGCGATTCTCCACAACTGATGCTCATAGAGACACAGTGCCACAAAAACAGGATCAGGTCAACATGTTTTTGGGAATGCACCAGAGAAATGTAGGCCATACTTCAAGCAGAACGGACAGTCTAGCATTTTACCGGCTCGACAGCAGCGGTGGAGGCGTGACCAAGCGATCCGAATCAAAAAAACGAACTGAAAATGTTTCAGAACTTGTAATTCTTAACGCCTGATGCTGAACGGCGCAACCTTGGCGGGGACGGGCAGTGAGACACCCCCGCCAGATCTTCCGTGGAAATCGAGGCTAGGCCAAGAATGTCATGCGAAACCTGCTGCCGCCCGCAGCCGCGCTCTCGTACTCGCCGCGTTGAAAGTAGGCTATTGCGGTGGCCATCACGCTATCGTCGGCCAAGGGGCCGGTGGGATCGTACAATCGCACGTTTTGAAAGGCCGCAACGGCATAGCCGAAGGTATCGAACATGGGCCGGCCGTTGTCGGTGAAATTGGGCGTAATCGAATACTTGTGTTGATAAGCGTCCAATCGTTCCCAATAGCGCCCTATGGCGAATTCGCGTTGCACGGCAACGTCCAGATGCCGCGAATTGTTGTACTTTTTCAACAAGAGGCTAAAGGTGTCGTGGGCCTTGGGGTATTGGTCG
>JBEKFI010000228.1:0-2737 GCA_050013395.1 Verrucomicrobiia bacterium | reverse complement strand
GACAGGCGGATGCCCCCGGGGCTTCGGGGGGAGGACGGCGCTTCTTGACAGGCGTGTCCCCGTTGGGCATCATTGCTCCATGGAAACCCCGCCTATTTCGTTTGATCCCGCCTCCAAGATCGTCGGCAATGGTGTTGAACTGCTCCAAGGCGGCTTCGAGGTCTTCAGCGATTTCTTCGGCGATCACGTGGGGCGCTGGCAGATTCGCCGAATCCTCAAGCGACTCGTCTTTCAGCCAGAAGATATCGAGGTTGACCTTGTCGCGCTTTGTCAGGTCTTCGTAGGTAAACGATTTGAAGCGCTCCGATTCTTTGCGTTTGTGGCGGTTCTTGGGGTTGTAGCACGCCACGAAATCGTCTAGGTCGGAGCGCTGGAGAGGGTTTTCTTTGAGCGTGAAATGCTTATTGGTGCGCAGATCGTAAATCCACAGGGTCTTCGTCCACGGCTTCTCGCTGGCGGGTTTACGGTCGAAGAAGAGGACGTTGGCTTTGACGCCTTGCGAGTAGAAGATGCCGGTGGGCAGACGCATCAAGGTGTGAACGTCCGCCTGCTTGAGCAGTTCGCGGCGGATCGTTTCGCCGGCTCCGCCTTCGAACAGTACATTGTCGGGGACGACAATCGCGGCGCGTCCGTGCTGTTTAAGGATGGTGTAAACGTGCTGGAGGAAGTTGAGTTGTTTGTTGCTGGTCGATGCCCAGAAATCGTCGCGGTGAACCACCAGGCTTTCCTTCTCCTGTTCTCCCGCTTCGTTGACGATGGTGACGCTGCTTTTCTTGCCGAACGGCGGATTGGTCAGCACCATCTCGTAATACTCACCGCCGTGGCTGCCGAGACTGTCCTTGACCTCGATCACGCTTTCGTCGCCGCCGATGCCGTGGAGCACGAGGTTCATCAGGCAGAGGCGGGCGACGCTGTCCACGAGTTCAATGCCGCGCAACGCGTCGTGCTTGAGCCATTTCTTCTGCTCTTTATCCAATTGGTAATTGGCGGAGATGTAATCGTGTGCCGCCAACAGGAAACCGCCGGTGCCGCAGGCCGGATCGCAAATCGTCATACTCTCCTTCGCACTGCTGCGCGGTTCGCCATTTGGATGAGTGCGCGGGGTTTGTTCGCCGCGAGAGATTTTTCCAGGTTCTGGACGGCGACGATCTGCGCCGGCCACAAGGCATCTGTGATGAGCGGCGGCAACTCCCGCAGCTTCGCCCGGACCTGCGCGTCTTGCTGCACCCATTCGATCAACGTCTCAGGCCGATGGAAGGTGAAGACCTCCCGGCTGCGCGCATCGGGATCAAGGCGGTTCGTGAAGTGTGTTTCGACACCCGTGGATTCGTAGCAGAAGGGCAGGGGAGTCCTCCAAGCCGGAAAACCCGCGTGCATGCCGGTGGCGTATTTGCCCGATTGCTCCTCGACACCGCGCAACGTCCAGCCAGCCGGCTTCGCCTCAACGGTTCCTATGGCCTTGCCGTCGGCGAAAAGAACATAGTCTGCCTCGCCCTTTTTCGTGGCCACTTCGCGGACGGCGACGCCGCGTGCGGCTTGCAGGTTGACCTGTTCCTTGTCTTGGACCTTCCACCCGCAAGCGTCTAGTTGCGCGTCGATCTTCTCTCGCGCTTTTTCCTCAGGTGTCATCGCTCACCCGGCGCTATGCTACCCGACAGGACGCCGTCAGGGCAAGACCAGCGTGGCTTCGGCGAAGGTACTGCAGAGCCTGAAACGCAGGGTCGAGTTGGTAGTCAGCCCACACCGCTGGTCTTCTTCATGCCAGTCGATTCGTATGACGTGGCGAAGCTGCCTGCCAGCGCCCGCGCTTGGCAGGCAATTGCTCGGCTCAGCCGCATACGCGGCGGTACAGCGCCTCGTAGCGCGGCACGATGACCTCGGCGGAAAACCGTTCGCGGGCGCGGTGCTGCGCTGCGCGGCCCATCCCGATCCGTCGGGAGGGGTCCTGAATCAAACCCTCGACTGCGCCGGCGAGCGCGCCGGCGTCGCCAAAGGGCACCAGGAGTCCAGTCGCGTTGTCTTCGATCACCTCCGGGATCCCGCCGACGCGCGTGGCGACGCTCGGACAGGCAAAACACATCGCCTCGAGAATGCTCAGGCAAAAGCTCTCCATTTCGGATGTGAACAGCCCCAGGTCGGCGACCTGGAGGTAGTCTTCGATATCGTTGACCCTCTCCCGCACGATCACCCGATCCTCAAGACCCAGCCGCCGTACGTCGCCGGTGAATGGCGCGAAATCCCCGCCCGCAAGGATGACAAGCTTGAACGAGTCGCGCGGGCGGATGCGCGCGACGGTTTCGAGCAACAAATCAATGCGTTTCAAGGGACGAAGATTGGAGGAATGTAGTACCACCACCTCGTCCTGCAACCCCAGTTCGCGCCGCACCTCTTCACGCGAGCGCCGCGGCGGGCGCGGTGCAAAGAAATTGTGGATTACCTCCATCGGCCCGTCGAAACCGAGCACGCGCTGGGTCTCCTGTTTCAGGTAGCCTGACACCACCGTGACCGCATCCGAGCAGGTGAGCGCGTGGTGGATGGCCGGTCCGTAACCCGGATCGCAGCCGAGCAGCGTGGTGTCCGTGCCGTGCAGCGTCGTGACCACGCGCGGCTGTCGCTCCGGCGGGAGCATCGAGCGCGCGAGAATCGCCGCCGTGGCATGCGGCACCGCGTAGTGGACATGGAGCACGTCCAGCCGGTGGTCGCGGCTCACTTCCGCCATTTTTACGGAGAGCGGCAA
>JBEKFI010000227.1:0-2763 GCA_050013395.1 Verrucomicrobiia bacterium | reverse complement strand
CGCAAGCGCAAGCTGCTGGAAAAGCAGAAGGAAGGGAAGAAGCGCATGAAGCGCGTGGGCCGCGTCGACATCCCCCAGGAAGCTTTCCTCGCCGTCCTCAAAGTCTCGGAGTAACGGCGCATCTGCCGCAGCTCCTCCCGCATTACCTCGCGTTGTGACACGCCGCCTAGCGCAGGCCGAGGTTGGGGCCGCCCTTCGGGGACGAACCGCTGGTCTGCTAAGCCCGGCCGCGGTAGAATCGTCACCACATCATCCACGGAGTGATGCATGGAACTGAAAACCGTCAAGATCGAAAAGCCCGCCGACATGAATTTCATCCTCGGCCAATCGCATTTCATCAAGACCGTCGAAGATCTTTACGAAGCCATCGTTCAAACCGTGCCCAACATGAAATTCGGCATCGGCTTCTGCGAATCCTCCGGTCCGGCGCTGGTCCGCTTTGCAGGGAATGACCCCAAACTCATCGAGCTCGCGCAGAAAAACGCGCTCGCCCTGGCTTGCGGCCACGCTTTCATCATCTTCATGGAAAGCGGATTCCCCATTAACATCTTGAACACCGTGAAAAACGTTCCGGAGGTGTGCCAGATTTTTTGCGCCACCGCGAACCCCGTGGAAGTAATTGTGGCGGAATCCGAACAGGGCCGCGGCATCCTGGGCGTCATCGACGGCGTGAAGACCCGCGGCGTCGAAAGCGACGCCGACATCCAGTTTCGCAAGCAATTCCTGCGGAAGATAGGGTACAAGCTATAGTGGTTTCGCGACCCAGAATGACTTCTTCCTTACGACACGCGCTTTGGGATCACCGCATCCGCGGATACCTTGCCGCCGCGTGGTTTGCTCTGGCGGGCCTCAACTCTTCGTTTGTCTCCAGCGACGCCCACGCCGCGCCAAGCGTGGCGTTCGGCGCACAAAGCGTCGATTCCAAATCCTCCTCCGCGCGCCCGGCTCCCCCCGTTCGCCATGTCCCTGCGCAGCGGCCCCCGAGCAACTCTTCACACCCGCCTGACGCGCAATCCCGGCTGGCGGTGCGATCGAAAATCGCGCTGGTCGAAGACGCCAATACTTCTGAAGTGCTGCTGGCGAAGAAGGCTGATCAGGTTGTGCCGATCGCTTCCATCACCAAATTGATGACCGCAATCGTCGCGCTCGATGCCAATCTGCCGCCCGAGGACATGCTCACGATCAGCGATGAAGACTGTGATCCCGTCATGGGGACGACTTCCCGCCTGAGAGTGGGTTGGTCGCTCAGCCGCGCGGATATGCTGCACGTGGCACTGATGTCGTCGGAGAACCGCGCGGCGGCGGCTCTCAGCCGATCTTACCCCAGCGGGCGCCCGGCTTTCATCCAGGCGATGAACGCGAGGGCGGCCGAACTCGGGATGAGCAACACACACTTCGTCAACCCCAATGGCCTGACGAGTGAAAACGTCTCGACCGCGTTCGATCTGGTCAAGCTCGTTCAAGCCGCCTATCAGTATCCACTTATTCGGGAGTATTCCACGGATCGGTATTATTACGTTCAGATCGGCAGGCGGATCCTTCCGTATGTCAACACCAACCGCTTGATTGGGCGCCCCGATTGGGACATTGACGTGCAGAAGACCGGTTTCATCAGCGAGTCCGGCGAATGCTTGGTCATGCGGGTGAATCTGGACGGCCGGCCCCTGATCATGATCTTCCTGGATTCCTACGGCAAGCTCACCCGCTTTGCGGATGCTCGACGCGTCCGTATGCAGTTGGCCCTTGCTAAGGGTAAGTAGACCGCAGGTGGCGGATTGATCGCATGGCTTGCCAAGCAGGCTACTGACGCGTCCTCGACAAACGTCCTCGGCCATCTCGAGATGAATCGCTGCAACGCTGGACGGCGGGACTTGGCCTACAACTTTCTGTCTTTGATTCTTGCCCCCAGTTCGCCGCGGGCGAGGTGAATGGAAACATCAGCTCCAATCGCGACCTGCCCCGCGTCGCGGACGATTCTTCCCTCCGCGTCGCGGGTGATTGAATAGCCACGCTCGAGGACTGTCTGCGGGCTGCGTTCTCTCAGCACCGCTTCAAGCTGCGCCACGCGGCTGCGTCGTTCCGTAACGAAGCGCCGGAACTCGTTCTCGAATCTGCGCTCGCGGTCTTCGAGTGCGGCGCGTTTCAGCCCGACGTGCCTCCGGAAATCGTATCGCACTACGCCTGCCGAGGCGCGCAGCCATTCCTGACGCGCGGCGTGCAGGAGCGCCCGGATCAGCCGGTCGAGTGCAACCACGTATTCGTCCACGCGCTGTGCCCGCTCGGTGACCCGCGTTGCGAGCGTCTGGAAACCCGGGTGCATCCGTAGTTCGGTCGCTGCCCGCCAGGCCTCGGAGAGTTTCAGGCGCACGATCTGCACCATACGCCGCGCGCGGTTCTCGAGTTCCGTCACGAAGTCCTGTTTGCGGTGCACGACCAGTTCAGCCGCGGCCGACGGCGTCGGCGCGCGCAGGTCGGCCACGAAATCGGCAATCGTGAAATCCGTTTCGTGGCCCACGGCGGAAATGACGGGAATCTGGGAGGCGGCAATGGCCCGCGCCACAACCTCCTCATTGAACGCCCACAGGTCTTCCAGCGAGCCGCCGCCACGCGCCACGATCATCACGTCAACCAGCCCGCGACGGTTGAAATACTCGACACCCTCGGCGATTTCCTGCGCCGCACCCTCGCCTTGGACCTTCGCAGGATAGAGCACTACATTCATGTTGCGGAAACGTCGGCGGAGAATGCGCAGAATATCGCGGA
>JBEKFI010000226.1:0-2774 GCA_050013395.1 Verrucomicrobiia bacterium | reverse complement strand
GCGTCACGCCATTTGCCAAAGATGTAACGGCGAATGGCGAGCGTCTCGGGATAGAAGTCGCGAAAGCCGGGAAGAGGATTCATATGCCTCGTGATTGTGATTCGCCACGGGCAATACGACGCACGAATCACGTCTAGACGGATAATGGATTACGCCTGCGGCTGGCTGCTGCTGCCAATCTTTTCGGTCAGCCTCAGCACCTGCTCGCGCATTTCCTTGCCGGGCTTGAACTTGACGATGGCGCGGGCTGGAATCTGAACATCCTTGCCCGGATCGTTCGGATTGCGGCCGACGCGTGGCTTGCGCAGTTTGACCTCGAAGACGCCGAAGTTGCGCAACTCGACAGTCTCGCCTTTGATGAGCGCCTCGGTGATGTAATCGAGCGTCTTCTGCACCACCGCCAGCACGTCTTGCTGGATGAGATTGGTATCGTTGCTGATGCGAATGACAAGGTCTCGTTTGGTCATTGTTTTTTCTCCATTAGCTCCTTTAGTTTTTGAATCCATTCGTCTGCAAACTTGTACACACCGTAAAACGCCGCTGCCGCCACTAATATGATGACCAGCGGATTGCCAAACACACGTCTAAACGCATAGCAAAACGTGTCGCAATCTTCCCGCCCATTCCCTCGGGCAACTCCTTGAACGCCTGCAAGCTTGGCACGGTATTCAGCAGCCACAACGCCTTATCATCACGATCCACTGCCGAACCCAGCGTGGGTCATCAACACCTCCATGTTCCGGGGCAATCTGACTCTTCAGCTCCATGAACGCCGCCTCTTCCTCGGGTTTGAAATCCTGCCCTTGAAAGCCGCGATCCAAAAACACACTTAACTGCTTCCAGCGGTCGACGAACGCTTCGATCTGCTGAAGATTTTTCCCAAGGTTGCGATCGCGCATCCAAACTCCCTGGCATTCTCAAACCTGACCCGCTGACGATCTGCGGGGTTGTCGCGCGCCACTGTAGTGGCCGCTCCCTAGGTCGTCAAGCCAAATGGCCTGTCCACCAACGACTTCAGTAATTAGGATGCCGCGTTTCTCCAAAGATCTTCAATTGCCTGCCTCGTCAGCGTCGAGTCGTGCTCGCCAAACCGCACCACACGGACTCGCTCGCCACGCGGTTCCCAAATGCTCATCGAGGCCGAACTGAAAAGCGCCACCGTCGGTGTCCTCACCGCTGCGGCCAAGTGTGTAATCCCTGAGTCATTGCCCAAAAACAGTGCGCATCGCTCCAGCACCGCTGCCAACTCGACCAGCTTCAGCCCACGCGCAATCAGTATTTGCCTGGGGCTGATTAACTTCGTCAGCTTGCTTGCGACGTGTTCGTCTGCCTCGCCTTGGACGATCAACAATTGCGCCGCGAGTTCGTCAACCAACCAACGGCATAACGCGGCAAACTTTTCGGTTGGCCAATTCTTCTTCTCGCTGCCGCTTCCTGGATGAATCGCCACGATTGGCTCGCGACCGATGTGCTGGAGAAAGCGCGATGCGGTTGCCCGGTCGCTCTCATTCGGGAAGACTCGTGGCCGCGGCGACTCGACGTAAATCGCCAGCGACGCCAACGGCTTGCAGTAATGTACCGCGGCATGCAATTCCGTCGGTCGAGGTGATGCTTCAACGACCTGTCGGACGCCGCACCGGCGCACGTTGCTGGCAAAAATGCTGTCGGGATCGAACAGATAGGAGATCACCAAGTTGAAACTGCCGAAATATTCCACGAGCGAAGGATCGAGCACCGCGTTGGGAATGAAAAAAACTGCGAGCGGTTTCGCCTCGATCGAGCGCGTAGCGTTTGCGTAGTAGCGACCCCGCGCCAACTCCGTGATGTGCGGGTAACCGAGGATTTCCAGATGCGCATCAGGCCAGCGCTCGCGCAGCGCGCCGACGGCGGGAAGCGTCATCAGAAAATCGCCGATCGCGCCTCCACGAACAACCAAGATTCGGGGAGCTTTCACGCTTTAGAATTAATACACGAACACGCCCAACACTACCAGCAAAACGCCCAAGCCGGCACCGAAGCTGCAGGCCGCGCGGCAGCGCTTGTCGTTGGCCATGAAATAGCTCAGCAGATCACGGAAATGATGCGGCGCGATCGTGATCCAAATTGCGATCACGACCCAGATGTAGGCAAGGATCGTCACGAACAATCGGAATGGAAGGTCACTGGCGTCGGCTGCGTCCACCATCTGCTTGGCAATCAGCAACGTCAACGCCGCCACGGCGCGCATGGCGAGAAAATGTGTTCCGTAGTGGATGACCAGCCAGTACGCGACGGGCACGCCGATAAGAATCAACGGCCGCGCCCACGCCCACTCGTCGCTCGCGGCGTTATACATCACCGCCCACGCGATGGCCGCGGCGATGCCCATCAGGATTCGCCCCCACAACATCGAGCGCGGAAACTTCAGGGCGTGCTCGCGAATCTTGCCCGGCCAGATGATTCCCGGCAACCGTGTCGCCACTAGCAGGCCGCCAACGAGCGAAGAAACTAGACCGAGGCGAGTCATGGCAAAAGCAGCGTGCTGGAGTAATGGAGTACAGGAGTGCTGGGAAAGTCCAGTTTCAAATCCGTGCCAAAACTCCAAGACTCCATTACTTCACCACTCCAATCCTTGATTCCTGCATTCCGTGTATCGCAGGATCGCCGTACAAGGTTGTCACGGTCGCGCGCTCGATGCGGACAGGCAGCAACTCGCCGCAGTGGCGTTCGCCACCATCGAAGACGACAATCTTGTTGGTGCGCGTGCGTCCGGTGAAACGCTTGCCGCCCTTCTC
>JBEKFI010000225.1:0-2853 GCA_050013395.1 Verrucomicrobiia bacterium | reverse complement strand
GTGACGAGTTGTCGGCCACACACGTTACACAGGCGGAAGCCGCGGACGTTCTCGTGCAACAGCAAGCCTCTCTCTCGCTCGGCGTCGGTGGGCGTCAGTCCTTCGTTGAGCCAGCGAACTTCCTCGTTGCGGCTGAGTTGAAGCTGCCAACCAAGGCCGATGCCCCAACGCACAAACACTTCGCCGTTCCATTGCGGATAGAACGCGACAAGATTGCGGGCGGCAATTCTATCCTCCTCGTCGAAAACTGGGGCTTCGTTGCGTGGCGCGAGGAAGCCACCTAACTCAAAGGCGGGATACGCGGGACCGGGCTCGGCCAGGTGGCAGCGGGGACATTGCGCGCGGTCGGTGGCATACCTGAGTCCGCAGCAGCGGCAGAGGCGATAATTCCACGGCGCGTCGGTTCGGGGATTCCACGGCGAACTGACATCGAGGCCGATGACTTTCCAACGTCGAGCGCGGGCATAGACCGGCGCGTCGGGCATGAACTGGTAGATGCCGAAGCAACGGGCAGCGGAAATCGGGTTCTCTTCGTTTGCGTCGTCCAGCCGACGCAACGCCGCGGGCTCGGATGGGAACTCGTAACCGCGCAGAATGCCAAACTCGGCAAAGCGGCGTGGTGGATAATCGTGGTGAACTGGTCGGCATCATTCATGCCAAACGCCAGCCGGGGGACGAGCGTCATCGGGTTGATGTCGTAGAGCGGCGTGTAATCCACCTTGATCGTGAGCGAGACTTCGGGAGTTTGCGGATCGTTTGACTTCACCGCGATGTGCTTTTCAAACTGGGCCTTGACCTGGCCGAGACTCAGGGTGAAGGGCAGTTCGCCGGTTTCGCCGGGCGGGAGCGTGTCCGGCTTCAACCCGGCAACCGTGCAGCCGCAGGACGGCTTGGGCGGCTCCACTTTGAGAAGGCCGTCGCCCGTGTTCTTGAACTTGAAGACGCCGGAGACGCTGGCGACCTGCGAGGTCTTGCCGAAGTCGTAAACCGTCTGATCGAACTGGATTTTGGGCGCGCCCTCAGCCAGTGCGGCGATGCCCATTGCCCCCGTCCACAACACTGCGGCCAAAAGTGTGGTTGCTCTTTTCATAAGGTTTTTGCTTCTCGACTATTGCCGTGTTCTCTTTTGCCGAAAACCCAGCCAAAGGCAAGTTCCTTTGGCTGGGATGATCCCCGTCACAAACGTTGAGTTTACTCTTGCACAACCATGACCCGATAGAACCGCGTCGGTTGCCGCGCTGCGGCTGCATCGGTGATGAGCACGTTTCCGCCCGTTCCGGCGACGGTTTTCAAGTCGGTCCAGGTCGGATCATTCAAAGTGTTCTTATATTGCATGAGGTACGATTTCCCGTTCTCGGTGGCCAGAAACAGGCTGAAGGAACCGTTGGCCATCGTTGGCGCGCTGAGGACCGACACGAGCGGTTGCACCGTCGGAACCGGCTGAGCTATTAAGGCGGCCGGGACAACCGGGCCGAGACAATCAGCAGCGGCAGCCACAGTACGGCCCTGACAGGTGTCCATGCCGGTCGCCGTGACCGTGTTGGTCGGCGTAAAGCTAATCACACTATTCGTGATGTAGGTGCTTACCGTGTTCGTGATGTAGGTCGTCACCGTGTTGGTGGTGTAGGTGGTTACCGTGTTGGTCGTCAGGGTGGATCCCTCCGGGCGGAGGTAATAGAACAAATTGGGCCCGTATCCCACGGCGGTGGCGGTAAAGGTCAAGGCGCTGAGGAAGTTAGTGCCGAGGCTCAAACGATCTGTGACGACCTGAGTCACGGGGTCAATGGTCCCGATGATGGACCCGGTGTTGTCATGGCGGAGATAGGCGAAGATAGCGGTTCCCCAGCTCGACACCGCGCCAGGCACAAAGACCAACGCGTCAAAGTTGGTGCCGACGGCGTAGCGATCAGTTTCGACCCCACCAGGAGTAGGGTTGATGGTTCCGAAGGTGGAAAGGCCGGTATTGTCCTGGCGGAGGAAGTAGAACAGATTCGCCCCATAACCCAAGTTAGCTGCGGCAAAGGCCAAGGCATTGTAGCCGGTGCCGGCGAGGGCCCAGAGGTCGGCTGAGGAAGAGGCGCCTTGAGCTATGATTTCCCCGAAGGTGGAAACGCCGACATTGTCATGGCGAACGTAATAAAAGTTCACCAATCCATAGCCGACATCAGGAGCCGCCAGAGTCAGCGCATCGTAATTGGTTTCGGTGAGGTTGAATCGAGGCGTGATCACGCCGGCGGCGGAGATGGTGTCAAAGGTATCAGGACCGCTTGCGGGTTCGCGGATGGAGTAAAACAGCGTGGGTCCCCAGTTCTCATCCTGGTCCGCATACATCAACCCATGCAGGTTAGCGGGGACGTTGAAAAGATCGGTGAGCGTCGCAGCGACGGGGTCGATGAATCCGAAAGTGGGTGTCACGACATTCGTCGTAAAGGTGCTGGTGTTGTTCGTCGTAATGACGCTGACAACATTCGTCGTGATGGTGCCACTGGTGTTGGTCACAATGGTCGAGTTGGTCATCGGGTTGGAACCGCCGATGGCGATGTAGCTCCCCGTGAACGGCGCGGAGGCCCCGGGGGCGAGCGTGAGCGGGGCAAGCAACGGGATGTTGTTGCTCGGCTGGCTGCTGAACACGAGGATGTTCGTCAAGGTAATGTTGCCGGTGTTGCTGACCAATCCTCCGAACACCACGGAACTACCCGCAGACACCGGACCTGGCGGGCAACTCTCCGTGATGGCCAGGCTCGGAATGGTGAGGATCGGACAGGTGGCCGAAACGCGGTTGGTGACCGCGTTGCCGTTGCTGGCGTCGGTGCCGGTGGCGGTCAGGGTGTCGGTGGTGGCACAGGCGTCCAG
>JBEKFI010000224.1:0-2855 GCA_050013395.1 Verrucomicrobiia bacterium | reverse complement strand
GTGGAACGGGGTAAACCTTTGAGCCGTGATTGTTCCTTTTGGCGCTTGCCAAAAACAGTGTGTTGAGGTTTGGTTCAACCGGGCAACCTAAGATGCAAGCGGGAAAGTCACCGTCAGACCCTGAAAAACAGGTCCGGATCCTGGCCAAGCTGCGCAGCGACCTGGAGATTCGACAGAAGGGATATCGCGAGCGGGCTTTGCGGTTGTTCCCGCACGTCTGTGCCAGTTGCGGACGCGAGTTCTCCGGCAAGAGGCTGAAAGAACTGACGGTGCATCACAAAGACCACAACCACGATAACAATCCACGCGACGGCAGCAATTGGGAACTGCTGTGCATCTACTGTCACGACCATGAACACGAGAAGTACAAGCTGAAAGGCTATGTGGATGGGTCGGCACAGACCCCTGCGCCATCGCCGTCCAAGATCGCCAACCCTTTTCAACAGTTGGATGGTTTACTGAAGCCAAAAGGCAAGGACGAAGGGGGAAAGGATGAAGAATGAAGGGCGAAGGCGAAGGGCGAAGGGTGGAAGGCGCGCAGAAATAACCCTCTCACGGCAGACTCTTCGCGCATTCTTGCGGCCAACTCACCAGGGCAATCCAAATCGATCCAATCAGCTCCGGACGCGGCGGGGGTGGCGGTCGAATACGGAGGAACGTTCGAGGGCGGCGCGCGTTTTGGCGGCGTCCCAGCGGCCGGCGATGGCGGTTGAACATTTCGGGCATTTGCCGGCCTCCGTGAGCCGATAGTCCAGCACCTGGAAACCGTATCGTTCAATCAACAGTTCGTGGCATTGCGGACAGTGTGTGTTCTCCCCGCCGCCGATCTGCCCCGGCAGGTTGCCCGCATAGACGTACCGCAGGCCCGCCTCGCGTCCGATCTCGTCTGCTCGCGCCAAAGTCGCCGCCGGCGTCGCGCCGCGATCCTGCATCTTGTAGTCGGGATGGAACGCTGTGCAATGCCACGGGATGTCGGGCGACACACCGGCGAGGAACTTCGCCATTTGCAGCAGTTCGTCCTCGCTGTCGTTGAACCCCGGCACGACCAGCGTGACGACCTCGACCCAGAATCCCTTGGCCCACAACATCTCGATAGCGCGCAGCACCGTGTCGAGTTTGCCGCCGAGCTGGCGGTAGTCGCGGTCGTTGAAGCTTTTCAGGTCCACCTTGTAGAAATCCACCCACGGCTTGAGGTAATCGAGCACCTCCTCGGTCGCGTTGCCGTTGGACACGTACGATGTGCGCAACCCGTGCTTGCGCGCTTCCTTGAACACGTCGACCGCCCACTCGCTGGTGATCAACGGCTCGTTGTACGTGCTGCTGACCGACGCCGCGCCCTGCCCGACGGCCAGCGCGACGATCCGCTCCGCGCTGACCGGCGTGACATGCACGCCGCCGGCCGGATCGCGCAATGCCTGCGTCGTCATCCAGTTCTGGCAATAACTGCAGTGGAAATCGCAGCCGAGCATCCCGAAACTCATCGCCAACGTGCCCGGCAGCGCGTGGAAGAACGGTTTTTTCTCAATCGGATCGGCCTGCAAGCCCGCGACGTAACCGCGCGGGACGAACAACGTCCCGGCGCGATTGAATCGCACCCGACACACGCCGTCGTGTCCATCGAGGATGAGGCACCGGTGGCCGCAGGCATAACAGCGCACCCGGTTGCCATCGAGCCGTTCGTACAACTCGCCGGGCTTCGCCAACTGCGCCAACATCTCGCCCAATGTCTGCATCTGCTGCTTGGCGCGGACGCGCTCGTTATCGACGCTCATTGGATCGGATTTCGGCATCGCCGGTCACCTCAATCAACACCTTAAGACTACCACCGTGTCGCGGCGATTGCCAGAGCATGGTTATGCCCTTGCGTCGGCAGAAAAATGCGGCTATGATGCCGCTGTTAACCAATGAGAACCTATCAAGAGTTTGACATCGACTATTTTCAAGACGAGGACGGCATGTTTACAGCGCGGGTGCCGGCCATTCCGGGCTGCTTCGCGTGGGGTAAGACGCTGGAAGAGGCCTACCGCAACGTCGTGGACGCGATCGAAAGCTGTTTGGAAGCCCGCCGCAAGGTGGAAGCGTTGAAGCTGCGCAAGCCCCGCTACGCCGGCGTGAACGTGTATCGCCGTCCCGTTCATGTCCAAGCTCGTTCCGATCTCCCACCGCGAACTGGCGCGCAAACTCATTCACGCGGGTTTTGTCGAGATTCGCACTAGTCGCCACCCGGTGTATTATCACGCGGCGAAGGACCTCACCATTCTCATCCCCCGTCATCCGGGTGACGTGCCGAAAGGCACGCTCCGGGCCATCCCGCGAGATGGGCCTCGCTGTTGACGAGTTCAGCGAGCTGTGATCTTTTGCTGCGACCTCCACGACGGAGACCACGAAGGTCACGAAGAACGGTCGAGTAACCGCAGATGAACGCGCCACATGAACGCGGTAAAGATAAACGTTTACCCCGAATCCTTTTCGGGGCTGATGGCTGATCGCCGACTGCCGTTTCCAGTCGCTGGCCGTGCGCTGGCTACTGACTTCTGTCTCCTGACTCCTGCCCTCCATCACTTCACCGTGCCGGACTTGTCGTGCTTCGCAGTGTAATGCAGGTTCGTGGTTCCCATGAACGCTTCGGTGTCCAGCAGCAAGATTACAGGGAAGTTGGTCACCAGTACTCCGGGCTTCGGTATGTTCGAATTAATCATACCGTACTCCGCCCATGCGGTTTGCCACGAGCCGCTCTTCAGCGTGGCGCTGAACTTCCACAAGCCGGTCTTCTTGTTGTACGTCGGCTTGCTGAACGTGCTTAAGCCATTGCGTCCACTCCCTTTGCTGCCGAGGGTAAACGGCACCTCGACCTC
>JBEKFI010000223.1:0-2855 GCA_050013395.1 Verrucomicrobiia bacterium | reverse complement strand
GAAATTCATCGGGTGTGATCTTGAATCCGTTGGCTTCGCTGGTCTGCACGATGACGGGTGTCGCGTCGGCCAGCTTCACCATTTCAGGATAGCTCAACCAGTACGGCGCTGGAATGATCACTTCATCGCCCGCCTGGCAGGTGGCCAGGATGGCGTTGTAACAGGAGTGTTTCGCGCCACAGTTGACGATGATCTGGGACGGATTGTAGTCGAGACCATTATCATTCTTCAGTTTTTCTGCAATGGCGGCCCGGAGTTCCGGAATGCCGGAGGACGGCGTGTATTTCGTGAATCCGTCGGCCAAAGCCTTGGCGGCCGCGTCTTTAATATGTTGCGGGGTGTCGAAATCGGGTTCGCCGGCGCCGAAACCGCAAACATCGATGCCGTCGGCCTTCATTTTCTTCGCCTTGGCGTCGATGGCGAGTGTGAGTGACGGGGTGAGGGTTGTGGCCCGTTGTGCGAGTTGTTGCATGGGGTGATTCCTTGTTGAGTTCCTTGACGATTTCCGATTTGGAACGGCTATAGTTTACAGTTGTAGAACTCCTCGACGAGCGGCTTGAGGTTGTCTTCCTTGATTTTGATAATGCCCATTTCACGCCTGGCATTTTCTGCCGAGTCGCTGGCGTGGGCGGCATTGACCATGATGTCCTGACCGAGTTCGCGCCGAATTGTGCCTGGCGGCGCTTTGCGCGGATCGGTCGGGCCGAGCACGGTGCGAATCTTGTTCACTGCGTCGACGCCCTGATAGACCAGCGCGACAATCTTCTCCAAGCCGCATGCCCCCTTTTTGCCCGATTCGCACTGGTCCGGACTGCGGCCCGTCATGAACTTCACAATCTGATTGAACTGCTGTTCGGCGAACAGCGGCCCGACGAGACCGCCGAGCGATTTCTCCGCATCGGCGCCCAATGCTAACCCGAATTCCTTCTCGACGGCGGCACGTGCCCGCTGACCGGAGATGTCGCGCAGCTTTTCGCAAAGCACGGTGCGAACTGGTTCGTAAAACTGTTCGGCCTCGGCGACGCTCATGCGATGGACCTTGATGGCGATGATGTAAAGGCCCGTGCGCGAGAACATGTCGACGATGTTGCCCGGACGCGCGCTGGGGAAGCGGAAGTTGTCTGGCTTGAGCAGCACGAGCGTCTGCTCGACCTTCGCGTTTTTCGGATAACGAATCACGTTTTCGAGGTAGCCGCCGTCGGTGCCCGAGTATTTCGCCCAAAGTTTAAGTTTGATCTCAGCTTCTTCGGGGGTGGGAGCAACCAACACGGCGGGTTCAAAGTATTTGACCACACCATCAGGACCGACGATGTAGTCGCCGTACGTGTCGCGGATCGTTTCGCCCGACGTGCCTTTACTCAGGTCGAAGCTGCCCACCGCGTGTTGCCGCACCTTGCGGACGGCGTCCTCGCCGCGGAACACCAGCATCATCACGCGCCGCCGCTGGCCCGTTTTCGGGTCGGGCGAATAGTTGTCGAGGATGTACTGGCGGATCAAGTCCTGTATCTTGCGGTCTTGCGGGTCCTTGGGGGAAACGACGATTTCCGCGTATTCCTCCACCAATTCCCGGCTGGGAGCAAACATGCGGGCCGCCACCAGATCCAGCGCGGTGCGGGTAAACAAACGGGAGATGACGCCGCCCGTGCGCGACTTGTAGATCGTGTACGGATTGATCAGCACGTACGCCAATTGATCATTGTTGGCTTTCATTGTTCGCTCTCAGTTTGCACCAATATCGTTCAAGAAAAAATCACCCTCGCAAGCGCTCGCGCTGGCGAAGGGGTACTCGACACTCGCAATCGACGACGGCTACGAGATCCGCGGACTGAAACGGACTACTTCTTGCCCCCCTGAATCCGAAAGAGCTTCGTGCCGCAATCAGGGCAAACACCTTGAACGGCAGGACGACCGTTCTTCATGGTCACTTCCTGTGGATTCGCTATTTCCTTCTTCGCCTTGCACTTGACGCAATATGCTTCTGGCATCGTGGTCGCCCTCCTGCCGAAAATTTCCTGCAAATCTTAGTGGCTGCAGAGGGGAGCGTCAAGCGGCAAAAGAGTTTGTGCGGCTTCCTGACCGAGGTTGTTATTCTGCGTACTCCGTGCTATTGTTTTGTCCCTCGAAAAAGATTGGTCATCACACAGGGAGATGCAGAAGGCTTTAACCAGAGACCTGCCGATTCGAATGCTGCCGGTGCTGCATTCCTCGCTGTTCTTCGTTGCCGTGAGCTTCACGATTGTCTTATTGGGCTGCGCTCGCTCTGTGCCGCCCGGCGACGCTGACAAGGAGCGCAATCCGTACTATCAGAAGGCAAAGAGAATGTGCGAGTTGAGCGACTATCAAGCCGCTGCGGGTTTGTATGAGAGAGCATTAACGGTCGATCCGCAATCTGCTCCGGCGCATTTGGAATTGGGATTGTTGTATGACGAGAAACTGGGGGATCCGATTGCGGCTATTTATCATTATCGTCAGTACTTGGCGCTACGACCCAACTCTGACAAGCGGCAGTTGGTGCAGGATTTCATCGAGCGTGCGAGGCTATCGCTCGCGGCGAAGCTGCCCCAAGCGCCGACCGTAGATCCCAACCAGGTGGCACGACTCAAAAGCGAGAATGCAGGGCTGATGCAGGAGAATATTACACTCAAGGCAAGGGTGGCAGAATTGGAGCGGGCAGTGGCCGCCCGTCCTTCCGAGGCGCAAGACAGCGCGGTGGACATTGCATCCTCGGCCGGGGCCACACAAGTTGCGATAGCTGCATCGAGTGCGGTAGTGGATGCCCCAAAGCCCACGAAGCACATTGTGCAAAAAGGTGATACATTACAGTCGTTGGCTCTGAAATATTACGGTACACGGTC
>JBEKFI010000222.1:0-5068 GCA_050013395.1 Verrucomicrobiia bacterium | reverse complement strand
TGACCGGTTGGTGTACGAGTTGTACCTGCCTGCGCCGAGGCTACGGCAGGCAGGCGGCCTGACTGAGGAGGAGATTCGGATTGTGGAGGGAGGGAACACGTGATTGCCCGCGCTGAGGGCGAGACCGAGCAGCAAGGCAGCACTGACCAGAAGGGAGCGTACCGAATAAATTCTGAACTGTCACGCGGGTGGCGCTACAGCATCGTGTTGATCATGCTTGCCGGGTTCGGCGTGTTGATCTGGATCGCCGTCAACACTTACACTGGTCACGTCGGCCCGCCGATCCCGAGGCGCGTCGTGGATGTGGCCGGGCAAACCGTATTCACCGGCGCAGACATCATCGCGGGGCAGCAGGTGTTTCTAAAACACGCGTTGATGGAGAACGGCACGATCTGGGGACACGGCGCGTACCTCGGCCCGGATTTTTCGGCGGAGTACCTGCACCAGTTGGCGCTGGACGCGAAGGAACCGTCCGCCCTCGCGGAAAACCGCTACGATGCCCGGACGGATACGCTGCTGTACACGCCGACAGAAGTGGCGTCGTATCACCGTCAGATGGAGCTGTGGAGGAACTACTTTGACGGCTCGACGGCCAGTCGTGGGTTGTCACCGAAAACCATCGCCGACCCGGAGGAACTGCGGCAGTTGGTGGCGTTCTTTGCGTGGGCGGCGTGGGCGTCGGCGGCGCATATGCCGGGCAAGGCGTACTCGTACACGTTGAATTTTCCGTACGAACCGCTACTCAAGAACGGACCGTCAGCGGACGCGGTGCTGTGGAGCGGGCTGAGCCTGGTTGCATTGCTGGCGGGGACCGCAGCGGTGTTGTTCGCCTTCGGCCGTTTCAATTTTCTCGGTTGGAAGGGCCAGCACGCGCACATCCATCCGCAATTGTTGCCGGGGCAGGCGACGCCAAGTCAACGGGCAACCTTGAAATACTTTGTCGTCGTGGCACTGCTGTTTCTCGTGCAGGCGCTGGCGGGCGGCGGCGTCGCGCACTACCGGGCGCAGCCGGGCACGTTTTACGGCATCGATCTGGCGGCGCTGCTGCCGAGCAGTATTCTGCGGACGTGGCATCTGCAGTCGGCCATTTTCTGGATTACGACGGCGTACGTCGGCGGTGGATTGTTCCTGGCGGCGGCGCTCGGGTCGCGGGAACCGACCGGACAGGTGCGAGGCATCAACGTGCTGTGGGGCGCACTGGTGTTGGTGGTGGCCGGCAGCATGATCGGGGAACTGGTCGGCATGAAACAGTTGGCGGGCAAACTGTGGTTTTGGTTCGGACATCAAGGCTGGGAATACCTCGAACTGGGCCGTGGTTGGCAGGTGTTGCTGGCGCTCGGCTTGACGGGCTGGGTGGCGCTGCTCGTGCGGGCCGTTGGGCCGGCACGGCGCGACCCGGAGCAGCGTGAGATCGCGACGCTGTTCCTGATCTCGGCGGCGACGATTCCTATTTTCTATCTGCCGGCGTTTTTCTTTGGGAGCACGACCCGGTTCACGGTGGTGGACACGTGGCGGTTCTGGATCGTGCATCTGTGGGTGGAGGCGTTCATGGAGTTATTCGTGACGACGATGGTGGCGACGCTGTTCTACAAGCTCGGGATGGTGACGCGCCAAACGGCTGTGCGGGTGATCTATCTCGATGGGATCCTGTTCCTCGGCAGCGGCATCATTGGCACGGGACATCATTGGTATTGGACGGGACAAACGGTCACGGCGATGGCGTTGTCGGCGACGTTCTCGGCGATGGAGGTGGTGCCGCTGATTCTGTTGACGCTGGATGCAACGGATTTCATGCGGCTGACACGCGCGCAGTGCGATGTCTGCGGCAAGAAGATCAATCTGCCGCACAAGTGGACATTTTACTTCCTCATCGCGGTTGGTGTATGGAATTTCATCGGCGCGGGGATTCTCGGGTTTCTGATCAACCTGCCGGTGGTGAGCTACTACGAGGTGGGCACGAACCTCACCGCGAACCACGGTCACGCGGCGTTCATGGGCGTGTTCGGGATGCTGGCGGTGGCATTGCTGGTGTTCGCGTTGCGGCAGGTGTCGAGCGAGGCGCACTGGGAACGGATGCAGAAGTGGTTGCGGCTGTCGTTTTGGGGACTGAACCTCGGGCTGGCCGGGATGCTGGTGCTGAATCTGTTCCCCAGCGGCGTGCTGCAGTTGCTCGATGCGATCAAGAACGGCTACTGGCATGCGCGAAGCCCGGCTCATCACGGCGCTGGAATGGGCGCGGCTGCCGGCGGACCTCGCGTTCATCCTGCTGGGCGTGGTGCCGCTGGTGATCGTCACACTGCTGACGTACCGGCATGCCTGCACAAAGAGATTGGAGAAAGAGACGATCACATGATCCTGATCGGCTCATATCGGGACAGCGGCACGAAGCGGGCCATCTTGCCACTACCACTGAGAAATTGAGGAGTCGTTGGTAGGGACGGACCGCCGGGCCGTCCGAACTGATGCAACGAAGCGGCGCGCCCGCCTGCGTGGCCGAAGCCACTTCGGCGCGGCGAAGGCCCGGCGGTCGCGCCCTACCAGTCGGCGTAGTTGGTGGTAGTATCCAGATGCGTCCGCACGCAGCAGTCGAACACCAACGGGGTTGACGGGCGGGAGAGGTGTAGGCTATTATGGAAATTAAAAGGCGGGAAGAGGAGGTCAGGGTTGTGCCACAGCCGAATTTCCAAACAGGTCAACAGGTTGTTTTGCAGCGTGATGATGTTTTCCAACTGCTAAAGGTCTTGCGCGAGCGGGGCTACAGGGTCATCGGGCCGACGTTGAGGCGCGGCGCGATTGTTTATGAGGAGTTGAACTCGGGCGCGGAGTTGCCGGCCGGCTGGACGGACACGCAGGACGGCGGCACTTATCGACTGCAAAAGCGCGGGGACAAGGCGTTGTTCGGCTACACGGTCGGGCCGCACTCCTGGAAGAAGATTCTCCATCCCGCAACGCGCCGTTTCTGGCGGGCGAAACGCAACGGGGCGGGGTTCGAGTTGTTGGACGAAGAACGCGAACCGGCCAAGCTCGCGTTCGTGGGAGTTCGGGCGTGTGACCGTCAGGCCATCGCGGTTCAGGACAAGATTTTCCTCGAAGGAACATACGTCGATCCAGCATACAAATCCCAGCGCGAGAATGTCTTCATTGTGGTGGTCAACTGCGGGCAGGCAGGGGGCACATGCTTTTGTGCGTCGATGGGCACCGGACCGAAGGTGACCTTCGGGTTTGACCTGGCATTGACGGAGGTTCTTGAGAATGGCACGCATTATTTCGTCGTGGAAGTCGGCACGGCGCGTGGGGCGGAGATTCTCGACGGCGTGCCCTGCAAGGAAGCAAGCTCCGAGCAGTTGGCGGCGGCCAAACGGGTTGTCGCGAAAACGGCCGCGCACATGGGGCGTCGCATGGATACGACCGACATCAAGGAGCTTTTGTATCGCAACTACGAGCATCCACGCTGGGACAATGTCGCGGCCCGGTGTTTGAATTGTTCCAATTGCACAATGGTCTGTCCGACCTGTTTTTGCACAACCGTCGAAGACGTGACAAACCTGAGCGGCAATTCCACCGAGCGCTGGCGGAAATGGGACTCGTGTTTCACGATGGATTTCTCTTACATCGTTGGCGGCAGCGTACGGGCGTCGGCGCTGGCGCGGTATCGGCAGTGGATGACGCACAAGCTGGCCACATGGATCGATCAGTTCGGCACGTCGGGCTGCGTCGGGTGCGGGCGTTGCATCACGTGGTGTCCGGTGGCCATCGATATTACCGAAGAGGTCCGCGCCATTCGCGAAAGCGAATCGGCCAAGAAAGGAGCACCATGATTCACACACTTGAACCAATTATCCGCGAGCATCCGTTTTTCAAGGACCTGGCCGAGCCGCATCTCAAATTGGTCGTCGGCTGCGCCAAGAACGTGCGGTTTGACGAAGGCCAGATGTTGTTCCGCGAAGGCGAACCGGCCGACGAGTTTTACATGATCCGCACGGGCCAGGTGACGATCGAGGTGCACGTGCCGGGGCGCGGACCGGCCATTTGGGAGACGATTGGCGAAGGCGACGTGCTCGGCTGGTCGTGGCTGTTTCCGCCGTATCGCTGGCATTTTGATGCGCGAGCGCAACAACCAACGCGCGCCCTGGCGTTCGACGGCAAATGCCTGCGGGGTAAATGCGACCAGGACCACGATCTGGGCTACGAATTGATGAAACTGTGTGCCGCCGTCATGGTGCAACGGTTGCAAGCAGCCCGGCTGCAACTGCTGGATTTGTATGGCGCCAACAAGTAAACCAATCACCGGCGCCGCGCCACCGGAGCCGATGCAGCCGCGGCCGTATCGGATTCAGCAGGTGCGGCAGGAAACGCATGACACGTTCACGCTCGAACTGGAACCGGTCGACGGGGTGGACGGTTTCGAGTTCGCGCCCGGGCAGTTCAACATGCTGTACGTGTTCGGCGTGGGCGAAGTACCGATCTCCATCAGCGGCGACCCCACCGCGCCGAAGACTCTCACGCATACCACGCGGGTGGTCGGGACAGTGACCCGGGCGATGCGCCAATTGAAACGGGGCGATCTCCTCGGCATTCGCGGTCCGTTTGGGAAACCGTGGCCCGTCGATCAGGCCCGGGGACGGGACGTGGTGGTGGTGCCGGGCGGCATCGGGTTGGCGCCATTGCGTCCGGCGCTGTATGCGCTAATGGCCCAGCGGAAACAGTTCCGGCGGGTGGTGTTGCTCTACGGCGCGCGCACCCCACAAGATGTCCTCTTCCCCAAGGAACTGGAGCAGTGGCGCAGCCGGTCCGACTTCGATGTCCACCTCACCGTCGATCGGGCCACGGGCGCGTGGCGCGACAACGTGGGTCTGGTCACCAACCTGATCCCACGCGCGTCATTCGATCCGGCGAACGCGGTTGCGATGGTCTGCGGACCGGAAGTGATGATGCGCTACGTCGTGATAGAACTGGAAAAGCGCGGCCTGACCGATGACCGGATCTACGTGTCGATGGAACGCAACATGAAATGCGGCCTCGGCTTTTGCGGGCATTGCTTGTTCGGGCCGACGTTCATCTGCAAGGA
>JBEKFI010000221.1:0-2872 GCA_050013395.1 Verrucomicrobiia bacterium | reverse complement strand
TTGTACGGGATGCGCGTGTCGGGGTCGTGCACCCATTGCACTGGCAGTTCGGCAACGCGACAGCCTTCGCGCGTCGCAACCACCAGCATCTCGATGTCGAAGATCGCCGTGTTTGACGTGACCTGCGGAAAAACCTTCTGCGCCACCTCGCGTTTCATGCACTTGAAACCGCACTGCGTGTCATGGAAGCCGCGAACGCAGAGCAACTGCGTGCCGACGCCGAACAGTTTGCCGGCGAGCGCCCGATACCACACTTGTGGCTGCTCGACCTCCGCGCCGGGAACCGAGCGCGAACCCATCGCCATGTCATAGCCGTCGTGCTCCAGCTTGACCAGGAGCTTGTCCACCTCGCCAATCGGCGTACTCTGGTCGGCGTCCGTGAACAACACGTAGCGGCCTCGCGCGTCGAGCATCCCCGCCTTCACTGCCCCGCCCTTGCCGCGGTTGGGCCGCAGATCGATCAGCCGCACCATCGGGTGGCTCTTCGCCAGTTCGCGTGCGACTGCTGCCGTGTCGTCCTTGCTGCCGTCGTTGACAACGATAATCTCGAATCTCAAATTCTTCCCTGACAAATAAGCAACAATCCCCGGCACCTGTTTCCGCAGCCGCTCCTGCTCGTTATAGGCGGGAATAACGACAGAGAGATAAGGCGCGGAGTCCGTTTCCATTTAGCTGGCTTTCTTCAACGCGCCGAGTTTGCGCAGCGTGGCCAGCGCTTCGGCTGCGTAATCCTTGTCGAGTTTCTGCTCCCGGATCCATTCAACGTACTCGCGAACACTGTCACGTGGCGTTTTGGTCGGTTGCCAGCCGAGCCGTTGCAGTTTGGAAATATCCGACACGCTGTGCCGCGTGTCGCCGACACGGTACTCCCCCGTGATGCTGGGCTTGAACTCCTTGCCCAACACCTCCGCGACGATCCCCGCAAATTCCAGCACCGTGTAGCCGCGTCCGCCGCCGACGTTGAACACTTCGAAATTCGCCTCGTCGCGTTCGAGAATGAGCAAATTGGCGCGGGCCACATCGGAGACGTTCACGTAATCGCGGAGTTGCTGGCCGTCCTCAAACACGCTGGGCGGCTGGCCTTGGAGCATCTGCAGCGTGAAGATGCGCAGTACGCCGGAGTAGGCGTTGCGAAACGACTGACGCGCACCTTGCACGATCGAGTAGCGCATCGCGGCGCTGGGAATCCCGTAGTTTCTACCCAGCGCGATCGCCATCAACTCCTGCGAGTATTTGGCGATGGAATACTGGTTCTTCGGATTCGCGTGCGTCTCGAGCAGCGGCAGCGGCTTGATTGCGCCGCCACACTTTGGACAAACCGGTTCCCACAAACCGTTCGCCAGCCGTTGCGGATCCCGGCCGTCGGGAAACACTTCACCATTCTTGGCGCATCGGTAGCGGCCTTCGCCATAAACGAACTGAGTGCTGGCAACCACAACTTTGCGTACCGGCAGTTTCTCGGCAACGATCAACTCGTACAGCAGCGCTGTTCCGACGGAGTTGACGTGGAAAAACTGCGAGAAATCGGGAAGCAAATCTTGGTACGCCGCAAGATGGAATACCACGTCCACTCCGTTCAGCGCCTTGTGCCAGTCGTCGCGATTGCGTACGTCGCCGTGCACCCGCTCCACGTGCTCCGAGAGCCACGCGGGCCATTCGCTGGTGGAGGCATGCACGGGCGTCGTGAGACTGTCCAACACGCGCACGTCGTAGCCTGCGCGCAGCAGTTCCTCCGCTGTGTGCGATCCGATGAACCCTGCTCCCCCGGTGATGAGTGCGCGTCCCTTGCTCATGCGGTGAGGAAGGTTAAAATCGTTAAAACCGGAAAAAGGTGGGGACGCGCCAACAGTGGCTCGATCCACCCTTTAACGGTTTTAACCTTTCTAACGGTTTTGACGATTCTCTCCTTTCAGCTTCTCGTACAGGTAACCGGTGATGATGTGATCCAGGATCATATGAACATCTTCGACAGGACCGTAGCCATCGGATGGAACAATAAACGCCACGTCAGCCAGCTTCGCCAGTTCGCCGCCACCGAAACCGGTCAAGCCGACCACGCGAACGCCTATTTGCTTCGCGGCCTCAACGGCAGCGAGGACGTTCGGCGAATTACCGGACGCCGAGATCGCGACAAGCAGGTCGCCAGCCTGTGCCAGGTTCTTCAGCGGCTCGCTGAAGATGTGGTTGTAGTCGGTGTCGTTGGCCCACGCGGTCATTAGCGAGACGTTATCGGTGAGCGCGATAACGCGGAAACGCTTCCACCCCGACGAGCCTTCCTTGTCGGGGTTGTGGCCCAGCGTGCCTTTGCACAGATCGTTCATCATGTGCGACGCCGTCGCCGCGCTGCCGCCGTTGCCAATGACAAAAATCTGTTTCACGGCCGTGTGCGCCGCCTCAATGGCTTCCACCGTGCGATCCACTGCATCGAGTGGCAGCCGATCCAAAACCGCTTTCAGTACGTCAACGTACTTCCGCGCATATTCCGAGGCTTTTACCATAATTTTATCACCACGAAGCTCACGAAGAGCACGAAGTCTTCATGGACTTCGTGTCCTTCGTGGTTCTAATACCGTTGCATGTTGAACACAACCCGGCTGCCGCCGCGTTCGAGCCGAAACGGCATCTCGCGCAGGTTGGAGAGCGCATGCCGCACCGCTTGGCGCTTATCGCTCGGCACGCACAGCAGGAAGAACCCACCACCGCCAGCGCCGGAGATTTTCCCGCCGAGCGCTCCCGCTTTCACGGCGCGCTCGTAAATCTCATCCATCTCGCGGTTGCTGATCGAATGCGCCAGTTTCCGTTTCGCTTCCCAACCTTGATGCAACAGTCGCCCCAACCCTTGGGCATCGCCTGCTTCAATAATCTGGCGCAC
>JBEKFI010000220.1:0-2923 GCA_050013395.1 Verrucomicrobiia bacterium | reverse complement strand
AACTTCACCACCATCTTGCCCACGTTTTGCCCTTGGAAAAGACCGATGAAAGCGCCCACTGCTTTGCCGATTCCTTTCACGACCGTTTCCTTGTGCTTCACCTTGCCAGCTTTGAAATAGCCCCCCACTTCCTTTTCGAACTCGGCTTGACGGTCCAGCCAATCCCGAACTATGAGCCCCTTCATGGTGAGCCGTTTGGTGATGATGTTGAATAGATTGGGAGGACCGGGGCGCGGCTTTTCTGCGTTATACACGGAGATGCCGCCACAGGCGATGATCCGGCCATGCACACGCAAAGCCGAGAGCGCCGCTTCGAGCGCCTCGCCTCCTACATTATCGAAATAAACATCGATCCCGTCCGGCGCCTCCAGATTCAGTTGTCCGAGTACGGGACCGACTTTGTAATTGAAGGCGATATCAAATCCGCATTCTTCTCGCAGAAACTTCACCTTTTCCGCCGAACCGGCTGATCCGATAACACGACACCCGCGCAATTTCGCGAGTTGCCCGGCCACACTGCCGACGGCACCGGCGGCTCCCGAAATAAAAATGACGTCGCCGGCTTTGACCTCCACCAAATTCAACCCGACCCAAGCGGTCATGCCCGTCATGCCGAGGGCACCAAGGTAAACGGAGAGCGGCTGAACCTCGCGGCTAACCGGATGCAGCTCTCTCGGCGAAGCACTGAAGTATTCCCGCCAACCAAAGTTGGAAGTGACGGCATCGCCCGGCTTGAATTCCTTAGCGCGCGACTCGATGACCTCGCCGACTGCGCCGCCGTCGAGCGGTTTGCCTAACTCGAACGGCGGAACATACGATTTCCCGTCGTTCATGCGACCACGCATGTATGGGTCCACCGACATAAAGAGGTTACGAACCAGCACCTCCTGATCTTGCAGTGGCTCCAGTTCGGTCCGCGCCAGGGTAAAGTTAGCTGCGGTTGGAAGCCCGTTGGGGCGGGAAACCAGCCGAATCTCGCAACTCATCATATCTGTCATAATTGTCTCCTCACTAATTCGACTCGCAGAGTTGGTACGTTGACTGATGGTGCTCAAATCTCTCCGGCTTGGTGCGGTTGAGGATTCCTTTGGCACGGGTTGTGTCATCCATCGAGCCGTGGGCAATCAGGACAAACCTGCCGGTCTTGAGCGCTATCTCGTACCACAATATGCTCTCCTTGGGGATGCCCAAGCTGTATAAGCCGACCCCAATCGCGCTCAGACCGCCCACCACGATGGCGCCTTCCAGTGCCCCGACGATCCAACTGACCAACGGCACCGCCGCCAAGCTGGCCCCATTGCCCAGGTGAGCCAGAATCACGCGTCCTTGGGCCGCTTTCGCGCCTGCCACACGAGCGACTTCTTCCATCAGATACGCATAGGACAGACCGTGGAACCCGTAGCGCTGAACTCCTTTTGCGTCGAAGCGTCGCGGAATCGGAAGCAGCCTTGCGACCCGCGGCATGGTGCGGTGGAACGCCGTGTCGAAGCAGGCCACCTGGGGCAATTTCGGATCACGCTGGCGCAACGCCTCGATCAGTTCAATTTCCCCGGGCAGATGATCCGGGTCGTATGGCCTAATGCGATCCAGTTCATCCAACAATTCCTGGGTGACCAGCTCGGGCGCCGTGTGTTGCATGCCGTGGACCACGCGGTGTCCCACCGCTCGGACCGAAGCGAAACCATTCTGCTCTTCGAGCCAATCAATCAGGAACTTCGCCGCCGACCGGTGATCGGCGTCGGCGAAGCTGCGACTGTCCTGCTGATTCCCGGTCGGGTCGTTGAACGTCAGATTCGTCCCGCTCAGGCCGATGCGGTCAACCTTTCCATAAAGCCTCCGCTCCAGCGGTTCGCCAACCTGGTACAGCGCGAACTTGATGCTCGACGAGCCACCGCTGATTGTCCGGATGCGTGGGCTATCTGGTTTCATGGATGACGCCTTCGTCATTCGGCAATCCGCCGCTCCTTACGCCACTCTCTTAAAGTCGATATATCCGCGCTCCACATCCGTGCGGACCAGTTGCACGCGGACCCGGTGGCCGACGTCCAGGCCTTCAGAACCGCTCTCCAGTCTTCCTTCAATGGGCGGATGCAGAAGACGAACCCACGTGCCTTTGTCCGATGCGCCGGTGACAATGGCTTCGAACTGCTCTCCGATCCTTGATTCCAGCAGAATCGCTGCCGCGGATTTTGTGACCTGCCGTTCCACTTTTTTCGCTGCGTCTTCCTCTTCGGTGCAGTGCTTGGCCAGCGCTGCCAATTCGTCATTCTCGTAGGGCCGGGCACGTCCCTCCATTGCCGCTTTCAGCAACCGCTGGGTAATCAGATCGGGGTATCTGCGGTTCGGGGCGGTGGAGTGAGCATAGTCCTTGACCGCAAGACCGAAGTGCCCGGCGACACTGCCTCCCGGAAGCTGGGCGACGTACTCACCCGGACCCAGGAGTTTGACGACGCTGAGACAGAGATCAGGAAAGCGGAGAGGATCAGCGGCTTTCGCCGATACTAGGAATTGCTCCAGGGCCTTTGCGTCGGGTTCCTTGGGCAACGTTGAGCCCCGCTCTGCGGCAAGCTCGATGATCCGGTCCCAGCGTTTGGGTGTGCGAACCACGCGCCGCAGCGACGGGAACTCTTTGGACGCGAGGTATCGTGCGGTAACGCCGTTGGCGGCGATCATGAAGTCCTCAATAATGTCTTTCGCCCGGTTCCTGTTATCGGCTTCCAAGTCCTTGAGCTCATCTCCGTCAAAGACCGGACGTGCTTCTATTGTTTCGAGGTCCAGCGCACCGTGCAGGTGCCGGAGCGCTTTAAGTTTCTGCGCCAGGTGGTCCTGAAGTCGAAGGTTCTCGTCGAGACCTTTAACCGTATCGATCCCTTGCGGCATCGGGCCATTACCCTCGAGCCAAGCGGCAACGCTGTTGTAGGCA
>JBEKFI010000219.1:0-2944 GCA_050013395.1 Verrucomicrobiia bacterium | reverse complement strand
TCATCAGCCTTGTGGCGACCACCGTGCCGATGTCGCTGGCACTTAAACGAGTCGAATCTCTGGAACTGTAGCGGTTAGCCTGGATATTTCACACCTGCCAGAAGGTAGTCGTGAAATATCCACCTTGGGAGCGCGGCGCTCCCGAGGCCGACACACTCTGTGCGTCGGGGCTGCCCCGACAATTCGGCAACTTTCGCCGAATTGTCGGCCCTGCGGGCGCATATTGCACACGGGCGTGTCAAATATGCGGGTCAGCGAAGGGCGTATCTGAGCACCACCACCGTAACCCACCGAACACCGAACGTACTGGTGTTGTGCGAGGCAGGGCGCGACCGCCGGGCGCGCCGCGTTTTTCGGGGACGGGCAGCCCGGCGGTCTGCCCCCACCTACAGTCCTGCAAAACGCCCGACGCTGGCTATGGTGGTAGTGTCCAGATGCGCCCGTCAGCGAACAGGCTTTACTTTTCCGCTCCTTTTGTTATCGTCAGCCTCCAACAAGGAGGTCTTTTCATGAAGCAAGGGGGAAGTACCACTACAACCATTGTGCCCGGATCCGGCAACGGAGTCGGTCCGTCTCTCGTTGACACACCACCGCACAAGGAGGAAGTCGATTGGAAGCTCGAACAAGCGCGTGAGCAATTGTTGGCGCTCCGTCGCCAGCAGGACGAACTCGAGCGCCAGAAGGCTGAACTGGAGGAACTGCGCCGCAAACAGGAAGAGTACAGCCGCGGCAAAGCGGAGATGATCGACAATCTCACGCGCGGCTTGGTCACGCTCGAGCGGGAACAGATTCAAGCGCAGCGTTTGGCCGAGATTTGCGGCAACACGCAGGACGCATTCCGCGATTACCTGGAGCAACTCCAGGCTCTCAATGACGAAGAATGGAACAGCGCCAACGTCCGCTCCGAACTCAGCAAGGCGTTGGGAATCGTCGAGAACTCGCGTCTGGAATATAACCGTGCCCGCACCAAGCTCGATTGCCTGAATCCCGCTGCCGGCCAGCAAACCGAACCGCTGGCTGCCGCTTCGTCCAAGACGTTTGATTGGCAGGAGATGATTCGCTTTGCGCGCATCGGCGCAGCGGCTTCGGCCCCGCTGATCATTGCGGGCACAATCTGGTTGATCATTTTGTTGGCGGTCAAACACTGACGCGGAGGTAGCTATGGCATTTTGGCGCAAACGTTCGACTCCCGTTGATCGCGCCGTCGAGGAACTGGATCGCCAGATCGCTTCACTCCAAAAGCAACTCCGACAGATGTCGGTTGAAAATCCCACTAACGGGTTTGCTCCGCTCGTCGGCACTTCGTCCGCTGCACGGTCAGCTTCATCAGCGGAAAAGGCAATGAAGTTCATCAAAGACGTGCTCAGGCCCCCGGGGGAGAGATCTCCCGCACTGTCAACTCGCACCAGGCGGGACTTGTTCGATATCCCGACTGAGCCACTCAAAGATTTGGAAGCGGAGGCGATCGCATTTTCTCGGAAGGCGGAGCCAGATTTGTTCGCGGGAATCGAGAAAGAGACAGCGGCACCAGCAGAAGCGAAGGCGCAGACGCAGATCGATTGCACGACCAAGCCGGAAGAAAAGCTGGCGCACTATCTCAGTGCGGGCAGCATCAAGACCTACAGGCCGCTCAAGCATGTCCAACGGCAAACCAGGAATCGCTTTTTCATGTGGCTCGGCTTATCGTTGATCGCGTTGTGGGTGCTCTACGCAGTCATACGATAAATGCGGTAACGATCCCGACGAAGCTGGGGTCGTTACGGGTTGATTTCACATCGCGCGGCGTCTGTCGCATCGTCTTTTGTAGGGCAGGCGCGTCGCCTGCCGCCGTGGACCAACAGCGGGCAAGACGTTCACTCGGCAAGTTGATCCGGCAACTCCAAGCTTACGCGTCAGGCAAGCCCGTGCGGTTTACGGCGCCGCTCGATCTTTCCGCAGGCGCACCGTTCCAGCGAAAAGTCTGGCTGGTTCTCCGAACCATTCCACGCGGGCAAACACGTTCATACGCCTGGGTGGCGCAGAAAATCGGCAAGCCTCGCGCCGCGCGCGCTGTGGGTGCAGCGTGCGCTGCCAACCCGGTGCCCATCCTCGTCCCCTGTCACCGTGTGGTGGCTTCTGATGGCTCGCTCGGCGGGTACAGCGGCGGCCTGCACATGAAGAAACGCCTCTTGGAATTGGAGCAGGGCAAAACATCGTAATCGCCGGTTGTGTGACCGCAGAAGATCACCGATACGAACGACAAGGATCACCTACCCCGCGCCAGTGGTGTCCAATTTGGTACCACCGCGCTCTCGCGGGGTTCGGTGCATCCGGCTTGGTTAGGCAGCATGGAATCCTTGCTGACCATTCGGGCTAGGGGTTGGCATCAGGATGGCCGCCTGAGGCGGTCGAGGCGGGCCTTGTTCTCATATGGTGCGATAAAGCGTGCTCGATCTTCTGTAGGGACCGGATGTGGGATTGTCGCGGCCAACTGCTCGTACACAACGAGGCGGTCGGAAAGCTTCTCGCAGATGTAGTCGGGGCACTCGGCGCAGTTGGCCAATCCCCTTTCGAGGACACAAGGCCTGACGGGGCACGCCTTGTCGATAAGGCAAGGTTTTTCGGCCATGCATCCATCGCAGATGATCTGTTCCGCGGGGATGCGGAAGCCGAAGTACTTGTGCCAACCATCGCTGAGGGTCTGTTGGTTGGATGGGTTCGCCTCGACGTTAGGGCGGTAAGCAAGGCATAGATCGCAACGGTAACCGCATCGGGAAAGAATCTCGTTCATGATATTTCCTCGTTTTTGCCTACGGTAGAAGTGAGCGACTGGCGAGCCGCGCAGCGGGCCGCCAGTTCGCTCCACTGACTGGTTGGGTGCTAGTATCCTCATTTGAGACTAAGCGTTACCACCGAGAGTCCCGAAGATCGCATGATACATCCAAGCAACCATGTAGATCAGAAT
>JBEKFI010000218.1:0-2974 GCA_050013395.1 Verrucomicrobiia bacterium | reverse complement strand
CCAACTCGGTCAAAAGGACAGCAAACTCGGCGGCGTCGAAATCCATGCCGACGCCCGCAAGTGCGCCGAACTGTTTCGCCAACACGCCGGCGAAATTGATGGCGTGCTTGTCTGCCTGCCCAACTTTGGCGACGAACGAGGGGTGGCCGATGCACTGAGGCTTAGCCGGCTTGAGGTTCCCGTTTTGGTACACGCCTACCCCGACGACCTGCAAAATCTCCACGTTGAAAGAAGGCGTGATGCGTTTTGCGGAAAGATCTCCGTGTGCAACAACCTGCGCCAGTACGGAATCCCATATTCGTTGACTGAAAAACACGTGGTGAGCCCGCAAGATGCCAGCTTCAAGGCGGATCTGTTGAAGTTCGTGAGAGTCTGTCGTGTGGTAAAAGGCGTGCGCTCCGCCCGCTTAGGTGCGATTGGAGCCAGGCCTACGGCATTCAACACCGTGCGATACAGCGAAAAACTGCTGGAAGATGCCGGGATCAGTGTTGTCACGGTTGACCTCTCCGAGATAATCGGCCTGGCGCAGAAACTGGAGGACAAAGATCCGCGAGTGCAAACAAAGCTCGCAGAGATCCATTCCTACGCACAAACCGGGGACGCGCCGCCTCCGTCACTGGTCTTGATGGCGAAACTGAGCGTAATCATTTCCGATTGGATGGCCGAAAACCAAATCGACGCGACGGCTATTCAGTGCTGGACTTCCATACAAAAGAACTACGGCGTAAACTCCTGCACCGTCATGAGTATGATGAGTGACAAGATGATGCCTAGCGCCTGCGAGGTTGACGTCACCGGCGTGCTGACCATGTACGCCATGCAACTCGCTTCTGACAGCCCCAGCGCGTTGGTGGATTGGAACAACAATTATGGGGGCGACTTGAATAAATGTGTTTTCTTCCATTGCGGGAACTGGGCCAAGAGTTTTGTTCCCGAGGTCAAAATCAGCACGGCGCCCATACTGGGGACCGTGGTAGGAGAAGAGAACACGTTCGGCGCTTTAGAGGGGCGAACCCCTGCCGGCCCTCTAACTTACGGACGGGTGAGTAGTGACGACGTCTGTGGAATTCTACGCGCCTATGTTGGAGAAGGGCGGTTTACAGATGATGAGCTGAGAACATTTGGAACCAGGGCGGTGGTGGAAGTTCCCAAGCTCCAGAGCTTGATGCGTTACATCTGCCGCCATGGCTTCGAGCACCACGCCGCCATGAACAAGTCCCATACCGCCGCGGTTCTTGCGGAAGCGTTCGAGACCTATCTCGGTTGGGAGGTCTATTACCACGAGCGGCCCGAAGATGGCGAGTAATTCGGGAGCACGTTTGCGCCCACTGTCTTGCACGTCCACGACCTGTATCTATGATCGTCGGAGCCTTCGGTGCAGGTGAATCATCAATGCTTTCCGACCATGCCTTGCGCTTGAAGTCGATTGAATACAGAAAGAAGATCCTGACCGTCATCCGCAGCGCCCAAGCCGGCCATACGGGCGGGAGCCTGTCCTGCGTGGATATTCTGAACGTCCTTTACAACGCCGCGATGAACGTGCGACCCGAGAATTTTGGCAGCCCGGAGCGCGATCGTTACGTGCAGAGCAAAGGGCACAGTGTCGAAGCACTCTACGTTGTCCTGGCGGATAAGGGGTTCTTCTCCGAAGAAGAACTCAAGACGCTCTCAAAGTATAAGTCGCATTTTGTCGGCCACCCAACGCGCAAGGTCCCAGGCATCGAACATAATACGGGCGTCTTGGGCCATGGCCTGTCGTTCGCCGTGGGCCAAGCGCTGGCTGGGAAAAAGGACGGGCGTTCTTATAAGGTCTATGTCCTATTGGGAGATGGGGAGCTCGCCGAAGGATCCAATTGGGAAGCCTCGATCAGCGCCGTCAATTATGGGCTGGACAATCTCGTCGCCCTGGTCGACAGGAACGGTTTTCAGATCACGGGGGCCACGGAGCGGGTTTATCCTCTCGAACCTCTGGAGGATAAGTTTCGCGCCTTTGGTTATGCGGTAAGGACCGTTGATGGGAACAACGTAGCTGAATTGAGAAGCGTTTTAAGGGAGATCCCTTTTGAAAAGGAAAGGCCCAGCTTGATTCTTGCCCGCACCACCAAGGGGAAAGGCATAAGCTTTATGGAGAATGTGGCCGCATGGCACCATCGCGTTCCCAACGATGATGAGTACACTCTGGCCATACGGGAGCTTGAGGATGCCGAGATACAGTTGAGAGGCGAGCCGTGGGTCGAACGATGAAACCGGCTAAAGCCAACCTCGAGGTGTTCGCGGAGACCTTGCTGGAACTGGCCCAGCGCGACAGAGATATTCTGGTCGTGACCAGCGATTCGAGAGGTTCAGGGAAGCTAACCCGCTTTGGAGAGTTGCTTCCTGAACAACTCATTGAGGTCGGAATCGCCGAGCAAAACATGGTGGGAATCGCCGCCGGCCTGGCTTCGGCGGGGAAAAAGGTTTTCGCCGTGTCTCCAGCATGCTTTCTAACCGCGCGGGCGCTGGAGCAAATCAAGAATGACGTCGCCTATTCCGACCATCCCGTGAAACTCGTCGGAATCAGTGCCGGCGTCAGCTACGGCGCATTGGGGTCAACACATCATTCCTTACACGATTTTGCGGTTCTGCGTGCGATCAACAATGTTGACATCGTCGCGCCGGCGGATAACTTCGAAACACAGGGAGCGGTCCGGGCCGCAGTTTGCCACCCCCGCCCCCTCTACCTGCGGTTCGGAAAACGCCCTGTGTTCGACCTTCACAACCCTGATTCAGATTTCAGGATCGGGAAGGGGATCACTGTGAGGGAGGGGACGGATCTCACCTTTATCGCAACCGGAGAGACCGTTTCTCCCGCCCTCTCTGCGGGGTCGGAACTGGAGGCCCGAGGGATTTCGTGCCGTATCATCAGCATGCACACCTTGAAGCCTTTGGACGAGGAATGCCTCTGCAAGGCCGCACGCGAGACCCGAGCTCTCAT
>JBEKFI010000217.1:0-2986 GCA_050013395.1 Verrucomicrobiia bacterium | reverse complement strand
CATCGTGCATGTGGATATGGACGCCTTCTTTGCGTCCATCGAAGAGAGGGATCGCCCGTCTCTTCGCGGGAAACCGGTGGTGATAGGGGCCGATCCCCGTGCCGGAAAAGGCCGCGGTGAAATTCTGGACTGTGAGCGCCGGATTGACCGACGCTCCGTCCATGGAGCATCCGGACAGGATACAACCCGTGGAGACGACAATGCCCTATGCGCGGAACCTGACGATCGAATTGCCGCCCTACGCGGTCAGCGTGGTTGAGATCGTCGCCAACTGACACGGCGGGGATGCCGGGGGTTGGTGCGGATGAATGTCCGATGAAAATTTCCGCAAATACGCCGCCGAACAAGGCATCGCCGAAGAGGAGGCGCTCAAGAAAGGCATGGAAGCCAAGTCGAAGGAGTTCGTGGAAAAAGGCGCGGAGGTTTACGCAAAGGTGTGAAAGACTTCAAACACTCATATCATTCAGCTTCGCCTGTATGGCATACAATCGTTCCTCAATTAACTGATTCATGGTGTGACCGACGTCAGTTGTCTTTGAGTCGTTCAACAGACGCACTGCTTGGTTCAAATCGTCTGTTTTGCCCCGACTCTCGTAAAGGATACTGAGCTGAATCAACAGCCTCCCCCTCGTAATGCTCGAATCGACGCCGGGAAGCAGACCTTCGATTTTGCAGATTGCTTCGCTGACTCCATTATTCGGGTCTTTGAGTTGCACCAGGCGACAAAATTCACCAATCAAGCCCAGAATGCTGGACGTTTCCTTCGACCTCTCAATCAATGTCTCAATTCCTTGAATTGCCATCAACACGCAGCTTACTGGCGAGTGCGATTGAAGCACGCTGCAATGCCCCGATCCATCACCCAGATGCGTTGAGCCTTGCCATACTGATCTTCGATCTTCTGGAGGAAGTCTTTGAGCGTGGTTTTGTCGGCGGTGTTGCCGGGCATCACTTCGTAGGCCAGCGGGAAGCCTTCCGGGGTGACGATCAGCGCGATGACCCCTTGAACGCAGTCGGGCCGTTTGCGTTTGTCGCGACTGTAGCCGAAACGGCGTTTGTCGTTTTCATCCTCGGGCGGGACGCTCTCAAAGCAGGTGCTCGCCCGTGAGATAGCAGTCGGCACGTCAGGAGAGTTCGCACAGTCATTATCTCACGGGGCGAGTCAGATCGTAGAGCAGCACGTCGAACTTCGCGCCGAACAGATCGCGCCAACGCTCCTGCAAATGGGAAAAGAGCGCCGGTTTGTGTTCCAGCAGCCGGTCCAGCGTGCGGTAAAGCGCATTCTTTTCCACCAGCGAAAAATCACGCCCGAGCCGATCGCCCATGGCGCTCTGTTCAAACCACAGCCGGTGCAGACGCCACTCGCTGCCCGGATCCAGCAGCCGATAGCACACCAGCGTTTGCAAAATGTGCCGCCAGCCTGTTCCCTCGCGGCTGTCCGGCAGACGCTTGGCCCAAAAGCAATCCAGCCCCAGTTGTTCGTAAAGCTGGCACGCCAGCCAGCAGTCGCCCCAGTGGCCAGGCCGATGCAGTTCCATCGGGTCCAACCGGACCTGCACGCCAAAGCCGGCGGCATGTTCGGGCATGGGTCGGTCTGCGGGAAACAGCGCCAATGGCAGGGTGCGATCCCCTTGAGGATCGAACGCTTCGATAGTCCGGCACCAACTCTGGCGCTGACTGTCGTTGATCTCGCCCAAATACAACACCGAACGCTGCACCACCTGGCCACCCGCGCAACGCCGACTCTCGACGATGCTCCAGTAACGATGTTCCTTGCCGTCTTTGAACCGTCGGTTGCACTTCAAGAACATGACAGCCACCGATCTTACTCAGTAACGGCGCGCTGGGAAGAGGCGGGGTCTATACTACAGCGGTTTTTAACTCAGCGGTCCTTGAAACGGTGCGGCTTGCGCGCCGATCAAGCTTCAAAAAAGTCAGTTTCCCCTTCCCGTAGAGAAATTTCGGTTAGCGCAGCCGAAACCCCGCTTGCCAGTGAATTGCGGGAACGTTAGATTTGCACCATGAGCGCGGTGGAAATCATCAAAGAATTGCCCAAGCTGACGACGGAGGAGCGTTCCGCCGTCCGCCGCCGGTTGCGGGAACTCGAAGAACAGGACGAGCTGCTGTTCCTGCACGAGTCCGCCGGCGCGATGTTTCAGGACATGGACAAACAGGAGGCCAAGAATGCCCGCCGCAAAACCCGGTGAAGTCTGGATGGTTGACCTCGGCATGGCCGCCAAAGTCCGTCCCTGTCTCATCCTCACACGCCCGCCCAAGGGCGACGAACTGGATGTCTTCACGGTCGTCGCCCATACCACGTCGCGGCGCGGCAATCGCTGGGAGGTTCCCATTCAGAAATCTTTTCTGGACGAGGAAGGCGCGTTTGACGTCCAGCGGGTGGCGACCCTTGCCTCGGTCAAATTGGAGCGCAAACTGGGCGAGTTGGGTTCAGCGGAGTTGGACGTTGTTCTCGACCGGCTGGCCGAGCGATTGGGCATTTGACCGCATTCTTTGTATGTCTTCACGCAGTCCCAAGAATCTGATCCGTCCGCTCGTGCGCGAGTTGCACGCTTACGTTTATGGCGAGCAGCCGAAAATCAAGGGAGTGATCAAACTCAACACTAACGAGAACCCGTATCCGCCGTCGCCGGCGGTGCTGGCGGTGGTCAAGGCGGCGGTGGACGGGCGGTTGCGGCTGTATCCAAGCCCGACGGCACAGCCGTTGCGCGAGAAGCTGGCGAAACTGCACGGCTGCCACGCGGACAATATCATCGTCGGCAACGGCTCGGATGAATTGCTGGCGCTGGCGACGCGGTGCTTTGTGGAGCCAGCCAACGTGCTTCCGGCGTCCCTCCGGAAGATCAAACTTCATTCAGAACTGCCGGCAAGATGCCGGCAGCACGTTGTCCAATACTTCCACCCCAGCTATTCGCTTTACCCGGTGCTGGCGGATATTCACGGGGCGGCCAGGAATACAGTGCCGCTC
>JBEKFI010000216.1:0-2992 GCA_050013395.1 Verrucomicrobiia bacterium | reverse complement strand
TTGATGATTCGCTTCCGACCGACCTTGCGAGCGCGCATGCGCTCATCGTCGCGCAGCGCCAGGCGCTGAGTGCGGCTGAACTGCGAGCCACGGCGGCGGAGAGCGAGGCACAATACCGGGCGCTGTTGATCGAGAAGCTCAAGTTCACGATCAGGAAGCTGCGACACGATCGGTTCGGCCAATCCTCGGAACGTGGTGCGCTGCTCGATCAGCTTGAGCTTCAACTCGCCGATTTGGAGGCGGATGCGGCGCAAGCGGACACGACGGCTCAAATAGCAGCCGCGGCGGCGAGCGAGAAGATGACGGTGCCGTCGTTCGAACGGCGCCGGCCGGCTCGCCGTCCGCTGCCGGAGCATCTGCCGCGCGAGCGCATCGTCTATCCGGCTCCGTCAGCGTGCCCGTGTTGCGGCGGAACGACATTGCGCAAGATCGGTGAGGACGTGACCGAGACGCTGGAGCTCGTTCCGCGCCAGTGGAAAGTGATCCAGCATATCCGTGAGAAGTTCTCCTGCCGGACCTGCGAAGCTATCACCCAGCCGCCCGCCCCCTCGCACCCGATCGCGCGCGGACGCGCCGGGCCGAAGCTGCTCGCCCATATCCTGTTTTCCAAGTACGGCCTGCATCTGCCGCTCAACCGCCAAAGCGCCGTGTATGCCCGGGAAGGCGTTGATCTCGAGGTGTCGACGCTGGCCGACTGGGTGGGCGCGGCAGCGGCGACGCTGATGCCGCTGGTGACGGAGATCGGCACCCATGTCTTCGCCGCTGAACGCATCCATGCCGACGACACCACCGTGCCGGTGCTGGCCAAGGGCAAGACCCGCACTGGCCGATTGTGGACCTATGTGCGCGACGACCGGCCCTTTGCCGGCCCTGATCCGCCGGCAGCGGTGCTCTTCTATTCCCGCGATCGTGGTGGCGAGCATCCCGAGCAGCATTTGGCCGGCTATGCCGGATTGATGCAGGCGGACGCCTATGCCGGGTTCAATCGCCTCTACGAGGCCGACCGCAAGGGCGGCCCAGTCATCGAGGCCGCCTGTTGGGCCCATGCGCGGCGCAAGTTCTTCGATCTGGCCAGGATCAACCAGGCGCCGATCGCCAGTGAGGCGGTTACGCGCATCGATGTGCTGTTTGCCATTGAGCGCGAGATCAACGGCCTGACGCCGCCGCAGCGAGTGGGCGTGCGCACCGAGCGCAGCCGGCCGCTCGTCACCGCGTTAGAGAGCTGGTTGCGTGAGCAGCGCGCCAAGGTGTCCAAGAGCAGCGAGACTGGCAAGGCCATCGACTACAGCCTCAAGCGCTGGGCTGCGCTGACCCGCTTCCTCGACGACGGCCGCCTGTGCATGTCAAATAACGCTGCAGAGCGCGAGCTGCGTGCCATCGCGGTCGGGCGCCGCAACTGGACCTTCGCCGGCTCCGACGAAGGCGGCCGACGGGCGGCCGCCCTCTACACGCTCATCGCCACCGCCAAGCTCAACGACGTTGATCCGCAAGCCTGGCTCGCCGATGTCCTGGCGCGAATGCCGGATTACCCGGCGAAACGGATAGGAGACCTCCTACCTTGGAGCTGGCATGCCGGACGCCGTGCTGCCGCCTGATAGGCCGTTGCAGAATCGGAATGGGGGACAGCTCTCTCGAGCTGCCCCCCCATACCTTCGAACTATTTGAACTTGGGCAGGAAGTCGATTTGAACGAGCGCCGAAGCGCTTGACACGTTCACGACGCTGAGCGCGCCACCGACGCGCACTACCCAAAGGCCGCCGGGAACGATTTTCTGAAGCGCGTCGTTGCGGATGGGAACGCCGATTATTCCGGGACCGCGGTTTTGGATGACGACGTAGAGAGACACGTTGTCGGCAATGTAGGCGGTTTCCCCGGCTTCAACGGATATTGTCCAGGCGTTGCTATTGCGAATGTCCGCCGTTGCGTCGTGAGCCGGGATCGGGCTGTTTCGCTTCGGCGCCTTGCGATATTCCCTGGCCGGCACCGTGCGGTTGCGCTTCGCCGCGGTCTTGATCTTTGCTTTTTTCGTAGTCATGAGTTTTCGCTCCGTGTGTTGGAAGCGATTGACTTACCTGCTGAGCTGCACAAATGCATCTGACAACTCCCGACATGTCGCGTCATGTCGCGTCTGTCGCGTGTGTTGGACTTTCGGTCGTTCGAGCCGGTTGCGACATAAAGCTGGACGACATATGAATAGGCGGAGATGCACATGTTTGGGGGCGACGTCTGCGCAACCCTAAGTCTGAAGTTGCAGCCATGATTAATGAAGATTCGGATTGGATTTCGCGCGATGCCGCGGTCGCCTATGTGGAAGCGACGCTAAACTGTTATCGAGAGAAGGCGCTCGAACTAGTACGGAAGGCCGTAAATAATCTGAAGGTGAAGAGTAGAACGGTTTCGTCGCCGGAGTGGCTCGTGTCGGTTATTGCTGGACAGGAAGCATTTCATTCACATGGCGAAAGCATTGAAGTCTGCCGCAGGGACGTCGTTGAATTTTGCTTGCAACTTCAACACGCCGCAACGCAATCATCCCCACGCAAAAGAAAATCAGCACTTTGGAATAATGTCACCTCGGCAATTGCAGATCTATGGCCCGACAAAGAAATTACCGAGAGAGCGAAAGTCCGTAACGATAAAATCCATGAGTGGCTCAAGTCCCGCGGGATCATAGGCAAGTTCGAGGACGTCACGCGTACCATCCAAAGAGTCCTTAGAGAACAAAAAGGTCATAGGTAGGCCCCGTCCGATTTAACCGAACGCACATCGCGATCCACGGCATCCAAAGCCCGCGCACTGAGTGTAAGTAACTCACAGTACGAAGGGCCCTCACCGGATGGATACGCTTAATAAGCAGCCAGTGCCGAAGAATCGCCTGGCGCGTCGCATAGGTGAGTTTCGGAGCATTGCCGGCAACGCCACGGGCGGCCGCCTAGGGCATAGAGCTTCCTGACCTTCCACTTAGTCGATGGTGCGAACGACACTGTTCTCGGGT
>JBEKFI010000215.1:0-3008 GCA_050013395.1 Verrucomicrobiia bacterium | reverse complement strand
GTGACCGAAAGTCGCACCATAGATGAAAAGACCATAGCCGAGGCGGTGGAACTGCTGCGCCAAGCCGCGCCCGGTGCTACGATCATCGTCTTTGGCTCCGCGGCGCGTGGGGAGACGACGCGCAACAGCGATCTCGACATTTTGGTTGTCGAGCCGACAGTAACAGATCAGTGGGGCGAGATGGTGCGTCTTCGCCGAGCGATTCGCCCCGTTCGGGTTGCCGCAGATGTCATTGTGGTAAGCCAGGAGACTTTTGACAGGTGGGCGGATACACCAAACACGGTTCTATACGAGGCGGCCCATGAGGGCCGGGTATTTCATGCAACTACCCCAACCCGTTGACGTCCTGCTGCGCAAAGCGAAAGCCGATGAATTCGCGGTTGAAAAACTCGCCCCCGATCCAGACTGCGCGGATGAAATCATCGGCTTCCATGCGCAACAAGCAGTGGACAAGTTGATCAAGGAGGTGCTCGCCCATCGTTCGGTTCCATTTCCCCGCATCCATGATCTGACAGAGTTGGTCGATCTCCTGCGAGAAAACAAAATTGCGTTCCCGGAACAGCTGGAAGAAACCGACCGGCTGACCCCTTTTGCAACGGTATTCCGGTACGCGGAACTTCTTACCCAGCCCTTGCACGATTTTGACCGTTCCTGGGCGCTTGATTGTGTCCGGAAAGTCAGAGCTTGGGCGGAATCGATGCTGCGCGCTCCGGAGACCGGCTGAGCGATGCGAACGGCTTCACCGCTTGAACGGCTTCGCGGACAGAATCTTCCCGCCTTCTTCAATGGTATAAGTCGCGTTGGCCTTGGGGTTTCTGAGGGTATCGTGTTGGCCGCTGGACCAAATGATTTCGACCGGTTCGGCCTGGGTTGCTTTGCCCAGCCCGAAGGTGAGGGTCAGTTCGCTCTGCGAGCAGTAGCTCGAGCCGGAATGGACGGTTTGCCAGTTGTCGCCGTTGGCCGCGTGAACGCGCACCACCGCGCCAATGCCATCGCGGTTTGTCCGAGTGCCCACAGTCTTGATGCGGATCGCGTTGTTTCCGCTGCCGCCCACATTCCGATACAGATAGGCCGGGCCGCCGTTGGTGGTCAACAAAACATCGGGCGCGCCGTCGTTGTCGATGTCGGCGTAGGCAGCACCGCGGCCCACGACCGCACGCGTGAAACCCAGTTGCTTGCCCATCTCCTTGAAGTGCCCGCGTCCCTCATCGTGAAAGAGCAGCGGCAACTCGGCGTAAGTCACTTGATGCTGGATTCTTGCGATCTCCGGCTCGATATGGCCGTTGGCGACGAACAGGTCTTCGAGGCCGTCGAGGTCGTAATCAAAGTAAAACAGTCCGAAGGAAAGCGAGAGCAGGCTGGCGCGGCCTACCTCCGACGACGGCCCTTCGTCGATGAAGAAGCGGTTTCCCTCGTTGTGATAGAGGCCGATCATCTGGTTGGAAAAATTTCCGATGGCAAGGCTGGGAAAGCCCGAGCGGTCGAAATCACCGGCATCGATGCCCATGGCGCCGCGCGCAATGCCGTCTTCGCTGAACGCGATACCTGCCTGAACGGCCTGCTCAGTGAAAGTCCCATTGTGGTTGTTGCGGTAGAGTTTGTTGGGCTGCGTGTCGTTGGCGACGGCGAGGTCCGGCCAGCCGTCCAGATCGTAATCGATCACCGCCACGCCCAGAGCTTTTGACGTTGGATCGTAAAGGCCGGCGCGTTGGGTGACGTCCTCAAAACGCCCGCCGCCCAGGTTGTGATAGAGCCGGCAGGAGTCGCCCTTATACTCGTCGGGCCGGCAGTAGGATTTGTGCTGGCCATCCAGCGTGCAGTAGATGTCCCCCTCCTGCGTCCACTTCACGTAGTTGGTGACGAACAGGTCGAGCTTGCCATCTTTGTCGTAATCCACCCAGGCGGCGCTGGCGCCATAGCCGGTGTTGTTCACGCCCGCCGCTTTCGTCACGTCCTTGAACGTCCCGTTGTGTTCGTTATGAAAGAGGTGCGCTTCGCCGAGGCCGGTGATGTAGATGTCGTCCCAGCCGTCGTTGTCGTAGTCTCCGATGGCCACGCCCATGCCGTAGATTTCGATGTCCAGGCCCGCGCGCGCCGTAACGTCGGTGAACGTCCCGTTGCCATTGTTGTGGTAAAGCTTCATCGTGCTGCGCTTGGATTTGTGGCCAGGAAAGTCTTTGCCGTTGATCAGCAGAATGTCGGGAAGTCCATCGTTGTCGTAGTCGATGAACGCGCATCCAGGTCCCATCGTTTCCGGCAAGTATCTCTTGCCGAATGCGCCGTTGTTGTGAATAAAGTTGATTCCCGCCTGGCGTGTGATGTCGACGAAGTGGACGGCGCCTCCGGGAGTCGAAGTTGCGAATGGTTCAGGCGCAGGGGCGGCGACGACCGCACGGAGCAAGCTGACGATTGTGCCCGCACCGAGGATGATTAACGCGGCAAGGACCCAAACCCTGGGACCAACATGACGGCGCGAACGTTTGCTCACCTGGACCCGCCTCCCGTAGTGCCTGTCCCGCCCCTCGCGGGACCGGCATCTTTGCCGTTCTCGCTACTTCTTCCCTCCGCCAGCTGACTTCGGCCTTCTGCCTCCTGCCCTCCGCATATTGCTTACTGCCTACTGCCTTCTGCCTACTGCCTTCCGCTGGCCCTAGCTCGACCGACAGATGTTCATGGATGGGCTGTGCCTCGTTATTGTCCTCGGGATGTTTCAGCGCAAACGGTCCCGTGATCTCTCGCGACGCCTCATCGAATTTGAAACGCAAATAGAGTTTTTCTTCCCGGCTGGCGAGTTCATCGTTATTCAGGCCACGATAGCAGAGCATCATGTTGTAGTGGGCTTCGAGGTCTTCCGGATCGACGCTCAAAGTTTTCTGGTATTCGGCCACCGCGTCGGAATATTTGCGCTGCAAGAAGAGCATGCGTCCCATTTGATTTCGCACTACGCGATCGAAGGGATAAAGCGCTGCCGCCTGCGCGAAGCAGCCACGGGCGGCCTTGACGTCGCC
>JBEKFI010000214.1:0-3015 GCA_050013395.1 Verrucomicrobiia bacterium | reverse complement strand
GGCGCGCCTCCTGTTCCTGACGCAGCAACTCAACTTCGTCCGTCAACGCCTGGACTTGGCCCGCAAGCGAGCTCTCTGGCTCGGGCACGGTCGGCTGGGCTTCCGTTTCTGTCTCGTTGCCGAGCGGCGAGCCCCAATAAATAGGCACGAACGTCCCGCCGCCGTAAATAGGCCGACGATGTCCGAAAACCGAACCGAACTGGGAACTACAGTAAAACGAGCCCGAGTAAGAAGGATTGCTGGAGCACGCGCTTCCGGGGAAATAGCCCCCAGCGACACGCCTCGATGGCGCGCGCGCAGGTGCCACGCGTGCTACGCGCACCGGCAACGGCCGGCCCCTAAGCGCGATCAGCGTCCCGCGAACCGGCGCGCTGAATGCCAACATTCGCATCGGCGCCGCGCCTGCAATTCTCGCCGGTGCCGAGCCGATTGAGCGCGCCGACGCGCCGCAATAAACTGTACAGGGTAATGCAAACAGGAAACCCGCCAGCAAGATCGTGATGGCGAGCCAGCGTTTCATGTGTCCCTTATATCACAAAAACCGCAGCTCGGCGAAGATTTATTTTCACTAGCAGATACCGTGTGCAGTAGGCAGAAAGCAGTAAAGAACAGTAGGCAGTAGGCACAAAGCAGTAGGCAGCAAAAACATCTTCGAAGGTGGATTCTGCCTTCTGCCTTCTGCCTTCTGCCTTCTGCCTTCTGCCTTCTGCCTTCTGCCTTCTGCCTTGGCCGAGCGCCGCTCGGCCCTACGCCTGACGTCGGATGCGTCTGGACATACACAGGGCCGCATAGTAGCCTATCCGGCCAAATGCAATCAGAATCAGGAGAGGGGAGCAAAACCGTGAAACTCGATCGCGCCATCTTGTTCGTCACGCTGTTTGTTGTGCCCGGTGTGGTGCTTGCGCAGCAAGGCAAAACCCCGCATCAGGCAAGCCAGGGCGAAGCTGCCGCTCCGGAACAGGGCGAGACAAAGCCCAAAGATCCATTTGCCGGCCTGGAGTTTCGCTCCATCGGCCCAGCGTTCATTTCCGGACGCATTGTCTCGATCGCCGTCGATCCGGCGAACCGCGCCCATTATTACATCGCCGTGGCCTCGGGCGGAGTCTGGAAAACGATGAACGACGGCGCCACATGGACGCCGGTGTTTGACAAAGAGGGTTCGTATTCCATCGGCACGGTGGCGCTCGATCCGAAGAACCCGGCGGTGGTCTGGGTCGGTACGGGAGAAAACAACAGCCAGCGCAGTGTTGGCTACGGCGACGGCGTTTACCGGTCCGACGATGCCGGCAAGACCTGGAAAAACATGGGCCTGAAGCACTCGGAGCACATCGCGCGCATTTTGATCGATCCGAGAAACTCAGACGTCATCTACGTTGCCTCGCAGGGACCGCTCTGGGGACCGGGCGGCGATCGCGGCCTCTTCAAGAGCACGGATGGCGGCAAGACCTGGAAAAATATTCTCTCGGTCAGCGAGAACACGGGCGTGACCGACGTGGTGATGGAACCCGGGAATGCCGACGTGCTCTATGCGGCGTCTTACCAGCGGCGGCGTCACGTCTGGACGCTCATCGATGGCGGGCCGGAATCGGCCATCTACAAGTCCACCGATGCGGGCGCTACCTGGAACAAGCTGAAATCCGGCCTGCCTAGCGTCAACATGGGCCGCATCGGGCTGGCCGTGGCGCCGACGAATCCCAACGTCGTTTACGCCACCGTGGAAGCCGCCGAGAAGAAGGGCGGGATTTTCCGCTCCACCGACCGTGGCGCCACCTGGGAACGCCGCAACGAATACGATCAGGGTGCGATGTATTACGCCACGCTCTTCGTCGACCCGAAGAATGAGGACCGGATCTACGTGATGGGCGTGATGATCATGGTGTCGGACGACGGCGGCAAGACGATGCACACGCTCAACACGCGTTCCAAACACGTGGACAATCACGTCATCTGGATCGATCCCAATGACACAAATTTCTATCTGGTCGGCTGCGACGGCGGACTTTATGAAAGCTTCGATCGCGGCGAGAACTGGATCTTCAAGGCCAATCTGCCGCTCGGCCAGTATTACGACGTGGCCGTCGATCACAACGCGCCGTTCTATTACGTCTACGGAGGAACGCAGGACAACTTAAGCGAAGGCGGGCCATCGCGAACGCGCAGCCAGGCGGGGATCGTGAACTCCGACTGGTTCGTCACCCAGGGCGGCGACGGGTTCCGGTCGCAGATCGATCCTGAGGACCCCAACACGGTTTATTCGGAACTGCAAAACGGCGGACTGGTCCGCTACGATCGGAAGACCGGCGAGCGCGTGGACATCGTGCCCGCAGAGGAGCCGGGCTCGGCACCGCTGCGCTGGAACTGGGACTCGCCCATTCTGATCAGCCCGCATTCGCACACGCGGCTTTATTTCGGCTCCAACATTCTCTACCGCAGCGACGATCGCGGCGACTCCTGGCGCGCCATCAGCGGCGACCTGACCCGACAAATCGATCGCAACTCGCTGCCGGTGATGGGCAAGGTTTGGCCTCCCGAGGCGGTGGCGAAGAACGAATCGACCGCCTTCTACGGCAACGCCAGCGTCATCTCCGAATCACCCCTCAAAGAAGGAGTGATCTACATCGGCACCGACGACGGCCTGATCAACGCCACCGAAGATGGCGGGGCGAATTGGCGGAAGATTGAGAAATTGACGGGCGTGCCGGAGCGCACTGATGTGAGTCGCGTTGTGGCTTCGAGCCACGACGCGAACACGGTCTACGCATCGTTTGATAATCACAAGATGGAGGACTTCAAGCCGTACCTGCTGAAGAGCACGGACGCCGCTAAGACTTGGACTTCCCTCGCCAACAATTTGCCGGCGAACGGCCCAGTGCTGGCCATCGCCGAGGACCCGGTGGATGCGAATCTCCTGTTTGTCGGCACTGAGTTCGGGATTTATTTCTCGAACGACGGAGGACAGAAGTGGACGCGCTTGCGCGGCGGCTTACCCACCATTCCGGTGCGCGACGTCGTCAT
>JBEKFI010000213.1:0-3025 GCA_050013395.1 Verrucomicrobiia bacterium | reverse complement strand
GAAGATGAGGTCGGGGTTGCCGTCATTGTCGTAGTCGAAGAACTTCACACCCATGCCGCTGAGCGAAAACGTCTGCGAGGCGATGCCATAGCGCGGGGCAACGTCGGTGAAGGTTTCGTTGCCATCATTGTGATAGAGCGAGTACATCTCACGATCGATGGTGGTCAAGAATAAATCAATCAAACCGTCCTGATCGTAATCGCAAGCGTCGACGGCCATGCCGGAGCGGGCGGCGCCAAAAGTGCTGTAACCCACACCCGCGAAAGCGCCGATCTCTTCAAATCGACCCTTGCCACGGTTGGCGAAGAGAAAGTTCGGCTCCGTGTCGTTGGCCACAAAGAGGTCGATCCACCCGTCGTTATTGATGTCGGCCGCTACAACGCCCCATCCTTTTCCCAATGACCGCGCGATTCCCGATTCCTTGCTGACGTCTGTGAAAGTGCCGTCGCCGTTGTTGTGAAACAGCCACGAGGGTTTCGGTTTGTAGACACTCGGCCGGCAGTACCAGCGTTCGTGAGTTAACTTGTCCCCACACCAAATGGTTTTGTCGAGCTCCGCAAATTGGACCACAAACAAGTCCAGCCGGCCGTCGTTGTCATAATCGAACCAAACCGCACCTGTGCTCCACCCCGGCGTCGTGACGCCGGCTGGGGCGGTGACGTCGGTGAAGGTGCCATCGCCATTGTTGCGGTAAAGGATGCCGCGAGCATACTGAGTGACGTAGAGGTCCGGGAATCCGTCGGCGTCGAAATCGCCCACCGCAACGCCCATGCCGTACGCGTTGCCCGGCACACCGGCCTTTTCGGTGACGTCGGTGAATGTGCCGTCGCGGTTGTTGTGGTACAGCGCATTGCGCAGCGGCTTGGGTGGCGAATAGAAATCGCACTGGCCGCTGTTCACAAGATAGATGTCCATCCAGCCGTCGTTGTCGTAATCGATGAAGGCGCAGCCCGCGCCGTCAGTTTCGGGCAGAACCATCGTGGGAGAAAGCCCAGCGTCGTGAACCCACGTAATCCCGCTGACCGAGGGCGGAATCTCTTCGAAGGCAGGCGAGGAAGTCGTGGCCGATCGTGTCCCCGGATGACCCGGAAGAACCAGCGCGGGCGCGACGATTCCGCCCGCCCCCACCGAGCTCAGTGTCTTGAGAAATTGGCGGCGCGAAACTGAGTCTCTTCGCCCGCCGGATTTCCCCACGCTGGACATCGTCGTTATTATACATTGGGAGTGTTGCAGTCATTTTGTCATCCGGTCGTGAGAGAGGCATGAGCAGGCACGGTGGTTTTTCCCGGCGGGATCTGCTGAAGTTCATGGGGGTTGCGTTGGCAGTGGGCGGCCCTGCCAAGACAACTGCCTCCGCGGCCAATCCAGTGAGCTTCGTGGATGTAGTCCCCGCCGCCGGAATTACGTTTCGGCACGACAATGCTGCTTCTCCCGAAAAATATCTGATCGAGACCATGGGATCGGGTTGCGGCTGGATTGATTATGACCAGAACGGACTGCTTGACTTGTATCTTGTGAACGGCGCGGAGACTCGCCTCTACAAACCGAAACAGCCCTTGCGCAGCGCCCTTTACCGCAACAACGGAGACGGCACCTTCACGGATGTCACCCTCAGTGCCGGCGTCGGCGCCGAGGGCTTGTTCGGCATGGGCGTGGCCGTCGGCGACTACGACAACGACGGCTATCCGGATCTGCTGGTCCTCGGTTATGGCCGGTGCATTCTATACCACAATAATGGCAACGGGACTTTCACGGAGGTGACCGCGCGCGCGGGATTGGAAAATCGTGGGCGATGGGCCTCGAGCGCCGCGTGGTTTGATTACGATAACGACGGGAAGCTGGATCTGGTGATTGCCAATTACGTGGACTGGACCCCGGAAAGCGGCTTCTGGTGCGGCGACCACGGCCCTGGCATGCGCAGCTACTGTCATCCGAACGACTATAACTCGCAGCCGCCGAGCCTCTATCGCAACAATGGCGACGGCACGTTCACGGACGTCAGCAAGTCATCGGGAGTGGGGCTGAAACCCGGGAATGGACTGGGCATCGTAACCTTCGATTACGACAACGACGGTTGGCAGGATATCTTTATCTCCAACGATGCCATGCCGAACTTTTTGTTTCATAACAACCACGACGGAACATTCAGTGAAGTAGGATACCAGGCCGGTGTCGCGGTCAGCATGGATGGTGAGCCGGAGTCTGGCATGGGAACCGATGCCGCAGACCTTACGGGGAGTGGCCGGCTCGACATCGCTGTCGGCCACCTGGAAAATCAGCTCGCCCGGCTTTACCGTAACATGGGGGATCAGGTCTTCGAGGACGCCACGCTCCTCTCCAAGATCGGCTACAGCACCTATCACATGAGCGAATTCGGCCTCCGGTTCATGGACTACGACAACGACGGAGCTTGCGACCTCTTTATGGCCGCTGGACACGTTCTCGATAACATCCACCTTTATAATTCTGAAGTTTACTATGCCGAACCAAAACTGATGTATCGCAATTTGGGAAACGGCACCTTCGAGAACGTGAGCGACAAGCTTGGACCTGACTTTCACGTGCCCCGCGTGAGCCGTGGCGCCGCCGTCGGAGACTTCGACAATGATGGTGACCTGGATATCCTCGTGAATCATTGCGGCCAAGCACCGCAATTGCTCCGCAATGACGGCGGCAACGCCAATCACTGGCTGGAAATCCTTCTCATCGGGACGCGCTCCAACCGCGATGGCGTGGGCGCCCGCGTCAAGGTGACGGCGGGGAAACTCGTTATTTATGGACAGCGGAAAGGGGGAATGAGTTATCAGTCTGCGCAGGACCCGCGGCTCCATTTTGGCTTGGGGCAAAACACGAAGGTCGATGCCGTTGAGATTCGCTGGCCGAGTGGCGTGGTGACGGGGCTCTCGAATCTCCAAAGCGATCAGATCATCGCCGTCAAAGAAGGCGAGGGCTTGGTGGCGCGCCCCTTCCCATGTGTCCCGCCCAAGTGATCAGCGCGGCTTCAGGGTGATTCCGAAGGCAGCAG
>JBEKFI010000212.1:0-3204 GCA_050013395.1 Verrucomicrobiia bacterium | reverse complement strand
TTGTGTGAACGAACTCCAAATGCCCTGACAAAAACGCCCGACCTTCTACAAGACGAAGCGATTTTGATTGTACAGTGAAGCCCCGACGCCAGCAACGGCCTCGGATGCTTCGTTCTCTCGCACTTGCCAGGAGAGAGTAACAGGCAGTAAGCATGTGTGCCCGGGCGGTACGCTGGCAAGGCGAACGACCGCCGCCTGCTATCCAACCATTTGCAGCGAAGTGCAAACCGTTGCACATTCAGTGAATTCAAGTATTCACACATATCGGCGCATATCATAGAAAGTCTTTATTTGCAATTGATTATACATGCAACAATCATCCTCAGCTTTGGATTTAGAATTGCCTATCAAGACCACGTACCGGGGTAGGAGGAATCTGTAGAGGTGACATGCTCCCGAAGAGGAGCGGACAATAAGTAACCCCCTCGCGCCAGAGGACGTTCGTCCTTGAGGGGAAAAGCACACCCGTTGCCGACTCCCGGGCAACAGTGAGGTACGTCCCAAGATAACCCGCCGACCCAATCCCAGGGCCGGGTGTTTTGGAGGGAAACAACTCGGATGAAGCGGAAGAACCCTGGGTTCTCGATGCTGGAGTTGTTGATCGCCCTTGCCATCATCGGGGTCATTGCGGCTTTTGCCCTGCCCAGCGCCATCAACTTCGTAAAATCCTATCGTCTCCACGCCGACGCTTCGGCGATCGCTTCGGAGCTCAACCTCACGCGTTTTCGCGCTACGTCCCAGTACACGCCCTATCGTCTGCGCATCGACGCCGCTAACCGGCTTTTCTACAGGGAGAAACTCAATTCCTCGTACGGTTCTCCCTACACGGAGGAGTGCTATCCTCTGCAGGTCGGCAGTACATTTCTTTCGGCGGACCCGGCGACCGCGCGGCCGGGAACGCTCGACTCGGCCTTCTCCGGCGCCTCCACGTCAATCTATTTCAATACTCGCGGACTGCCGGTGGATAGCACCGGAACTCCGACCAACAGCAATGTGGTGTACTTGCAGAACAGCAGCAATCTGAACGACGCGGTGACCGTGTCGCTGGGTGGCCGCATCACTATTTGGAACTACTCCGTGGGTTCGAACGCGTGGGTGGCCCGATGAATGGCGGCCAAGACGAAGGAGTCGATATGTCCAGAAACGAGCAAGGCGTAACCCTGATCGAGGTCATGATTGCGGTGCTCATCTCGATGTTTGTGATGACCTCCCTGGGGAGCGTGGTGTTTTTCGCCACGGTGCAGAACAAGAACCAGGGCGTCGAAATCAGCCGCGTGACGGTTTACGCCCAGGACAAGATCGAAACCTTGACGAACCTGGACTGGTACGACTGCACGGAAACGACTCCCGCCGCCGGCTGCAACACCACCGGCTTCACGGGGTCGGGCTGGAATCAGGGACTCAAGGCGGGCGGAACGCTCGCCGATGCAACGACGTGTCCGACGTCCGGGTCAGCGGCGGTCGGCTACATCGACTACCTCGATGCCAGTGGCAACCGGTTGACGGGAGGCGATTGCACTTCCATCGGGAATTACGCCTACCAGCGCCAATGGCAGATTACCGACATCATCGCGACCGGGGCAGGCACGCCGGGAATGAAACGTATCGATGTCCAAGTGTGGAGCCACAATGCCGTGAACACCGGCGCCGCCGCCCCTTCGGCGATGCTGACGACCTACCTTTCGGAGTAGGCAATGACCATGAGAATACGTGAAATGAGCACGCTTTCTGAACGGCACGCGACCCGGGGCGCCGGGGCGAGCGGTTTCTCGCTTCTGGAAGTCCTGGTCAGCGTCATGATCATCACCGTGCTGATGTCTACCGTTTTCCAGTTTCTGCGCTTCACTCAGCAGCGCTACCGAGGCGATCAACTGCTTGCCGAACGCAACCAGGGGGCCCGCAGTGCGCTGGAACTGATGACGCAGGAGTTGCAGCAGGCGGGGCAAAACCCCAATTTCTCACCGCAGAAAACACTGACCGCCGCGGCCTCCCCCACCGGAGGCATTGTCAACATTTCTGTGAACAACACCACGGGGATCATTTACGGCAACTTGGTGGAGATCGGCTCGAGCGCCAGCGACCCGAACCGCGAGGTCGTCGAGGTCAAGGGAGACTCCACGCACAGCATCACCTCCAACAGTTTCCCGGCGATCATTACGATGTCCCACGCCTCCGGCCAGCCGGTCTTTAGCCGTTCCCTTCCGTTTCCCAATGGCATCCTGTACAACGCCAGTGCGGTGGGCACGGATCAGTCCGTGACCGTGAGTGTCATCCAGTATTTTGGCGACATCGATGGCAACGGCACCGTGCGGTACGGGGAATACAAGCTGGCCGATACCGGCAGCACCTCCAGCCTGAAGTGCACCACGGCCTCGGGTCCGCAGAACTGTCACCTCTTGCAGCTCAACCGGTTTATCACCTCCATTCTCAACCCCAACATACCGACCAACAAATCGACGAGCGGCAGCGCCTTCTCGCCCCTGGCGGACAATATATTGGGATATGCCGACAGTACGGGTGTCTTTCGGAATCCGGACCAGAAACCGATCATACAACTCAATTACGACACGTTCGGCAATTTGACCTACGGGTTCACCACTTACGTGCGTTCGGTGGACGTCGACCTGACGCTGCAAACGGTGGACAAAGACCCGGAGGTCAACGAATTTCGCACGATTCGCATGAAATCGCACATCGTGCCCACGAACATCAACTACGCCTGGGGAATTACGCTGCTGGGAGGATCTCCGGACCTGCCCTTCCAGCCCAAAGACCCTGCAGGCCACGCACTTCCTATTGCGGACTGAACGGGAGGATTCCTATGCGACGCGTCCCTGCGCGCAAGACCCAAGCAAGCTCGGCGGGAGTGGCTCTGATCCTGGTGATGCTCACCATCGTCGTGCTCTCAGTCCTGGCGGCCTCGATCGTCTTCAGTGCCCGCTCGGAAGCTTACGCGAGTTACAACTACCGCATTTCCACCCAGGCCGACTACACGGCGAAAGCCGGGCTGCAGAAGGCTCTCAATTTCTTTAACAGCAACAAGTATAAGGCCGTCGATCCTTCCGGCGCCGAAACGACCTACAACCTCAGCCAGTATGCGTCTTCGCCGGTGGCGCTTTACAACACCACTCAGCGGCCCGTCCAGTGCATCGCCAACTGCACCAGCAATAACCAAGCGGTGATCCTGCAGATGAATTCGAGCGG
>JBEKFI010000211.1:0-3307 GCA_050013395.1 Verrucomicrobiia bacterium | reverse complement strand
TCCGGCTTCGATCTTGGAGAAGTCAAGGATGTCGTTGATCACGCCCATGAGCGAGTCGCCCGAAGACTTCAACAGCTGCAGATATTCGCGCTGTTCCGGACTGAGTTCGGTATCGAGTAGCAGGTCGGCCATGCCCAGAACGCCGTTGATGGGAGTGCGGATTTCGTGGCTCATGTTGGCCAGAAACTCACTCTTGGCATGGTTGGCCGCTTCGGCGGCATCTTTGGCTTTGACCGTTTCCTCCTCCGCGCGTTTGCGGGCCAGTTCCTGCGCGTCGCGTTGCAATCTCGCGTGCAGAACGGGGGCCAGGTATTCTGCAATGCGCTCCAGCAGTTCTTTGTCGGCCTCGTCGTAGTCGATGGGTTTATTGGCGACCGCCAGAAGGCCGATCCGTTCACTTTGGTGCAGTATCGGCATGACGAGGGAACGAAGAATCGGCACATGGCCGTCAGGAACGTGGCCGGGTCGGTTGGAACAGAGCAAGGCCTTCTCGATAAGTGCCCTTCCCCAGGTTCCGCCCCAGACCTCGCGGGGGAAGCGCAGGCTTTTGCCCTGCATCTTGCACTCTTGCCAGATCTGTCCTTGCAGAGAAGGAACCAACAAGACACCCTGCTCGTCGATATAGCCGAAAAGACCGCACTCACTGTTCACGCTTTGCAGAACGATTTCCAATACCTTGCCGAACATTTGGTCGTCAGAAACCGTCAGGAAGATGTTCACGAGGCGGTTCTTGAGGGCAAGTCTGGCTTCGGACAAATGCAACTTCTGTTCCGTCCTCTTGCGCTCCGTGATGTCACGGCCACTGGTCACGACGTACGTGCGATCCAGCAAAACCTGTTTCATCCCGACCTCGACCGGGTAGGTTGACCCGTCCTTCCGCCGGTGCCAGCACTCGATCAGCGCGCTCCCTGATTTCTGCAACCCGTCGTTGACCTTTGCCAGCGAGAACCCGGCAGCTATGTCGGGAACACACAGAGACAGAAGTTCTTCGCGGGTGTAACCCAGGTCCAAGCAGGCCCTCTCATTCACATCGAGGATGCGCAGCGTCTCCGGATCAACGACCTGAATGGCATCGTTGGATTGATCGATTAACATTCGGAACAGCTTCAGCGATTCCTCGGCGCGCTTGCGGGCTGTAATGTCGAACAAAATGCCGTCTGCGTACAGCACTCCGTCCATTTCGTGAGTACGGAAAGCACGATCATGGACCCAGATCCACTCACCGTCTTTCCGTTGAATTTTGTATTCCACGTCAAAGGGTCGGTTTGCGGCGAATAGCGCTTGGTTTGCTTCGACGATGCGATTTACGTCATTGGGATGGATCCGACCGAGCCACAACTCTTCTCCCCGCTCGCATATTTCTTGGGCCGTGTAGCCGAGGACATTCTCGACATTACAGCTGATGTAAGAGGTTCGCCCATGCTGGTCCGCTGTCCAGGTTACGTCGGGCAGATTGTCGACAAGTCTCCGGAATTTCTCCTCACTCTGCGACAACACCTGCTCGGCGCGTTTCCGCTCGCTGACCTCACCCTCCAGAGCGTGCATGGAGCGCGCGAGCGCCGCCGTACGATCGGTCACTTTTTGCTCAAGTTCCTGATTGAGCTTCAGGGTTTCTTGCTCGGCTCGTTCACGCAGGGAAACTTCGACCATCGAGCTCCGAGTGACAAATCCGGCGATTCCTGTGGCAAAGATGACTGCCAGAACGCTCAGCAGGAAGACAAGCTTCCGGGTTGCGGCATACGTCAGCTTACTTTCCTGGGCGTGCCGGTCCATCTCCTCTCCCTCGAAGCGTACGAATTGGAGTGGACCCCAATTTTGAGACAACCAGTTAAGCCCTAAAATGCAGCGAAAGGGAAAACTGGATGAGATCTCGAAGGAAGTTCACCAGGGAGTTCAAGCTGGATACGGTGCAACGATTGCGGGCGGGAGAGCCGGCGGGCTTGGTGGCGCGCAGTCTGGAAGTGAGCCGCCAGGAACTGTACCGCTGGAGCCGCGATGTAGATAAGTTTGGGGAGCGGGCGTTTCCCGGCGTGGGCCAGAAACGGGCGGAGGAGACGCGGATCGCGGAATTGGAACGTAAGATCGGGCAGCAGGTCCTGGAGATCGATTTTTTGAAGCGAGCCTTGCAGCATGTGGAACAACAGCGCCAGCTGCGGGCCGCGAGTGGCGGCGCACCGTTTACCAACAAGTGGAGCGCGAAGTGAAAGCCGGAACTCAACTCGCCATCCGCCGGATGTGCGCGCTGACGGGAGTCAGCCGGGCGGGGTTTTACCGGCGCGGAGGCAGGTTTCGGTCTGCGCCCGTGGAACTGCGCGATCAAGTGCAGCGCGTGGCGCTGGAGTGGCCGGCCTACGGCAGCCGGCGGATCACGGCGGAGTTGCGCCGTTGCGGCCTGCCCGTCAGTCGCAAACGGGTGCAGCGGCTGATGCGGGAAGACAACCTGCTCTGTTTGCGGCGGCGTAAGTTTGTGGCGACCACCGACTCCACCCACGGGTTGAAAGTGTATCCAAACCTGGCGGCCGCGCTGGTGGTGAGCGGTGTTAACCAGCTCTGGCGGGCCGATATCACCTACATCCGGTTGCTGGAAGAGTTCATTTACTTGGCGGTTGTGCTGGACGCGTTTTCGCGGCGGGCCATTGGCTGGGCGCTGGATAGCACGCTGGAAGCCAAGTTGACCGTCGCGGCGCTGGAGATGGCGTTCGAGCGGCGGCGGCCCGCGGCCGGATTGGTGCACCATTCCGATCGAGGCGTGCAGTATGCCAGCCACGACTACGTCGCTTTGTTAGAGGCGCACCAAGTGCGGATCAGCATGTCGCGCCGTGGCAATCCCTGGGACAACGCGACTTGTGAATCGTTCATGAAGACGCTGAAGTGCGAAGAAGTCTATCGCAGTGAGTATCGCAACCTGGCCGAAGCCCGGGCTCGCATCGGCGAGTTTCTGGAGGAGGTCTACAACCAAAAACGGCTCCACTCCTCTCTCGGCTATTGTCCGCCCAGCGAGTTCGAACGCCTGCAGTCGTCGCCGCGGATGCTGACACCGGCTCTGGCGCAGGAGGCCGTATGAGTTTTCTGAGGCATGGGGAAATCTATCCATGCGATGAGGGCACGATCTCGCGACCGTGCCCCCGCTCATCGCCGTGGATGAGTCTCCAGCTGGTTATTCCTGGCAGGTTGCTCTCCAGCAGAGCCCGCTTCCGCTTCCCCAGCCGGAGCTATACTGCCAACTATCAACCTCGCCTTACAATGCTTCGGCAGCGAACGGCGAAATGTCGCTTAACTGGTTGTCTCAGCCGAGGGGTCCAGTCCA
>JBEKFI010000210.1:0-3312 GCA_050013395.1 Verrucomicrobiia bacterium | reverse complement strand
TCTGTGAGGCCGTTTTCTAAAGGATTTATCGCGACCAGTCGCACGTCAGTCCATGTGTGAAGAAGAGGGCCGAAGGGAACTGGCATCCCACAGAAGTTCAGCAAGCGAATGGGTTCAGGCAAACAAATCTTCTTTGCTTCCATGTTTATCGGCGGCTTGTTGTCCGATGGAACTTCCCCGGCGATAGCAAAAGTCTGCCCAACATTTTTTTGTTCATGATAACCACGTTCGAGTAACTCGACCATCAGGCGGATGTCGTTGGATTCGATTTCTTCGAGAGCATCCGCGCGTGGAAATAGCGGGTTTGCTCCTTCCTGCTTAGCCAGATGCCTACATTTCTGAAACCAGTCCATCGATTCGATCAGCGGTTTCTTCTCTTGGCAACCCGGAGAAAACTTCTCGGCTTTCCAAAACTCGTTGCCTCTTATGTAGCCACTCATCGTGAACTCCTCGCAACGGACGAAATCATTAATCGCATTGAAATACGCCAGCGACAATAGCGGTTGCCGCTCCCACGCACCCCAATTGAACTTGAACGACAGTGCGCAGGCTTCCCGCTTCCCACCTTCATTTGCTTCACGTGTGAATTCTACCCGGAGTGGCGACTCACTTAACTGGCCGGTGAACGAAACCAGCTTCGGCGTGAGCAGCCATTCTCCATCAATTTGAATCAATGGAGGACTGGTTTGTGGGCGAACCACTAGCTGCAAACATCCCTTGAATCTCGCGTCGTTATTGATCGTAATCTTGGCATCACGTAGTTCGCGGAAAATCTTATTATGAATTGGAAAGCCGGGCACTTCAACATTCGCAGACTTGACTTGAAAAGACTGTCCCTTTTCAAGAAACGCCTTCAACACATCCGCTCCAGGTTCTTTCAAGAACTTGAGCTTCGGTCCTTCAAATATCGGTTGAACTGGACGTATTTGGAACTTCATTGATTCAGCGGTAGCCGTAATATCAACCGAAAAACGGGGGTCGAGTTGTTCTAGGCGTCGCTTCGCGGCACGGATCGCGTCTGTAGGTGAGCCCGTATCCAACTCCCGTTGTTTGAGATCAGACAACGCATGAATTACCTCGGCACGCAATTCCACAGGCGACTTAAATTCACGGCGACCACGTCCCTCGCACGCACGCTCTCTCAGTTTTTTGAGTTTTTTCCGTGCGCTGTTTTTGGTTTCGACCATATCAATGGTGAGTGGATGATCCTTGTGACTGATGAAAACAAGAATGGGAATCTTTCGCTTTACGGCATCGTTGAATTCCATTTCAGTGATTGAGATGTTATGCCCTTTCGGTATGTGGCCGTAGCGCCACGCAAAGATGCCGATGTAGATGTCTGCTCGGCCCACCATCTCCAAAGAAACGCGAATAGCATCAGCATCACGGGCAGGAAGAGATTCCACGCCGATTGGGAAAACACCTTCGCACAGACAGGCATCGAAGACCTCCCTCCTATGTTCAGGCAGATCGATAGCTGTGCTGCTGATCATCGCTGACTTTTGACCGGGCTTTTGCATTCGTCACCTGCTTTCATTCCGGCTCCGGGCTACAGGTTCTTGGCTTACGCCAACTTCTTCGCAATCTGCTCGTCGAGGATTTCGCGGACGGTGAGCGGGATGATAACTTTGCCTGTCTTGCGGAAGAATGTGTCGATCTCGGTCAGCGCGTCCTGCGAGTAGTCAAAGGAGATAAAGAACCCTTTCTTGCGTTCGTGCGTGGTCATCACGCCCTCAAAGTCGCGGATGTCGGGCGAGCCTGTCTTGTCTCTCTGCTTCACTTGGATCGGATACCAGTCGTCCATGAACGATAGGCTGCCCTCAGCGACCTTCATGCGGTCGGCAGCGGCGCTGACGGGATAGATGCGACCGTCGATCCCCTGGTCGCCCACCTTCGTCTTGTTCGGGATGCCGCCGAGAGCGATGACGGCCCAGTTCTCAAACTCGAACGGTGGAATCTCGCGGAGCTTCTCCTCGGTCCACGGTAGGCCACGCACGACGAAGCCGCGCCCGATCTTCCACAGTGTTTCGTCTTCCTTCAAACCACAATCCTTGCGCAGGCGCTTCGCCATCACGCGACAAGCCGTCGGCGAAACGTCGATGCCGATCCACTGTCGCTTGAACTTCTCCGCCGCCACCAGCGCTGTGCCGCAGCCGCAGAAGGCGTCGAGCACGATGTCGTTCTCGTTGCTGCTGACCTGAACGATGCGTTCCAAGAGCGCAAGGGGCTTTTGCGTCGGATAGCCTAAACGCTCGGCCGCCTGCGAGTTGATTGGCGCGATGTCGGTCCAAACATCATCCAAAGGTCTTCCCTCCTGCTCATCGAGGTATCGCTTCACGCGCGGCACCGCGCCGGGACTCGGTTGAACAACGAGACCGGCTTTATGCGCCTCCTCCATTCGATCCTTTGTCCAACGCCAGACCTTCTTATGACCGAGGAATTCGTAGGTGAGATTGGGCCGGTTAGGATTGGGATTCGTCAAATCCCCAAGCGTGTAGCGGCGTCCATCAGGATCGGTATAGCAGTACTTCTTCGCTGTCTTCTCGTCCAGATTCTCAAGGTCGTACGGCTCGAAGGGACGGTTCCACGCGTACTCGCTGCCTTGTGAATAGTAGAAGATACTGTCGTGATCATTTGGGAATCCACGAAATGCCAGACTCTTGGCAGTCGTGCGCTTCCAAATAATCTCAGCCTGAAATTGGTTCTCCCCGAAAATCTGGTCGAGCATGACCTTGACGTAATGAGAGGCGTGCCAGTCACAGTGGTAGTAAAAGCTGCCGGTCTGTTTGAGGACGCGGCGCAGTTCGACGCAGCGCGGGCGCATGAACTCGATGTAGGCTTGCGTCGAGGCGTGACGGTCATCGAATGAGCGTTTCTCTTTCGTCTCGCCCCAAAAGACTTCGTAGTTGCGGTTGGAGTTGAACGGCGGGTCGATGTAGATCAAATCCACGCACGCATCCGGTAACTTCTTCAGTTGCTCCAGATTGTCGCCGCAGTAGATGACGCGCGTGTCCACCAAAGCGGACGGTTTGCTCGGTGCCGGTGACGCTTTCTTCGCCATGTCGCGGAGTGTAGTCAGTCAGTGCCCCTTCGACAAGCACGGCCTGACATGGCCGGGAAAGCGCGAGCCGGTACGCCTCCGCCCCGGCTCGGCTGACGGTCACTCGCGTTAACTACATACCGCCTACAACAGTCTGCGCGGCCTGACTGGAGTTCCGTACGTGACGCCTGCGATGGGTTCCGCCAGAATGGCCTGCTGCAAGGCGCTCAGCGCGGCCTGACACGCCAGCATCACCTTGCGCTTTTGATTCA
>JBEKFI010000209.1:0-3436 GCA_050013395.1 Verrucomicrobiia bacterium | reverse complement strand
TGCGGAGCATGGCGCTGGAGGTGCCGCGCGTTGACCCCGCTCGGAGCGGGGTTGAAGTGGCGGTTCGCCCACTCGGATCGGCAATCGTACCGCCGCCCGTTTCGGATGCGCCACCAAAGGCCGAAGTGGACAGCGGTCTCGACAACGGCATCAAATATCTCGATATCAACTCGATCAAGCGCAGCCGTTTCCAGCCGCGCGGCGGGTTTGATCCCGAACAGTTGCGCGAGCTGGCGGAATCGATCAAACAGCGCGGCGTCGTGCAACCGTTGCTGGTGCGGCCGATTTCATCGATCGCAACCGGGACGGTCGCGCCGCCCAGTGGCAACGACGCAGTCCGTTACGAGTTGATAGCAGGCGAGCGGCGTTGGCGCGCGGCGCGCGAGGCGGGGCTGACGACCATCCCTGCGATCGTGCGCGACGCCAGCGATCAAGAGGCGTTGGAGATTGCTCTGATTGAGAACCTGCAGCGCGAAGATCTCAATCCGATCGAGGAGGCGCGCGCCTACGAGCAATTGGCGACGCAGTTCAACCTCACACAGGAGCAGATCGCCGAGAAAGTTGGGCGCAGCCGCGCGGCAGTGGCCAACGCGATGCGGTTGCTGGGATTGACGGGCGACGTGTTGTCGTTGATCGCGGACGGACGGCTCAGTGTCGGGCACGCGAAGGCTATTCTGGGATTGAGCATCGGCCAGGAGCAGCGGCTTGTGGCCGAGCGCGTGTTGAAGCGGAACCTGACGGTCCGCGAGACGGAGCAACTCGTCGAGCAGCTCAAAGGCGACGCGAAGGTGCGCATCCGCGCGCTGGGGCAGGCGCCGAAGTCGGCGCATGTGCTGGCGATTGAAGAGAGGCTGCAGCAGAAGCTCGGCACGCACGTGAGCGTGCATCACGGCAAGAAAAAGGGCCGCATCGAGATCGAGTATTACGGCAACGACGATTTGGCGCGGTTGCTCGGCATCTTTGGGATTGAAAATCTATAGAGGGCGTGTAGGTGTAGTGGCGCTTCTGTGAAGCGCCTTGTCGCGCGTGGGACGGTCTGCGCTTCGCAGAAGCGCAGCTACACCCATGACGAACGACAGTCAGCAGCAACGCGCCAAACGTTACGAGGCGATCCACAACGTTCTCTTTCTCGTGGAGACGGCGTATACGCTCGTGCTCTTGGTGGCGTTTCTGTTTTCTGGCGTGTCGGATTCTCTGGCCGATGCTTCGCAGGCGTTATCTCCCAACCCGTGGATTTCGACAGCGGTATACGGCGCCGTCGTCATTTATGGGGCGAAGATTCTTTTTTCCCCGTTGCATTGGTTCAGTGGTTTTTTTCTCGAACATCACTTTGAGTTGTCGAACCAAGGGTTCAGCGCCTGGCTGTTAGATCAGGCCAAATCGCTTGCGCTGAATCTTCTGCTGGGCGTGACGATACTCGACGTCGTGTATTTCTTGCTGCGAAGGGCAGGGGCGTGGTGGTGGGTGGGAGCAGGCTTGTTTTTCCTGTTGTTCGGCGTGGTGATGTCGGTGTTGTATCCCGTGCTGATCCTCCCTTTGTTCTACAAATTGAAACCGTTGGACAACGAATCGCTGCAGCAGCGGCTCACCGCGCTGGCACAACGGGTCGGCGCAAAGGTGCTGGGCGTGTATCGCATGGCGATGAGCGAAAAAACGAAGAAGGCAAATGCCGCCTTTGCGGGGCTGGGCGCGACGAAGCGAATCATTCTTGGCGACACCTTGCTGGACCGGTTCGCCGAGGACGAGATCGAGGTGGTGATGGCGCACGAGATGGCGCATTACAAGCACGGCGACATCTCCAAACTGATCGCGTGGGGCACAATGACGACATTCATCGGTTTGAAGATCACGGACACGGTGTTGCGTTGGGCGCTGCCGAGGTTTGGCTTCACCGAGATCAGCGATTTGGGCGCGTTCCCGCTGCTGGCCGTGTGTTTGTTTGGATTTGGCCTGGTGGTGATGCCCCTGAACAACGCGTTCTCACGCTGGCGGGAATGGAAAGCGGATCACACGGCGCTGGAACTGACCCGGAATCCCGGCGGCTTCATCCGCGCCATGCGCAAATTGGCCGAGCAAAACCTCGCCGATCTTTCGCCGCATCCTTGTATCGAGTTTCTGTTGCACGATCATCCTTCGCTGGCGCGGCGCATCGCTTGGGCGGAACAATGGCAGAATGAGGAACGTTAAACAGTTAAAACTGTTGAAACCGTTAAAGGTTATGAACCGCGCCGTTGCCGTCCCGATTTTAACCGTTTTAACGATTTTGACTTTCCTGATTTCCGGTTGCGGCTCGAAACTGCCGCAGGGCGTTTCGTGGAACGCCTTCGACGGACAAAAGGCGTACGATCACGTCAAACAACAAGTCAGCTACGGCCCGCGGCCGAGTGGCAGCTTGGAACTTGCGCACGCTGCCGCATACATCACCACGCAACTGCGGGCAGCCGGACTCGACGTGGAAGAACAGGTGTTCATCGCCCCGACGCCGCGTGGTCCCGTGCAATTCCGCAACATCATCGGCAGGACGCGCGGCCAGCGCGGCGTTGCGGATCAGGTCATCGTGTTCGGCTCGCACTACGACACGAAGTGGATGACGAACACCGTGTTTGTCGGCGCCAACGATGGCGGCTCCAGCACCGGCGTGCTCCTCGAAATGGCGCGTGTGGCATCGACGCAGCCGAACGTATGGTTTGTGTTTTTCGACGGCGAGGAAGCGATGGTCGAGTATGGGGCGAACGACGGGTTGTGGGGCAGTAAGTATTTCGTAAAGGACTTGCAGGGCAAGGATCAGGCTAACTGGATCAAGGCAATGGTCCTGCTCGACATGGTTGGCGACGCGCACTTGAACATTACGATCCCAGCCGATAGCACGAGCGCTCTCGTGCAGCGTGTGTTTCAAGCCGCCAAGGACACCGGGCACCGCGATTATTTTGGATATCGCAACTCGGCAATCCTCGACGATCACGTCCCATTCCTGAGCGCGGGAATTCCCGCCGTCGATCTCATCGACTTCGAATACGGCAGCGCGCCGGGTTTGAACGATTACTGGCACACCGACAAGGACACGCTTGACAAGATCAGTCCGCGCAGCCTTGAGCTCGTCGGCCAGACGGCGCTTCGGTTGCTCTCGTTGCTGCAACAAAGCCCGTCTCTCCGCTGATTGGGCCTAACTTTGCTCTGGCTCGAACTCTCGCCGAACCGGATCGAAGTCCATCTGCTCGACGACACGCTCCGTCGCATCAAGCTCGAAACCTCGCTTAAAGAAGTCCGGGTCCTCGACTCCCGGCCGAAGGCGTAACCCCTCCCAAGCTATGGCCGGGTTACCCTGAGTCTCATGAACCGGTGAGAGGCGCTGGCAACCGGAACGCTGTCGCGAACCGTGACGGTCCAGGTCGTGCCGTTGTTGATGCGCGAGGTTTCCACCAGACCGCTTGTGGTC
>JBEKFI010000208.1:0-3470 GCA_050013395.1 Verrucomicrobiia bacterium | reverse complement strand
CAGGGTACCGGCATCAAAGATGGGCTGCGTGACGCCTGCACCCAAATCCCAAAAGCCATTGCCTCCCGAGAACAATCGGCCGAGGGCCACCGCCGTGCTGCCGGCATCCGCGGTCAGCGCAAAGTTCGGGAGGCGGTTCGCAACGGCAATGCCAATTTGGGCGCTGGCTGAATGCAGGTTCTCCTCGGCCTGGCGCACATCCGGGCGCTGCTCCACGAGTTGCGCAGGAAGGCTCACCGGCAGTTCCTGCGGCAGTTGCAGATTCGACAGCTCAAACTTTTCGGTCAAATCTTGGTTGGGGAACCCACCGGACAGCACCGCCAGCAGGTCACGTTGTTGAGCCAACTGCTTAAGCAACGGCGGCAAGGTGACGGCGACCAGCGCGAGCTGCGATTCCTGCGCCGCCACGTCGAGCTCGCTCGCATAGCCCTTCGCATACTGGTTCCGCAAAATCTGCAGCATGTTGGTGTTGATGGTGATGAGCTCACGGGTTGCGTCAATCTGCCCCCGCAAGGATGCCTCTTGTATGGCTCCGGCGGCGACGTTTGAGCTCAGCGTGATATGCGTCGCGGCCAGGGCAAAACGCGCCTGCTGCTCCTGCGCTTCGAGCGACTCCACGGTTCTCCGGTTTAGGCCGAAAACGTCCGGCACAAACGAGACGCTCACCTGCGGCGTGTAGAGGCTGTAATTCAAGACACTGGTATTGGTTACAGGTGAAAGGTCACTCGCTGACTTCGCCCGAGTCGCCGAAAAACCGCCCGTAACACTGGGATAGTAAAAACCTCGTTGGGCCAGCACATTTTCTCTTGCCACTATCAATGCCGCCTGCGCCGCCTTGAGGTCGGGATTGGCTTTGAGCGAGCGCTCAATCAAATCGTTGAGTGGCTTGGAGTGAAACAATGCCCACCACTCCCCCGGAATGTCCCGCCCTTCCACCAAATGTTGCGCCACTCCCCCGGCAACGTTGGCCGTGCTGTTGGTGGCCGAAATCGGAGTGGGGGTATAACCACCGACATCCGGAGAAGCAGGCTTCTTGAACTTAGGCCCAACCACGCAACCTGCGGTGAGCAGTAAGGCAGAGGTCGCGATGAAGCGGGCGAGGCGCGATTTGCGAGTGCGAAACATACGAATTAATTCCTTAGGGCCTGCGGTTCATACGGGTTCCGTTGATCGCCCCGGTATTCCTGCTATCTGAGTTCACCGATCCTGCAACGACCGCCGGGTTAGGGCTGCGATGGCGCACATTGTTGAGCGCTGGTACGGTGGGTCGGACGACACTTGGCGTCCGAACAGCCAAGGCGTTGTTAAGTGTTTGGTGCTGGATTAATCCACCTTTTGCCACACCACCGGATTTGTCTGAACCCGGCTGATGGAGATTCATGGCATTTCCAGGTATGGAACGTTGCCGGCCATTCGAAAGCTGCTTAGGCCGAAGTTCCGAGAGGGTTCGGAACGTATTTTACTGATTCGCTTGGCGATAGCGTTAAACTCACTTTCCCGGTACTGGGAACAAGCGGATCAATTCGTACGCCCGCGCCTGCAACGGCGTCGGCTCGGGGACCTGCTTGAAGGTCAACTTCGCCTCCGCCGACTTGAATTCGTAGGTCACTCGCGCCCGGCTGGCCAACTCGGCCAGGAGGGTCGAGAAGCTGTGCACCGGAAGCCCCTCCGCCGTTTGATGAGAGCGCTTCTTGGCCTCCGCCGAGGCGGAAGGTTTCGCGGGCAGAATCGGATCGCGTCGCTGCCGTTCCTCCCTCCGCTCCTCATCCTCGAACAGCAGCGGCGCCCAAGCTTGGCGCAAGTGCCATTCGACGTAGTAGGCCAACAGGCATAAGAGAATATGCGCCGGCACTCGCTTCTCGGTGCGATGCCGAATCGGTCGCACCAACAGATCGATCCCCTTCAGGCAGCGAAAGGCGCGCTCCACTTCCGCCAAGCTCTTGTAACTCCGTACGGTGTCTTCCGCCGCGAGGCGCTCGGGCGGTTCGCTGGTGCGAATCACATAGATCCCGTCCAGCTTCTCTTCCTGCTCGATGGAGTCCTGGCGGCGACTCCATTGGAAGCTGCCCTCGCCAATCTCGCAGTCAAAGTGCTTGCCCACCTTGTAGTGCCCCAGCACCTTCCCCACCTTCAGCCCAATCTCCGCCGCCTTGAGCGGCTTGTTCTTGCGTCGCCCCACTTCCTTCGCGATCTTCGTCAAACTCTTCTCGGTGGCTTCCAGCAAGGCTTGCCGCTTGCGTGCGCGCTCCTCTTCCAGCAGGGGGTTATGACAGACGACTAGCCTCTCACCCGGGTAGTCCGGCGAGGTAATCTCAGCCAAGTTCTTCTCGTCCAGCAAGGAGAGTTGCAAGGCCCCTTTCTGGACCAATTCTCGAATCGCTCCGCTGGTCAGCGCCGTGATCCATCCCAGGCCGGGATGCTTCTGGAGCTTGTCAAGCTGCGGCTGGGTCAGCATGCCGCGATCTCCCACCAGCACCACCCGCTCCAGCCCGAACCGCTGTCGCAACTTCTCCACCTGATCGCCCACCGTCGTCGGGTCGCCGGTGTTGCCCGCATAAACCTCCACGGCGATGGGGCGTCCCTCGCCATCCGTCATTACCCCGTAGACGATAATCGGCAGCTTGTCTCCATCGCGGTTGTGACCAAACTGTACCAGCGGACAGGTGCGGCCCTCATAGGAACTGCTCGACACATCGTAGAGCACCAAGCCGCCCTCCGCCAGATGACGGGCGGCCAGCTTCTGCTCGATACGCTCCTGGCGCTCCAGCAGCCAGTCCATCGCCTGATAGAGATCATCCTCGCTGGCATCCTGAACCCGCAGTTCTTCCGCCAGCGTGGTGGTGTGCCACTCGCGGGTCGTCGCCAATTTCGAAGAGGGGGAGATCAGTTGCTGCACGATCATGGCGACAACCAGATCCCGTTCGCGGCAGCGCTTGGACGCGATCACGGCCTCCAGGTCGAGTTGACGGATCATGGCCAGAACAGCTTCCACGTGCCCGTGGGGAGAGGTCTGTCCGGTGGTCAGCAGGTCCTTGGGAGAGACGAGGGTCTCGCCGCGGAGGGCGCGGCGCAAGGTTTCGATCTGTGGTTCTGGCCAATCGGAGAGATTGGCCAAGGTGCGCTTCAGGGTTTTCTTTCCCTCACGCCAGCCTTCGCGGAGGAGGATGGCAGGTGGGGAGTTACGGTTGGGGACGATTTCGATGTACATGGGAGCTACAATAACACTACAAATCAACATGTCAAGATAATAATTAACACTTACATGGGAGCATTTAGCCCATTACGTTTTCCCCAACTGGTGCATAATCAACAGCTGGATCCTGAATTCAGGACCATTTGTCAGAGGAACTTCGGACTAGCCGGCGCCACAGGTTCAAGATTGCCAAAGCGCAAGCCATGCCACGGGTTGATGTCGATAAGTTCTTCGATGGCAAGCAAAGCCATCAGCGCGCCCCAGGTGTAGTGGGGGT
>JBEKFI010000207.1:0-3483 GCA_050013395.1 Verrucomicrobiia bacterium | reverse complement strand
CGATCGGGCCGTTCCCGCGTGTTGGGGTAGTCGTGAGAACGCCGGACGCACTGGAAATCCACATCATCTTCGGGGGCCCACCCCCTGGCACGGCCGGTGTGGGGCTGGATCTTGGAGTCGAACACCGCATCTCCATTGTATATGCAAAGCATGACACCATGGACGTTAGGCGCCGGAACGGGCTTATCGGAGACTGGAGCGGGAGTCCGCCACCGGCGCACCCCCTTCTCGTCCAGCCGGGGCGCGTGAGTACCGAGAAACATTTCGGTTCTCACCTCCCACCCCGAGCGGGCCGAGTTTCGATGGGTATCTCACTCCACCGTGCCCCACTGTACTCCACATTCCTCCACCGGCACTAGCCCAAACATCCGCCACGAGCCCATCGTACGGAGCGCCGTCGAGACTTGTAACCAGCAGCAGGTTGGCGCGGCCATGGCTCGGGCCTCCCGCATGCTTGCCGCCGGTGGCCATCGACGTAACATCCGTATCGATCGGATCGTTACTGTTGGCGTTGGAGTTGAACCGAACGAGTGAGTTCGGACCGCCCTGAACGATTCCTTCGCCCGCGAAAATGCCGCTTTGAATGAAAGCGCACTTGGCGCGCGGGAGAACCGAGTAACCCATGGTCGAGTAAGCGGCGAAACCGACACCGCGCTCGCCTGCTTTGATGAAGTGATCGCGATCGATCCCACCAATGCCGAGGCGTTCGTCAAGAAAGGCACGGTTTTGGAGAAACTGGGCAAACTCGACGAGGCGATCGACTGTTATGACCGCGCCATCGCGCTGGATACTTCGATGACGATGGCGTACTTGTGCAAGGGCGGCGCGTTCAATCGGCTCGAGCGCTACGGTGAGGCGCTGCAGTGCTACGAGCAGGCGTTACGTGCGCAGCAGAAGATCGATGTCCATTGATTCCGCTTCTACGGCCTCTTTGAGCCGCTCCAGTTCCATTGCGCGCCGCGCCAGCCGCATGTTGGCGGTCGCCAACTCGCCATTTTCCTTTTCCTTCGCCGCGAGTTCGGCTTGAAGTATGCCAATGCGGCGCTCGTACGTCTGGAGCCGACGGTGAAGTCGTTGCTGGAGCGTTTCGAGACGCTTCTCCAAATCTTCGACGCGCTGGGCCGCATTCTCCTGCGTGTCCATGAGACGCCGCCGCTGCGACACGAGCGTCTGCACCAGCTTGTCCATCATCAACTGGGCCAAGTGCGGCACCAGGGCGGCGCGGACCGTGGTCAGCGCATTCTCGGCGCGTTGTTCTGCTTGTTCCGCACGACGCTGCCAGTCCCGGTCGAATCGAACGGGCACCGCCGGCAAGAGCTGAAACTCGGGAGTGGATTGGGGCGGAACGACGATCTTTTCCGTGCATGTCGGGCACGAAATCTCGACTCCGGCACCTTCGTCGTTAACAGCGATTTTCTGCGTACAACGGGGGCAGCGAAACTTGATCACGGCTCCTCCTTGGTGAAACCGTGCCGCTACAATGCCATGAACTGCGACCGAGTCAATCCAAATCCTTGCCGCAGCCGGTCTTTTTCTGCGTACCTGACACTGCCACCATGGTTCATCATTTTCGACTGGCGGGTCCGACAGGCAGCGGGCGCCAGCAAACTCCACCGATTCCAAGGACAACCAAACGTTCAATTGATGAATAATGAGACCTGACCCTATTTGACCACGCTCTGTGTGTCGCGGTCATGTTCCTCACGCCGCGTCCATCAGATCCTAACGGCAAACGCATCAAGGTGTCGGCTCCAAGATCACATAGCCGCTCTGGTTTGTGCCCAGGAAATAGCCAGCGCCGAAGTCCTGCAACTGTAGCACGGCGCCCTGGAACTTCGTCGTCTTGCCGGTCACCGGATGCCGGAAGCCGCCGCTGAACAGCCCTGTCTTCGGCGTGAGCTTAAACGTCAGGTTGGTGACGTTCCCGGACAGGATCGTCACGGTGTTGTTGGTTGCGACTGTCACCAAGTTCGACAGCACACCGGTGAGATTCCCGTCGCCGAGCGTCAGCAGGGCGTTGCCGGTGGTGTTGGTCAGATCCAGCATCGGTTCTCCCGCAGCCGGGACAACGTACTTCGAGCCAAGCAGGGACAAATAGTAGCTGGAAACCAGCATGGACGGTCTGAACCAATCGAGCGTTGCGTCGAGCGTGCCATTGGTGCCGAATGCCACCCAGCCGATGCACGAACCTTGATTCTTGTAGAGAGAATTGTAAAACGGCAAAGTGCCATAGCCCGAAACAGGAACCTGAGCGCTGATCTTCGTGCCATCACCAAGCACCCCCTGCATGCGTCCACTGCCGGCACTTGTCACAGTCAATGTCCCGTACCCGTATCCAGGCGGCAGGTTCGGATCACTGCTGTCCACCGGTGCCAATACAAATGTGAATGTCCCCGTACAAGGACAAGGATTCGCGGAGCTGAATATCGCGAGATCTGTCAACAGCTCAGACGTAAATGTGCCATTGGACACCGTCCCCGCAATCTGATCCGTCCCATTGGTTGCAGCCATGGCATGCAGGATGACATGTAACGAATTCGTCTTCCCGAGTGCCACAGTGTTCGTCGCATTGCCCGAGGTGTCGAACCGTCCTTTGAACGCGGAGCGCATGCCGCCCATGGTCAGGTTCGCCGCAAACGATCCCGTATTGCCGAGGACGAGCCTGATGGAGCCCGAGCTCTCCCGCGTTGGGGCGTTGGTTTGGATGACGAGGCCGTTGTATGTCCCCGGAAGGAATTCTCCGAAGACCTGACCTTGTTGCGTCACCGTGAAGGTCTTTCCGGCGGCAATGATTGTGCCGACGCGTGAGTTGCTGTTGGCATTGGCGGTCACGGAATACGCGACTGTCCCGCTGCCGACGCCGCTATTGCTGGATGTGATCGTGATCCAATCGACGCTGTTGGTCGCCGTCCACACGCAGCCGGTACTACTGGCGGTGACCGTGAACGTACCGGTATCTGCGAGGCCGGGAAGTGCTACGTGCGTTGGCGAGAGCGAGTAAGTGCAGGGTAGTAAAAGGTCGAAGACAGTTCCGACATTGGTGATCCCTCCGGCAGAGGTCGTCCCAAAGAGATTGGTGACGCTGCCCTGGACCAGACCCGCCAGTGGTCCGCCGCCATCAGTGCCGCCGGTAAAGCTATGCAGCGTCGTCAGCGCACCCGTAGCGCTGATCTTGAACACGGTACCTGACCCGCTTGCGCCCCCGGCATAGGTCGTCCCGTAGAAATTGCCATCGCTGCCTTGGATAAGCCCCGCCGTTGGGTTGCCACCATCGGCACCGCCGCTGAAGCTATACAGCGACTTCAGCGTACCCGTCGTACTGATCTTGAACACGGTACCTGACCCGCTCGCGCCACCGCCATACGTCGTCCCAAAGAAATTGCTATCGCTGCCCTCCACCAGCCCAGCTACCGGATAGGCACCGTTTGCGCCGCTGAAGCTACGCAGCGTCGTCAGCGTACCCGTAGCGCTGATCTTGAACAC
>JBEKFI010000206.1:0-3528 GCA_050013395.1 Verrucomicrobiia bacterium | reverse complement strand
TGCGGAAGCTTAACGGTCTCGTTTTCCCGCACCCGGCGCTGATCTTCAAAGTTGCAGCCAGGGACCTGTTCGTGCGAGCTGTCGCTACGAGTTCACGCCCAAGCCCTGAAACGCCCATGAAGACCGCTCCATACTGGAACACGGATAGTCGAGGTTTGGTCTGTGCCGGCAGCATGCGCGTACCCGAGTCTTCCGACATCTCCTCGATATCCGGTTGGCAAGATTCTTATTTTCAATCGGAATTCACACACGCGGCAGGAGCGGTGCGGCTTACCAAGCACCCTAAAGGCTTCATTGGGTTGTGGAGAAGCCGCGCTGGCAAGAAGCGGTTCCCAGTTCAGTACCTGACCGATGCCGGCGAGACGCTGCAAGAATTCGTCGCACGCGGAAACAAGTGTTGAGGAGTTGGCCATGGAGACTCACCGCATCCACCCGGAGTTGCTCGAACGGCAGGTCCGCGTGCTGGTGGTGGGCTGTGGAGGAACAGGCAGCGCCGTTGTTGCGGGGCTCCCGTACCTGCATCAGTCGCTTGTGGCGCGCGGTCACCCCGGAGGCTTGCATGTCACGGTCATGGACGGCGATTCGATCTCACCCACCAACTGCGTTCGCCAGCCTTTTGCGAGGTCCGAGGTCGGTCTCAACAAGGCAATCGTCTTGGTGAATCGCTTGAACCTGTTCTGGGGGCTGAAGTGGGAGGCGGTTCCTGCTCATTTGAAGCCAGGAACCTTTATCTCGCGCAGTTATTCTGGCGATGACCTGCGTGCCCATATTGTAATCGGCTGTGTCGATACGCGGGCAGCGAGGGCAGCGATTCGCGATGCCGTCAGCAACTGGAGCACGGTTTCGTACTGGCTCGATTTGGGCAACAATGCAGACAGCGGGCAGTTCATCCTGGGCGAACCGCTCAATGAGCGCAATCGCAGGGCAAAACTCCGCCTGAGGTCTGCGGCTGACCTCTTTCCTGAGATCGTGGATCCTGACCTCGACACCGATGGGGAACCGAGCTGTAGCTCCGCTGAGGCACTGGAGCGCCAGGAGCCTTTTGTTAACTCGACCCTCGCCCAACACGCCTTAGCATTGCTGGCCCGGCTGTTTCGCTATGGCGAAATCAGCTATCATGGTGGCTTCATCAACTTGGCATCGGAGGTGACCTCCGTGCTAAGGATCGACCCGGAGTGCTGGAAACGCACCCGGAGATTGAACAAGCACTACACACCGTCACGTCGGGGACAGCAGGATGCCTTCGATATTGGATCAAAGAGTTGATGGCTCGGATCTCCGTGTCCTTTCGGCAAGGCTGCGTAGCTCGGAACCGGGACGCGCGATTCAGAAGCAACCGCCTTGCGCCACCCAGTAGTGCCAATCGCCGATGGCCTCGGTGGTTGATTCGTCGCCTTTGATGGCTAGCGGTTGAGACAGGGGAACAGCCATCTTCCTGACTTGCCAGCGGATCAGCACGAGCATGTCGCTGGTGCAGGCATCTTCTGGAGCCATGGACCGGACTTCGACCGTCTCTCCTTTGAGGAGCGGAGAAACCACCTTGGCAACGATGCACTTTGCCTGAAAGGGGAATCGGATTTTTCCCTCCACGTAGTAATGTTAAAAATCCGGCGATCACATGACCGGACGAGTTGCTTGCCCAAACGGGATCCCGACGGTCCCACCCTCATGCTCCGAAGGGCAAATCCCCGATGTGCTTCTCCCTATTTAGTCGAATCCTGCTTCTCATCCAAGCGCGAGGGGCTCCGACTTGTTGAAAATCCCCCTGGTGTCAAAACCAGAAGGAAAGTTTGATGCATCGCCTTTCCATCGGCGTCTATCAACGGGTAGTAAGTCGACTCGTCGCTCACCGCCTTAATATCCCATATCAATCCCTCACTGCTGGTTTTCATCCAGCGATCCATGATGCGCCGTTGAAAAGGCCGCAACCAGGGATGGACCGTCAAGCTCCCGAGAGGAGAAATCGGGACTGCCATATGCGGAAACGCGTTGTAGCGCTCCACCGTCTTGTAACCGTTGTGCGCGAATAGCAATTCGTACAGATTGGGAATACCTGCGGCGTTCAGGAATGGAGAGAGCCGCAACACTCGACCCTTGACAGCAACTTCATCGCCATACATCCAGACCTCACCTACCTGCCGGCCGTCAGGGCCCAAAAAGATCACGTGGTGGGTGATCAAGTTTTCCTCGTGCGCCGGCTGATTGGGCGGTGCCCAACGTACCAGCTCGGGCTTGGTCTCCCCTGTTACGTTCACCAAGAGCGTCACCCGATCGCTGGCAAGGGCCACAAAGCCGCTTCGCATCACGGTGAGCGCGGCCACCAGGAGAACGCACAAAAGAACGATCGTGGTGAGCAGAAGCGCAACGATGCCCCTCGATCGAGGTGGCTTGCCACGACCGTGCCTCAATGTGACTCCCAACAAAATGATAAGCACGGTGACAGCGGCGACATACATCGCCCAGCGATCCCAAACCAGCAGTGGCCCGGTAAAAAGATAATAGAGCCAGCCTATGAACAGGAACGTGATTCCGACCAAAAGATGAAATAGAACGTGGAGGACGCCTGGATGGCGACCTAGGATAATGAGAAGTAACGATCGAATACCGAGGGCGAAGAAGAGCGCCAGGATAAAGGCGACCAACACGTTGTACATTCCTGTTCCCATCTGTAACGTTACCACGGGCGTCAACTCCATCAGTGAGCAAGTGTAGCGCCGACCTGCTGTCCAAGGTCAGCGGTTCTTTCTTGGAGAGTGTTGTCCCTGTGTGCTCAGGCTCAAATCATCGCATTTTCGTCTGCTGACAGCCGCACCCGATCGATCATGGTCGAGATTATGCGCCTGAGTTGAGCAGTGGGGCAAGAGGGATTTGGCGCCTGGAGCATACGATGTCTGTTATGTAGTCGCCCATCAGCAAAGGGGACAATGGCACAGAGGGAGATCGTCTTCCGGACGGCGACTTCTCCATGATGATCGTACAAGCTCTTCAGAGAAAGGAGGTCCACGTTGCGCTTTCAGGGCAAAAGTCGACTCGGCTTCTACCCATTACCATCGTCCGAAGTCCAGCGGATTCGCAGGTTTCTCTCGTTTCCGGACCAGCCCTCGTCGGTGCTCGATCCCTGTGTCGGCGATGGTGTGGCGTTCGAGGTTATCACCAACGGTGCTGAGGTGCTTCGCTACGGCATCGAGCTTGATGCCTACCGTGCGGAGCAAGCAAGGCAACGGATTCCGAACGTAGTCCAAGGGAATACACTGGAAGTGCAGTGCCCGGTCGAGTGCTTTGGCCCCCTGTATTTGAATCCACCCTATGATTGGACGCTGGGGCCGGCTGACAGTCGTCGCACCGAGCAGTCGTTCCTGAGCCACACCTATCGCTGGCTGAAACCCGGTGGTGTATTGCTATTCGTTATCCCCGGCGACCGGCTGGCCGAATGTAGTCAGATTCTCTCCACGCATTTCCGTGACGTCCGGGTTTACAGCCTCGAAGCACCCGAGTGTGTGCGCTATAAGCAGGTGGTTGTCATCGGAG
>JBEKFI010000205.1:0-3595 GCA_050013395.1 Verrucomicrobiia bacterium | reverse complement strand
TAACCATTCTCCAATTCACGCATTGCTTCCCGCGCGAGGGCGGCCAGTTTCCTGTCCAGCGGCAACCGCCACCAAGTAACCGCCGCACCGCGCCGCCAGCAACTCCGTAAAACGTGCGCAACCATTCTCGTCGCGGAAGATCGCCCGTTGCTCATTGCACCGCGCCGTCACACCTGTCCGCCGTAGCGCAAGGCGAAGGAGGATGATACCAGCCATCCTTGATATCGACTCGCAAAGGTCGCGCCATGTTTGATCCGTACCGCTCGGAAGTTGCTCAGTTGCTTTCTGATGATTGCGCGGAACGCGAGTCCGTTCAACCTCATTGATCATCACGCGGGCAGTTGACTTCAGCCGGGTTTCGTCCTACGGTAACGCTCAGAGAGCGCCGAGAACGAAAGGGGGTGCGAGGGAGTGAAGCCCAGCATCCTATTGATTGAAGACAGTCCAGAAGCCCAGCAACAGATTGTCGACGCGTTGCGTCCGTGCGGATATAAAGTCTCGACGATTTGCGATGCCGATGCGGCGATGGCAAGCGTGGATGAATGGGCGCGTCAGTTCCACCTGGTGATCATCGAAGAAGCGATGCGCGGTCGGTCGGGACTACAGCTCTTGCGCGAGGTGCGTTCCAAACGAAAAGATTTGCCCGTCGTCATGGTCACGCGGGACGGAGACTGGTATGGGTACGCGCGCGCATTGAGCGAAGGTGCGCAGAACTACATCACCCACCCGATCGATCAGCGGGAGTTCCTCATGGCAATCGAAGAAGCACTGGCACAGGCGTCTTGATCACGAGCTGATCGGGAATCAGGAAAACGCTCCGAAGGGATGAATGCGAATTCGGAGCGTTTTCATTTCAGAGCGTCTTCCTTCGGCTCGGTGAACAGGCCAATCACGCTCGTGAAGCCGTGCACAAAGGCACGTTCTCCCACGGGACCGATCTCACCGTTGCAGAAGAAACCCGCTGTCGGCACTCGGCCCACGTACTGGTGGAGCGTCTTGATGTCATGATTCGGGGCGCCGTACATGCCCTCGCCGCGCCCCAAGCAACTGAACAGCACGACACCGCAAGGAGGTGTTTTGGCGAACTGACGTTTCTGCTGCCCGAGCAGATGCCGCAAATCTTCATCCGCACTCTCGCCGTCTCTCACTTGGAACTGTACGGTCTGGCCCGTGCGCATCCAGTCGCCAACCGCCAAGGCGCCGGATTGGGGATCATGACCGATCAGGTTACGCACCAGGAAATCACCGCGCCCATAGTCTTCCTTGTACTCGTTAATGACGCGACCCAGGAACAACGCCGTGCGCGCCAACTGCTGATCGCTCTGCGGCAGTTGCGGTATCAACTCCTGCAACACCGCCAGCGGTGGCCGCCCGCCCAGTTCGAGAATCAGATTCTTCTCCGCGCGCGTGACCGTGAACGGTTCACCAATTGGCTTGCATCCCTGCGACACGATTGCATGTAACTGGACTCTTCCCGTCAGCGCAACGCCGACGGCACCCTCGTCCAATACTTCGCCATCCAGAAACAGACGATTCTCTCCGGGGTGTTCACCGCCGCTGGCCAAGCCGCCGACAAGCGGCGCGCCCGGATACGCTTCCGTCAATTGCTGTACCAGTTGCACCGCTTGAATCGTGAACGGATCCGCCAACAAGAGCAGGTTTGGATTCTCTGCAGAAGCGACCTCCAGTTGAAAATGCCAGAATCCTGGTCCGCTTGACTCTTCCAGATCATTCTGCACGATATGAAACGGCGTGACCTCCACCGTGGGCAACTCGCCCACCAGCAGCGACACGGCCGGCCGTCGCTCGATCTCGCGTTCCACACCGATGATGCCTCCGCCCGTACAACCGACCAGATGACGCGCCCCCAGTCCGTGCAGCATTGCTCCCATCAGATCGCTGATTTGCGGGATAAACTTCGGGTGGGCAAACATCAGCGCGAGATCCACCGTCTTGGCGTCTAACTGAGAACGAATCTGGCGCGTGAGATCCTCAACCGCCTCCGTCCAGTCGAGCTTTGTGGTGAGCGCAGAGGCAAATCTCATTTGTTCAATCTGTCCCAATAAAGTCTGCTTTTCAACAACCGTTTTTCCAAGAAGGAATGTCGTACGCCTCCAGGTAGCTTGCAACCGCGGGATTCGTCGCCGGACAGAAAAACTGGTGGAGAGGGATGGATTCGAACCATCGAAGGCATAAGCCAGCAGATTTACAGTCTGCCCCGTTTGGCCACTTCGGTACCTCTCCAAGCTCCGCGCGGAAACTGGCGTGCCGAGCCGTAGCTCGGGAGATCATGTCCGCCTTCGTCCCGCAAACGCGGGACTTCGGCGCGACAACCTTCGCTCTGCGCAGTGCTCCGAGCGAAGGCTGGAGCGGGCGATGGGAATCGAATCCATCGCCCCGTGTCAATCCTGCGTGATTCTGCATATTTTCGCAACCGCAAAACACGAAAAAGTGCACACTTGGGGCGGTCTTTTGTCACGATTTGTCACGCTTTGATCAGGGGGCGGACCCGTCGCCGCAACTGAATTGCCAGTGTTCATCTTGGGGTGAGGATAAACGCCGCGCGGCGACTCTCGATCAGAATGTGCCGTCCAGAAAAGTCTGCACACAAACCGTGTCGGAAACCCATCGTGCTGGTTGACACTCGCGAGAAAGAGCATTTTTAGTTGTTTGCCAACCATTCCAACTGGATCGGGGGCGAGAAACGCGTAGCACTGAAGACTGGTGACTACACGGTTGAAGGTATGGAGGAATTGCTCGCCCTGGAGCGTAAGAACCTGGCGGACATTGTTTCCTGCACTGTCGTTTCTCTGCCACTTGCCTGTCCGTTGTCCGAAGAGAAATATAAAGAGGCTTACCAGTCTCGCCGTGTAGCCGGTACTTCACGCTCGCAGCCAACTGAGACCAGAACCGCGGGGGTAACCAAAGGGCGGGTCAACTCCATCAGAAAATGTCAAAACCAAGCCCGCCGGATTCCGGGTAACCTCTTCAATATGAGCCCTACAGAACATCTGACCAGTCGGAGCGCCAAGCTAACCTTCAGCCGCAGATTTCGCGACCGGTTCGAACAAGCCCTCTGCCATCCGTCTCAGAAGTAATTCGTCGTCCGCGGGAGAAATTGGCCGCGGCCAATCGTGCCGACGAATTTGCCGTCGCGCACCGCAACTTGACCACGAACCGTGACGATGGTCGGCCGGCCTTCAATCACCATGCCTTCGAACGCGTTGTAGTCCACGTTCATGGCGTGCGTCTTTGCCGACACCGAGCCCCGGTAGTTGGGGTCGTACACAACGAGGTCGGCATCGTTGCCAACTTGGATCGTGCCCTTGCGCGGGAACAAACCAAACAACTTCGCCGCATGCGTGCTGGCGACATCCACGAATCGATGGAGGTCGAGCCGCCCTCGTTTCACGCCATAGGTGTAGAGCAGGTTCACGCGGTCTTCGATCCCCGGCAAGCCGTTGGGAATCTTCGTGAAATCACCGGTGCCCATCCGTTTCTGTGTTGCAAAATCAAACGGTGCGTGATCGGTGGCAAGCGTGCTGATGACACCGTCGCGCAGGCCATTCCACAGCGGGTTCTGGTTGCACTTGTC
>JBEKFI010000204.1:0-3600 GCA_050013395.1 Verrucomicrobiia bacterium | reverse complement strand
GCATCGGCGCCGCCAGTGTGCTCAAGATGGTACCTGTTTTCGGAACGATCGTCGGCGTCTTTGTGATGCCGGTGCTCTCGGCCGGAGCCACCTACGCTGTCGGCAAGGCTTTCATTCAGCACTTTGCATCGGGCGGGACACTGCTTGATTTCAATCCTCCGGACTACCGTGATTTCGTCAAGGCCCAAAAGGAGATGTGGGACTTTCGATCTACGCATTCCGGCGCAGACGCACGAAGCACCGAGTCTCCATCCAGCTCCTCCGGCCGTACTGCAAGTACGACCACCGGAGCGGCAACCGGCCTTTGACGCGCCGCGGCTTATGCCAACCAATCGGGGAGCGGCCCGCCCAAGCGCGACAGCAGTTGACCGACGAGACCGTGCTCGAAGCAATCATCTACATCATCTTGTGCGTCCCAACGGGATTTCGCGGTGCCAACCGGCGGGTGGGTTTTCTCGGGACGTTTGTCCCCGCGCTTGCCTCCACCCCGCTGCTGATGTTGCTTGTACAGTTCTTCACCGGACCCTCACGGCGCGTCGAATGGCAGCCGCGAAACTAGGCCAGCTTTCTCATCAGAGTGGGCAAGCGGTTCCCTCGTTGAAACGGCGGCCGCGCCTTGTGGAAATGTAGACGGACGACATCCCAGTCATGTCCTTCTTGCAGCTCGTTCGCCGCGAAATGCGCGGCTCACTGCGGAAGCTGGTGTTCATGTCCGGCATCGGCGGCATTAGCAGCGCTGCGATCCTGGCTGCCATCAATGCGGGCGCACAAGCCGTGGACGCGAGCCACCGGCCCAGTTTGTGGGCGGCTACACTATTCGTGATTTCGCTGATTCTCTTTATCCAGACTCAGACCTACGTGACCATCACGGTCACCGCCGAGATTGAGGCTATCATCCACAGACTCCGGGTGCGCCTAATGGACGACGTAAGGCGCTCGGAACTTTTGGAAGTTGAACGGATCGGGCGTTCGAGGATCTTTACTGCAATCACCGGCGATGCCGCGGTGCTGACGCAGGCCAGCAATACGTTGTGTTATTCAATGCAGGGTGTCGTCGTCGTCTTTTTTGTAGCACTATACGTGGCGTACTTGTCGTTTGTGGCATTCGCCCTGAGCGCCGTGATCCTCGTCGCGGCGGGAGCACTTTTCCACTTCAGGGGTCGCCGCTTGGTCGCGGAAAGAGCGAAGGCGGCAGAGCAGGAGCGCCGGTTGTTCGATCGGCTAGGTGATTTCCTGGATGGCTTCAAGGAAGTGAGGTTGAACAGCGCACGAAGCACCGATTTGTTTGACGATGCCGTCGACGTATCAAGAACCGCGGCCAACATCAAAATAGGCGCCCAGGTCGACACCTTCAGGCAGATTGTGTCAATGCAGAGTTATGTCTACATTTTGCTCGGCGCGGTCGTATTCGCAGCTCCCCTATTCAGCGAATCATTGGCAGGCGCATCCATCATGAAGACCACGACGGCGCTATTGTTCGTTGTCGGGGCATCGTTGGGTTTGGTGCAATCAATACCGATCTTGTCGAACGCGAATGCCGCGGCGGACCGGTTGGAGCAATTGGATTCCGATCTGCATTCAACGGTTTCGATCGAGGCAGGCGAACCCAGGATAGTAAAGCGTTTTGACAAGATCGAGATGCGCAACATTGTGTTTAGTTACGTTGACAGATTTTCCGAGGCCGCCTTCAAGATCGGGCCAATCGACTTCACCTTGCGATCCGGCGAGCTTGTCTTCATTACCGGTGGCAACGGTTCAGGCAAATCGACGTTCTTGAGGGTGTTTGCCGGCCTCTATCCCCCCGATTCCGGTGAAATCACGCTTGACGGGATGCGGATCAACGATCATACGCGAGACGCCTATCGCTCTCTTATGTCGGCGATTTTCTTCGACTATCATCTGTTTCACCGGCTTTACGGAATGCCCGAAGCGGATCCGGCCGAGATCGACCGCCTGCTCACGCCGTTCCGATTGGAAGACAAGACCAGCCTTTCGCGCGGCGAGTTCCGTACGCTCGACCTTTCCGGCGGCCAACGCCGGCGCCTTGCACTCATCGTAAGTTTGCTTGAGAAACGTCCGATCCTCTTGCTGGACGAATGGACCGCCGAACAGGACCCCGATTTTCGGCGCAAATTCTATGACGAGCTGCTGCCGGAAATGATGCGCAGCGGCGCCACTATCGTGGTGATCACGCACGACGACCGTTATCTTGACGAGATAAAGTTGCCCGCGCGCAGGATCCGCATGGACGAAGGCCGTATTGTCGAGCAGCGTTCGATACAGGACCGCTGACAATAGCGTTCGATGGAGAACGGCTGATGATAAAGGATCCAGAGTCACTTGACGAAAAGCCGCCTCCGCCGAAGAGGCGCGGATGGCGGCGTTTTCTCTGGCGCCATCTGCCGGGCCTGTTCGTCACTTTGTTGACGACGCTGTTTCTAATCGTCGTGCTTTGGCCCTATGTGGTGATTACGGTTCCGAGTGGACAGGTGGGTGTCCTTTGGTACCGATTGCTCGGGTTTGACCTGTACTGCTTTTGTTTTGTTGGCCGAGGCACCGTCCTAGATCCCCGGGAACTGAAGGAGGAAGGTCTTCACCTTATGGCGCCATGGAACAGGCTGTTCCTTTATGAGCTGCGGCTGCAATCAGCGACTCAAACATACAACGCTATTTCCAAAGATGGAGTAAGCGTGACCGTTCAGATAAATGTGCGGTTTCAACTGCTGCATAATTCCGTCGCCGTGCTTCACAAATTTATCGGTCCGGATTATTTCGCAACAGTCGTGAGTCCTGAAATCGGTAGCCAAGCGCGCCAAATCATCTCTGAGTACACCGCCCAAGAGGTGTATAGGTCACGCGAGGCGATTCAAGAACAAGTTCGAGCTAATGCTCGAAAGAGCCTGGGCGTCAATCTTAACGAATTGGTGCAACCGGAGGCCATGGAACAACCAGATCCCAAACATTATAATAACTTCCTGCAAGGCTCGATCCAAATTCTCGACACACTTGTGCTCAGCATCGAATTGCCGCCAGCAATCGTCAGCGCCATTAATCGGCAGACAGAGCAATTCTATGAGATTCAGGAGTATAAATTCCGTGTCGAGCGCGAAGCCCAAGAATCAAAACGCAAACAGATCGAGGCGAATGGTATAGCCGCCTTCCAGCAGACGGTCAGCCAAGGGATTTCGGACTCGTACTTGCGTTGGCGTGGCATTGAAGCCACCCTTGCACTCGCGCAATCGCACAATGCGAAAATCGTGATCATCGGCACCGGCAAGGATGGCCTGCCGATCATTCTCGGCAACGTTGATACTCCGGCGGCGTCAGGCACGACGCCGCAATCTGGCGCAAGCGGCACAACACTGCCGTCCGGAGCTTCGCGTGGCGCGGCCGATAAAGCCCCGCCGGGTGCTTCATCGCCGACTCCTGGCGCTACGCCTACCGGCGGCGGATCCACAGATGCCAAGCCGGCACCTGGGTCATCGAGTAACAGTGTGCCGCCGGAGTTAAACCAAGCGGCGACCGCGGATTTGTCTGCCGCCGCTGCCACGATCCCAGATAAACCGCCGAGCTCGTGGAGCGCGCGCGGCCTGTTTGATA
>JBEKFI010000203.1:0-3602 GCA_050013395.1 Verrucomicrobiia bacterium | reverse complement strand
GCCAAGTGTTTGTTTTTTCTCGGCTAATGTGACCACGACTGGGACGCGGACTCGCAACAAGCTGCGGGTGTAGGAGGAAAACTCGCGTTTGCCGGTTCGGCCCTGTGGGTTGGGAATCGGTTGCGGCGTCGGCTGGGTATCGAGATTCACTTGGGCCGAAGCGGCTGATTGCGAAGTTGTCTCCCCGGTCGTGCCGGTCTGGGAGGCTTCTAGCTCATTGCTGACGGAATTCGGTATAACTTCTGACATGTATTTGATATCGGGATACTAGACTGCAAACTTTGCCTAGACGTTATAAATTCTAGACATGGGGCTGGTAATATAGGAAAACAAAGGCGGATAGGAAAACGCCGGTCGGGTAAACAGTTAAAAGTAAACCGTTAAAGGTAAACCGTTATCAATTTTCAGTCTAAAACCTAAAGTCTCAAGCCTAAAGCCTAAAACAAATAAAAAGGACGGCGGAAAAAACCGCCGCCACCGCCGGTGCGGAGGAACGACTCACCAAGGCGTCCTGGCGCGAACAGTTCGGCGCGACGTCCGGAGGCGGGCCGGTGTTGTGGGTGGTGCTGGGCGCGGTCGTCGTCGCCTTGCTTGTGGTGGTCACCAAGCTGTTGCCCAAGACTTCGCCCGAACCGCCGGGTGATGACGCCGGCGGACCCGCCCGTTGAATGTCCTCATTCCCGCGTTCCGCTCGCCACCGCCGACGCATTGGCGCGGCCCTTTGAGCATCCGTCGTTCCCTCCGCCAGCTCGAATGTGCTTTGCCGTTGCTCATCCCATATTCCCGTCAAGCACGCCGAATCACTGCTGCCGCAGGCGGAAGAACTGCATGACGTCGCTGGGCGATAAGGTGACGCGGTGTTCTGTGCCGACAATTGGCGCTGATCCTGGCAAGGCGGGCGTCCACTGGGCGTCGGCGCCGAGGCCGACTGAGGTTTCCAGCAGATAATCTTCGGGTGTGAGCGGCCAGGAAAGCTCTACCGCACCATTCTCCATCGCCACTTGGAGCAGCAAGGGCGGATTGCCCACGCGCCAGACCGTCAGGCTGCTCGCCGAAGTCTGGCCCGCAGAATCGCCAACGAAGATTTGACCCGCATAGAACGCTTGCGCCGGCGATACCATCGTGATGGCGAGTTGGACCGCATCGTTGGCGGCCAAGTCGCCAATCTGCCACCAGATCAAGTTGTCCTGGATCGAGCACGTGCCACGGTCAGAATCTACTGACGATACGCTCACGCCGGCAGGCAGCGTGTTGGTCAACAGCACGCCGCGCGCGGTTAGTGAGCCGCTGTTGGTCACGGTGATGGTGCATGTGAAGGATTGCCCGGGTGCTGGCGTGGCGGGTGTGAACGCCCAAGAGACCTCCAGCGCCGGCAGCGAAACGATCGTCGTGACCGCGTCCTCGATCAAGGCGCGGGACTCCTGGTTTCCTACATTGTCCGTCGCCAGGCTGCAAAATGCGTAGCGCTGATTTGGTTGGCCCGCGAAGGTGGCTGACGTGTTGGTCGTCTGATTCAGCCAGAGCGCCCAAGGACCGTGATCCGTCGAAACGTAGATGTTGTAACTGGCCACGCCGGAACCGCCGACGTCGTCGGTGCCGCTCCACGCGACGGTGAACTGGGCCGTCTGGTTCGTGGCGGGCAGCGGCAACACCTGGCTGGTGGGTGTGCCAACGTCAATCGTATTCAAGCACTCCTTGGCCGGGTCGGTGCCGGCGGCGGGATTGTGCGGGTCTTTCTGATCGGTGGCGATGGACGGTAACAGGTCGAAGGAGATCTGCGCCACGTTCCGAATCTGCGTGCCGGTCGGCAGGTTCGTCTCCGCTTTGATGGTGTAAGAGAGGTGCCCCCGCCCTCGTCCCGTGCCGTCTTCCGGCGGCAGGAAGCCGATGTTCACCGGCGGCGGCAGGCTCGTGGCCGGGTCAATGGAGCGGAAGTTGGCATAGACCAGACCCGAGTAGAGCTGGAGGCCCGCCTCGATCTGCACCTGGAAGTTCGTGCCCAGATAGCTCACCGGCACGTTCGTCTCGAAATGCTGGGAGTTGGGTGGAACGACAATCAACTGGTCGCCAAACCCAAGTTCGGTCAACTGGAACGTGTTCCAGTCCACGTTGGCGTCGAGTTGATCGGTGATGACGACCTGCTGGGCGGGGGCCGAGGCGTTGGTCTCGTTCTCGAAATCCACCCGGTAAGCCAGAGGGCCATTGGCGGCGATAAAGCCGTTCGTGCCGAAGCCGGCAGGGCCGGTCTTGGAGTTCGGGTCGCGGGACATGGAAGTGCTATTGTTGCCGGAGCCGCCGGGCTGAGTTGGAGCAGTTGGTGGGACCAAATGGGGGAATTTAACCCGAAGTGGGTCTAGCCAATCATCTGGATTCCAATCAGGTTCTGTCCAATCACCCGGGTCAGGCAGATGAGCCTCTCCCAGCTTAGGCAGCAGGCTGGGTGGTATCTCCACCTTGTCAAGGTCATACAGAGAGACACCCGCACCTCCAGCAAGGTCCGTAGTTAACTCGATTAGCGCTTGACCAAGATTACTTTCAAAAAACTCTCTCTGCTGTTGTTGCTGCTCAGCGACAAAGTAAGGCCATTCCCTGAACAGATCCTCGACCCAGGCTCTCGTTCGCTCGAAAATATACTCTCCCACCGTCATCAGGCCCGACTGGTCAGTGCGATCGACCGGGCGATTTTGTGCATAAACGTATTCGTTTCTTCCCGCTTTCATTGCAACCAGCGGCTCCGGCGTGATAAATCCACCGAGAGGCGGTTTCTGAAATCTTGCTCGCATGAAGTTCAGCCCGTTTCCGTCCTTCATCACCCCGAACTGACCCACGAACTGAAACGGATTCGGAACCGCCTCAACGCTCCCGAGCAGCGGCCCAAACGGCGCGTAGGCATACGCGTTGGCGATGGCACCGGCGGAGGTCACAAGTTGCTGGACGTTGCCAATAGCGTCGAAAGTGTAGTAGGCCGGGTTGCCACCTGAGTCTGTCCGCGACAGCAGGCCGAGGCCGTGGTCGTAGTGGGCGAGGAGATTGCCGGTGCCGTCGTATTCGCCCACGACATTGGCCAAGCCGATGGGATCAATCACGAATCGTGTCGTTGCGCCGTTCTCGGCCGTGGCCACGCGATTGCCCAAGGCATCGTAAGCGTATTGCCAGCTATCCGCGCCTTCCGTGACGGCGATGAGCCGGCTCTCGTCGCTATAGACAAACGTGTTCGTGCCTTGCGGCGTGATTTCCTGGATCAGATTGCCATCAGCGTCGAAGACGTAGTTCGTGCCGCCGACGCTCACGTACTGGTTCACATTGTTGGCGGTGTATTCGGTGGTGACACCATTCTCGATGGTGCGGATGCGGTTGCCCAAGGCGTCATAAATGTAGGTGAGGTCCTGGTTCGGGATGTTCGTGTCAGTCGAGACCAGGACCGCATGGGTGAGTTGCCCCAAGTCGTCATAGTCGTAGGCCCAGGCGCCGTAGTGCGTGGCCATCGCGGTACGGCGTCCGCGCGTGTCGTAGGCGTAGTTGAACCACGAGATCGGCGTACCGTCGGCCAGACGGTTTGTTAGGGTCAGCAGTTGGCCGGCGGCATCGTAGCCGTAAGTGGC
>JBEKFI010000202.1:0-3650 GCA_050013395.1 Verrucomicrobiia bacterium | reverse complement strand
TCGAACCGTCCTTCCTCGGGTTCCATGAACGCCCAGGCGAACTCGCCCATGTGAACGAATTCCAGGTTCATTTTTTTGATGTTGGCAATGTCGCGTGCCCACTGGTTCGAGGGCCACGCCTCCGGATAGTAATAGACACCAACCCGCATCAGGTCGGCTTGGGGAAAGAATGCGGATTCTGCATTGGCTTTCATGGCATAGGCTCCGGCGCACAAAGAGACCGCCAGTATTGCGGAACGGAATCGGTAGTTCATAAGAGGCGATTATAAACAGTTTGCCCTACCCAGCAAGACGCAAAACAACAGAAGACGCTCACCCCTGCCACGCCCGCGCTGCGACGCGCCGTTGGGAGCCGCCACAGCTCTGGCCGGCGCTTCCTCGACCAACGTCAGCATCCAGCCGTGAGTGAATGTGCCGCGCCGGAGCAAGCGTTTCTTTCCCGGGCTACCTTTTTGGGGGTCTGATGGCTCGTTGAGGGCGTACGCACATTAGTCTCGTGCTTGGCACACATCCTTCTTGTGTGGTAAGAAGTGATACAGGATTTGATGAACACTTCTATGTCTCCAATTCTGCCGGTTGTTCTCCTGATCCTCGTTGGCGTGCTGTTGTGGCGGCTGAGGAAACGAGAACGGAATTATCCCCCGGCGGAGCGGGCGAACAAAATCTCTGAGGCACTGCGTGAGGGGCGGGACGTCCGGATCGTCTATTGGTCAAAGTCCCGGAAACGATTCGTCAGAGAGATTGTCACTCCCGAATCGCTCGATGGCTTGTACATGAAGGCACTCGATCATGCTAGAGGTGTCACTCGCAGGTTCAAGATCACCCGCATCAAAGAGATCGTCGTTTTCCCGCATCCCGCGCTGGGCAGCGCGCTGATCCCTCAAGAATCCCAGAGGAATGTGCACGTGATGATTGTCGTGCTGCTGCTTGTGGTGGTGGCCCTGGTCTATTGGCTTCACTATGATGTTGAGCGCAATGACTTCACATTCCGGACGCCAGAACCGGCGACGGTTGGGGTCGGATCTGCGAGAACGGGTCATGCTCTTTCAAACGCCTTTCCTTCGCAAGCCGAGGATAAAGGTCTCTCTGGGAAAGTCTCCGGGCCCGTGACAAACCGCAGCGACGCCAGTCTACTCGAGTCCAAGCTGAAAAATTCCCGTGGCTTTTACGAACAAGCTTTTGCTCTGAATGCAGGAGGAGACCTTAGGGGGGTGATCGAGTATTGCACCAAGGCAATCGAGTCGGATCCGTATTATGCCCAGGCTTACTGCTTGCGGGCCTTGGCACGCGTCGTGAAAGGCGACTTCAATGGCGCTATCACTGACAGCACCAAAGCGATCAAGTTGAGCCCGCGCTATTCCCAGGCGTATTACATTCGCGGTGGCGCGCGCGATGAGAGGGGCGAGTCGGAGGCAGCGATTGCGGATTACACTGAGGCGATCCAAATCAATCCGCAGTTTTCAGACGCTTACAACGCGCGCGCATGGGCTCAGTATAGGAGAGGCGATCTTGAAAAAGCCATCGAGGATGTCAATCAGGCTATTCTTCTCAACCCCAGATCCGCCAATGCCTATGATACGCGCGGGTGGACGAAGTACGGCAAAGGAGACAAGGATGGAGCGCTCGCGGATTGCAGCCGAGCGGTGCAACTCGATCCCCAATCAGCCGTTGGGTACAACTCGCAAGGACTGCTGCAGTACATCGTGGGAGATTACCGTGACGCGGTGCTGTCCTGGAACAAGGTTATCGAGATGGCTCCCAGTTCGAAAAGTCACCTCCAGCCGTGGATTCAGAAGGCCCGTGACCACCCTGCGAAATGACAGACCCGCGAGTGCGGGCACCATTTCAGGATTGTGACTTACCCTCTTGAGGGTGGCGACCAAGAAGCGACGAAAGCAACATCCACACAAAGCGAGAGTGCTCTGCCCACCGGCAAACAAATCGCGCAGACAGCGAAGATCGTGCCGTCGGAGGGAGAGGCACTTGCGCAAATTCAGGGTGATGGAAATGGCTGCGTTTTAGCGATTGCGATGGGTTCGTCGAGGACAAACGGCATTTGAACGTGGGAAATGCGTGGGTCTTGTCCGCCAAAAATGCCCTGTCGCACACCAGTCTGCGCGGCTTGGCGGAGCGTCTGAAGTTCGCGCGCCGCGATGTAATGTTCGCGGGCGTGGCCCGAGCTATGGCCCATCAGTTCGTCGATGATCTGTTGGGGAATGCCGACATCGCCGAGCTTGGTCTCGAAATTCACCCGACAGGATTTTGTGCCGACAAGTTTGTTGTCGAGGATCTTCTTGAGATGGCCATTCCAGAGTTGCGCGCAGTATTTGCGGTCGCAGGCGGATCCGTCGGCACGGGAAAAGAGGAGGCCGCCTCGGGCGCGCGCCATCAGCCAATTGACGATCGGCAAAAGCTCATCGGTGATGATCAAAGGTTTGACCTGGCGTTTTTTGTGGCGGAGTTTGGGTTGACGGCACCAGATGACGCGCTTAACGAGATCGATCTCAGTCAGGTGAATCCCGACAACATCGGAGACGCGGGCGCCGGTCATCAACATGAACTTCAGCGCCGTTATTGTCTCGGTCATCGGGGCTGCATAAAGTTTGTGGGCCTGCTCGACAGTGAGCGGCGGCGCATGTTTGGCTTCGCCTTCCTCTTCGTGGAGATCGGAATCATCCCACGGATTTGAATCGGTCCACCTGAACTTCATCGCCTGGCGCCAGACGCCGGACAGATGGTGCAGAAGCTGATTCCAGGTGGACGGCGCGTAACCTTGCGCGGATAGAAACCAGAGTTTGAGACCGGCAGCGAGTTGGTGATCGAACTGGCTGAGCAGGATCGACTCGGCAAGGGCGCAATGCTGCAGGTAGCGTCGGAGTTGTTCGCGGAAATCCTCGTTGCCCTGGCGGGTGCGGCGTTCGAGCGTGCCGGCGTCGACGCGCTTCTGCTCTTCGTCTTTTTTGTACGTGAAAAGTTCGGCGAGCGTCTTGCAGGCAGTTCGTTGCGATGGAAAATTTGCTTTGACCCAATTATCAATCGACTCTTGTTTGTCCGCTCGCTCGGCGATGGTGTCTTGGTCTTTGGCGATGCCGCGCGCCGTTTCGAGGCCGACCTTGCCGAGTGTTTTGCGGATACGACCACGGCGGTCGATGTGGTAGCCGTATTTCGCTGTATCAGGATCTGCGATGAACCGTTCGCGCGCCCCCTTTCTGAGGCTGATGTGAACATGGAAGCGGTTGTCGCGGCGAAAGACTTCGACATAGGTGAGTTTGAGGATGGGTGCGGGCATGGATCAGAAGCCGCCGATATTCTTCTGTTCATCGCGCTGTTGGCGCCGTGTCGAAGCATCGTACCAGGCTTTGGTACAAACGATCAATTCACGGCTTATCCCATCATATGTGGCGTAGGCTTGCCCATCAGATCGTTGCCAGTAATGGTGGGATATATTCTTCCACGTATTCGTGCCGGCATTGGCACTTAGGATGCCCGTCAGTTCAATGCCGGTGATTTCGGGCGGTAGGATGTGCCATTCTTCGATCGGATGGGAGAAAACTTCAAGCGTACTATGGCCCGAGGCGTCGAAGGCGACCGTGATTTTGAAACCGTTGGTCGAATAGGCACCGCCGGTCGGCGTCTCGGCGAAAGTGCCG
>JBEKFI010000201.1:0-4167 GCA_050013395.1 Verrucomicrobiia bacterium | reverse complement strand
TTTCTGCCCTCTGCCTACTGCCTACTGTTCTATGGGTTGCGCTGACCCGTTGTATAGGTCGCGGCCTTGCAAGTCAGCCAGCGGGTACTGGCCTCAGTGCTTAGTGTACATGCGGTTATTAGCTTTGTCAAGGATAAAATAAGCCTACACACTTCAGCGGGTAGCGCGGACCTGTTTTGAAGGTCCGCGGTTCGTCCCCCATTGATACCAAAAAGCCGCGGACCTACCGAACAGGTCCGCGCTTTAAGGCCCCCGTCTTTATCCTCTTGCAAGCCGCTCCGAGCAGTTGTATACGGAAATGGTAATGTGGCAGTAAGGCGCGCGGCTCGCGAGTGTCCGTCTGGCCGCGAGCGCCGCGTGCTAGGGGTGGATTTGCGCGCACACATCGCGGAATGCGCGATGTCTGCCCGCTAGTTTCCCAGGTGAATTGCGATGGTACAACTGCAAGAACTTGAAGCATGGTTTCAAGAACGCCCCAAATGGTTGCAGGACGCAACTCGGAGACTCATTCAGAACGGCACCCTTGCTGAGCAAGATTTAACGGATCTGCTTGCTATTTGCACGGCGGAGGCTGACGGGCAAGCGGCGCAGTTCTCCGGTCTTCCCGCTGGGGCTCTCGGTGTGCAGGATACGACAATACCGCTACGTCTTGAATCCATTTCCGACGTTCAGGGCATCAACGCCCTTTGTCCAGACAAGCCCTTGACGTTTGGGAACACACCCCTTTGCATTGTGTACGGTCAGAACGGGACTGGGAAATCCGGTTACGTGCGCCTATTAAAACACGCATGCGGAGCACGAAATCCAGGCGAACTTCTCGCCAACATATTCAAGACCGGCGCTCAGCCACAGGTCGCAAAACTTACGTATACGGAGAACTCAGAAAACAGAACCTCCATCTGGGCCGACCAGCCCGTGGCGGGTCTCCGCGGCGTGGACATCTACGACACGGCTTGCGGCCTCGTGTATGTGGACCAAGAAAAGGAAGTCGCCTTTGAACCGTGGCTTTTGCTGCTTTTGGCAACTTCTTTTGGTCCACTTCGGCGGTTTAATTTGGCCCACCTTGGGACGTTGTGGGTTCGGTGAGGCTTTTTAGTCTGCCTCCCCGCCGCCGTAGCTGTGGGAATGTGGGAATCCCGCTGCTTTGTGCGGGATTTCCAAGGGCGGTGGAAAGGGTGGAAAACCTGTTTCTGGTTTTCCAGGCTTTCCACGGCCCGTCATTTCCACAGCTAACTGCTTTTGCTTTCCGCCGTTTTTGCCGACCGATTCCGCTTTTCGGCCGTCCGCCGGAACCGATACGATTCCGTGCCGGTCTCCAGAATGTGGGCCCGATCCGTGATGCGGTCCAGCAGGGCCTTACAGAGCCGCGCATTCGGAATCACCTGCGTCCACTCCGAAAATGGCAGGTTGGTGGTCATGATCACCGCCGCTTTCTCCGCTCGTTCGGCAATCACTTGGAACAGGAACTCCGCCCCGACTTCCGCCAGCGGCACGTAACCCACTTCATCAATCGCGATCAGATCGTAACGGGACCACCGTGTCAGGACCCGACGGAGCTGGAGTTGATGCTTGGCTTCCACCAGTTCATTGACCAGGGCAGCCGCCGTCGCGAATCGTACTCGCCGCTTCTGCCGGCAGGCCGCTACACACAGGCCCGTTAGCAGGTGCGTCTTGCCGGTGCCACATTCACCGATGAACAAAACGGGTTCGGCACGTTCGAGATACCCGCCCTCGGCGAGTTCGCGCATCTTGGCCGCAGAAACATTCGGCGACTGCGTGTAATCGAACTCCTCCAGGGTTTTCACTCTCGGCAGATGCGCATCTTTGATGCGCCGCGCGATGGTGTTCCGTTCGCGCTCTTCCAACTCCGCCGCCAGTAATGCCTCGAGATAGCCGATATGGCTCTTCTTCTCCCGTACCGCCTGCTCGGCCACACTGCTGAACTGGGCGGCCATGATCGGCATCCGCAGCAGCTTACACTGCGCCTTAATCGTCGCTTCCTGGAGCTGCACCATCGGGTGGGTCATCGCGCACCTCCCAGGGTGAGCAACTGATCGTATTCCGTCATCACCGGCAGCGGCCGCGCATAGCGTTCCAGTGCGCCGACATCGACGGCGTCGCAACCGCCCCGCCGCAGTTCTTCCTGGTGCAGGAGATGCTCGACCGCCGCGGCATCCGAACAGCCGACGGCCAGCGCTGCTTCCACCGACTCCTGCAGCTTGCCGCGACCATACTGCTGGCCGAGTTTCAGCAGGCCGACCATCTGCCGGGTACCGCTCTGCTTCCCGTGCCGCGCCATCAGCGCCTGCCAGATCCGGTCGAAACTTGCCGGCCACAAACCCGCTTGCCGTTGTTGGTCGAGAGCCGTCGATCCCGCCAGAGCGCCCGGCTTCCGCCACAACACATCGAGGTAGTGTTCCAGCTCGAGAATCTGCTGCTGGTGCCCATAGCAACGCGGATGGCGAGCCATACAGTTCCCCTCGTGCCACAGCTCCACCGTGCTGGCGTAGGCCTTGGCGTGGACCTCGGTGCCCGCCGGCAGCGGTACCGAATACGAGTTGGTCCGCACCTTGACACAGCCCAGACCGTTGACCGTGGGGAAGCTCGTGTGCGCCAGGTCCATGCCTTCGCTGGCCAGCGGCAGCAGGTGTTGGCGTTCCACCAGCAGCGCCGCCCCGATGCTCTGGCTCCGACCGCTGATGGTGCGCTGCTCATCCTGACGGCACCCCGCTGCCAGTTGCCGGTTCAAGTCGGCCAGGTCCACCGCCTGCGGCACCGGCACCCAGTGGTTCCGCCGGAAGTAGCCCGCCTCCGACTCGATCCCCCCTTTCTCGTGGGCTTCCGCCGGCGTGCAGAACTCGGCCGCGAACCGCCAGTGCGAGCGGAAAGCAATGAATCGTGCCGTCTCTTCCCGCTGCTGTCCGCGCAGGATCTTCTTCACTGCGGCGCTCAGATTGTCATACCTGAGCTGATGAAAGACCCCACCGAACCAGGCAAAGGCCAACTCGTGAGCTTCCAGGAAGGCCTGCTGCGTGGCATTCGAGAAAGCGCAGTGGAACGCCGCCCCACTCGCCATGCTGCGCAACCCAAACACATACAGCTTCGTGCGCTCGCCGGCCAGATCAGCGTAAGCCTCATACCAATCCACCTGCCCTTCCACGCCCCAGTCGTAGCTCTGGGCCACGCAGACTTCCCGGGCCTGCAGTCCCAGGGCGAGCTTCCGATCATGCACGTACTCGCGCACGGTCCGTTCCGCCACCGGGCAGTCCCGCAGTTCCTCCCGCAGACGCGCCCAGATCCGGTGCGCCGTGTGCTGCTGCTTCCGTGGCGCCTGGCGATCACCTTGCAGGATCTGATCAATAAAAGGGATCGCTGCCTGCAGTTTCGAGTGCGGTCGTTCTGCCTTTTTACGTGGCTTGGGCAAGGCGCTGGCAATCGCCTCCCGCACCATTCGCCGGTGTACCTTTACCTTCCTGGCCACCCCGGCAATCGTGCCTACACCAAACTCATACTCTGGCTCTCCAATCCAACGGACTCCCCCTTCCGGGCAATGCCCGAATCAGGGTATCCGTTCGCTGCCAAGGTGGGCCAAATTAAACCGCCGAACTGGGCCAATTCAGAGTACCGAAATCAACCGTCGAAGAACGTTACTGTCGTGGGGATTGGGGTGCTCCAAAGAGCGCGGCCAGCAACGCCACGATAGCTGTCAACCATGCAGTTGTGGAGCGCATCGAGGCCCTCAAAACTCTCACCGTCAAAGTGAGGGCGGGGACAGGAACCAGGCAATATCGAGCTGTCAAATCATGCGGTCCCGATGACCTCGTCTTCCAATCGCTGGTCAAAGGGGTACCGATGCGGGATAACAACATTCTGAGGCGGCACATCAAGCCGGCCGCTCAAAAACTCGGCCTTGATTACGTCAACTGGCGCTGCCTGCGGACCTCTCATGCGACTTGGCTGAAGTTAGCAGGAGCCGACGTGAAGGACGCGCAGGCACAAATGCGGCATTCACGGGCAAGCACGACGCTGGACATCTACCAGCAATTTGTTCCTGAATCGCAACGCCGCGCTGTGGACCGGCTCGCGTGTCTCCCTCAGTCACGACTGGTCCAATAAGGCTGTCACATTACTGTCACAAAACTATGCTGCTTTCTGGTGCAAAAATGA
>JBEKFI010000200.1:0-3668 GCA_050013395.1 Verrucomicrobiia bacterium | reverse complement strand
TCCTCTCCCCGCACGCGGGGCGAGGAGATTTCCCCTCTCCCTTTCCAAGGGAGAGGGTCAGGGTGAGGGTTCGAGCTGTGACAGACTGTCGAGCTTTCAAGCGCATCGTGAATAATCCGGGTTAATATGCTTCTGCTACCATGCAGGCCACAATGGGTCAAGCGGGAAGAGAGCGTATCCGACTACCGCCAACGTGGTCCAGGGCCGATGGGGTGGTTGTAGCTGTGAGCCTGCTCGCGGCCTTTTACGATGGCCGATGGCGTGCCGCTTGCCCCGAAGGCTTTCGGGGCTACAATCCGGTGACAGTAAGAAGATGCGCCTACGGCAATACGCACCCTCACAATTGGCGTTTCTTCGCGTCCATTCGCGGTTAAGATGAACCCAATGACATGCGCAAACGGCTGATGACTTACCCGCTCGTCATACTGGCGGTGTTCGTGCTGATGGCGCTCTGGCTGCGCTGGCGGGAGCCGAGCATGATTTACTACCCGACGCGCGACATCGAACAGACACCCGACCGTCTCGGCTGGAAATTCGAGGACGTTTACCTGACCACAGCCGACGCGGTGAAAATCAACGGTTGGTTTGTGCCCGCGCCGCAATCACCACTCACCACTCACCAATCACCACTCACCGTTCTTTTCCTGCATGGCAACGCGGGCAACATCTCGCATCGCCTTGAGAAGCTGGCCTTCCTCCGCGAATTGGGCGCCGACGTATTCATCATCGACTATCGTGGCTACGGCCACAGCGAGGGCGCGCCCAACGAACAAGGCACCTACCGTGACGCGCAAGCTGCATACGAATATCTCACCAAGACGCGCGGCACCGATCCGCGCCACATCATCGTTTACGGCGAATCACTCGGCTCAGCGGTTGCCGTCGATCTCGCCGCCAAACATCCCGTCGTCGGCGTCGTCATCGAAGAATCGCTCACATCCGTTGCCGACGTCGGCCAGAAAATGTTTCCGTTCATGCCCGTACGTCTGCTGGTACGCAACAAATACGACACGCTCAGCAAGATTGGTCGGATCAACGCGCCTCTGCTGATCTTCCACAGCCGCGACGACGAATACTTTTCCTGGCGCCACGCCGAACGTCTTTTTGCTGCCGCCCGCGAACCGAAGCAACTTGTCGAACTCCGCGGCGGCCACAACGACGCCTTCCTCGCCAGCGCCGACACCTACCGCACCGGGCTGAGAGATTTCTTGGCGCGCCTGCGATGATCAACGGTAGGGCGCGCTCGCCGAGCGCGCCGTGCCGTGAACTGTGGGAGCGCCTTTCCAGGCGCGACCGGCTACGCGGCTCAGCAGGAGCTTCGCCCTGGGTGTGATCAAAAAAGTGGCAGTCACCGGCTCAGTCAACCGCCCCTCATCCTTCGGGGACTCAGGATAGGCTCTTAATCCTCTCCCCGCGAGCGGGGAGAGGAGATCCCCTCTCCCTTCGCTGGCGAAGGGAGAGGGTCAGGGTGAGGGTTGTGGTTGCTGCGTACAAGACGGTTGACCGCCAGAAATCATCGCACCCCTTCGCCCTCCACAATTTGACGAATCCGCGCGATCCCTGGAGGGTGAGCCTCCCGGCGAACTGCAATAGGCAAAGCCGATCCATCGCCTGCCCGAAGCATTCAGCGTTCAGCTATCAGCCACGGAATCTCGCTGCCTTGGATGCAGATGGCGAAGCCTTCTTTGTCGTTGACGAGCCAATTTTGGCGTCGTTATTCTCAGGTTGTGAGGCGTGAGTTGACAGCGTTTGTGGCAGGCAGCCTTCTGGGAGCAGCGGCTGCGTCAGTTTACTTCGCGGCGTCAGGCAAGCTGGTGACTTCTGTGCAGACGGAATCGCCTTCCTCGGTCTCCGCAGTGCCACTCCACGGGCCGGCACGCCCGATCCATAAGGCACGCAGACAGGACACAATTCAACAGGACAAGCAAACGGCCAGCAACCCGGTTCCCCCCGACTCTGGCTCAGGACCAGCACAACCGCAGGTTGGTCAACCATCTGAGTACTTCACCGTGCAGTTTATTCCGCCGCAGTATTTGCCGCAAAAGCTGCAGGATGCGTTGCGGCAGTATCCGACGCTGGATGACAAGGACAAACGAGCAGCCCTTGTCAATGATGTGCTGGGCATGACTGACGCGGGCGCGTCGGGGCCGGAGGTCGCCCAGGTTCTGGAAACGATGTTCCGCCAGGAAGCCAATACCGAGATCAAACTCGACATCCTCGATGACCTGATCCTTCTTGACGAGCCTTACACAATCGTGCCCTTCGTTGAAGGGATTGACCCCCACCAACCTCAAGAGGTGCGCACCAAGGCCATGCAGGCGCTGGGAATCCTCGGTGACCAACGGGCTGTTCCGTTCCTGCAGCAGTTTCTCGGGGATCAAAACTCCGAAATCCGCGATGCCGCCAAGAGCGCACTGGACGATCTGACCACGCAGTAGCGCATAAGAAAAGAGCGGCGGCCACATCGCCGCCGCTCTTTCACTCGAACCAGATCGCTTGGATTATGGGCAGCCACTTGTTGGCCGCTTGAACGCGCCGCTGATGGTGATCGAGATCACGCCCGGGCTACCAAGCGAGATAAATACGCCCGAGGCCTTCCCGACCAGGTTGGTGCCCTTGGTGGTCACCATTGCCTTCAAGTCAACAACGACGGTACCCTCCCCGCCAAGACCGACGAACGGGATGCTGCAGACCTGCTCTGCCACGTTGTTAGCTGTCGCGGATATGCACGTTGTCTGTGCCGGATTCAGAATTAAGAGGCCGATCGGGCACAACGTGTTCCCACATTTGTCGGCGACGATCAGCATGTTGGTGCCAGAACTCTCGCCGCTGGTATCATACAAGAGCTGTGCCCCCTTTCCTGCCGAGGGGCAAGATTGAGCTATGATACCCTTGTTGTCGAGCTTGGCCGGATAGATAGTACTGAACATGTTGGTATAGATTGTTCCGCTGACCGTAATCTTATACTGGCCCGCCGGACTACAAGTCGCTGCCAACGCAGTCGCAGCACATACCATTGCCGCTATCTTCGCTACCTTCATCATTCTCCTCCTTGTTTTGTTTTGGTCGTTGTTTCAACCCGGCCATACTGCCTTGCCCGTTCGCGCACCTCGAAACCGGTTAACACCCCTGAACGGAGGCATATTGACGGATCCCAACTCCTGCGCCCTTTAACTTGGCGAGCTATATTGCACCATCATCACGTTCGTCAAGCGCGAAAAACTTAAGTTTTGGGAACCGGTGGGTACATCGTGACCCCCCTGTGGTGAACTTGCAGGCGCTCCCAGCAAATCTTCCCCGCCGTGAATAGTAGGACGGGCGTCTCGCCTGTCGCAGTTGCCGTGAGCAGTAGCGCGGGCGTCCCGCCCGTATCCCCGCCGCCGTTCACCGTAGGATAGGCGTCGCCTACTCCGCCGAAGCCCCGACATCTTGTCGGGGCGACCGGTCTTGGCTATCTTACGCAGAGACGCAGAGGCCGCAGGCACGATAGCTCACCGAATTCGCAGCACGGGTTTGATGGTGACGCCGCGCTTGGCGTCGGCGATGGCTTGGTTGATTTTCCTGAAGTCGTAGAATTTCACCAATCGGTCGAACGGGAACCGCCCCTCCTCGTACAGCTTGATCAGTTTCGGGATAAATCGTTGCGGCACGGCATCGCCTTGAATGAC
>JBEKFI010000199.1:0-3699 GCA_050013395.1 Verrucomicrobiia bacterium | reverse complement strand
ATCGGCAGGAAACCCAGCATGCATTTCTTCCGCCCTTCCTCCGTCACCTCAAGTTGCTGGAGCATCTGATCAACCACGCCGAAGAAACCGACGATGTTGGGTTCTTGCCTCAGCGCAGGGATCAGTTGCGGAAAATCTCTAACGCAGTTCAAATCCTCAATCGAGAGGTAGTAAAGAAACCAACGCTGAAATGCGCCCAAATCGACACGATAGAACAGGTCGGCGGCGACAAACTGCTGCGCGGCGGGACTGTCGTCGGGCTGGGAAATATTCTTGGGCGACAACAAAGCGTGCACCAGCGCGTCGACAGCCGCTTTGTTGCGCTCAGGCTGATCGCTTTCGACAACGACGACGTAATCTTCTTCCGCGCGGAACTCCCTGGCGTATTCGCTGTACAACCGCCAGTACTCGCTGTCGCGTCCGATCAGATCGTTGCGGCTGGTCTTGAATTCCAGCCGCCGCGCCGTGTAGATACCGGACAAGACCGCCAGCACAACACCCCCCAGCACAAACAGCCAGGGCCAGCGACAAATCAGGTTCGCCAATCCGCTCAAAAATCGTCGTCGCATGGGTAGGCTGTGTTTATCGCATCATTTGCCGCGCAAACTCAAGCCTGCGAAATGACGCCGGATTTCCGCCGGCAAATCTGAGCACGACCGGCGACATAATCCGCAGGCGATGGGATCGATTGTAGCCGCGAGCCTGCTCGCGGCCTTTCCGATAGTTGGTGAGCTATGATTTGCCGCGAGCAGGCTCGCGGCTACAATCCGGTGGCAGTATCAGATGCGCTCCCAAACGGCCGCCGGCACGTGCGCCAAATCCGGGGCCACCCAATCGGCTCCAGCTTCGATCAATCTTGCGGCATCGAAACTGGTCGTCAGGCCCAAACACGAACTCCCTGCGCGCTTGGCGGCCTGCACGCCACTGGGCGCGTCTTCAATCACCAGACATCGCGTGGCGGGTACGCCCAAACGTCTTGCCGCCGTCAGAAAAATTTCAGGATCAGGTTTCTTGCGCGCAATTTCGCTGCCCGTGATGCAGGCGTCAAACGTCTGCGCTGGCACTCCGATTTCGTTCAGGTTTCCGTCCAGCTTGACGCGATCGGCGCTCGTCGCCACGGCCAGTTTCACGCCGCGTTGCCGGCATCCGGCAATGAATTCGTGAACGCCCGGCAACGGTTGGAGCCGGCCTTTGATAATCTCCAGATAGATCGCGTAGGTACGCTCTTTGTCATGCGGCATGACCAACCTCATACCGTACTTTTCCGCCACGCCACCGATAAAGCGGTCCTCTCCCGTGCCGATAAATGGAACGAAATCGTGCGGCTGCACGGTCACGCCGTGCAGCTCGGCGAACATCTTGCACGCGGCCTCTGCGATGAAGGGTTCGGACGCGCAAAGCACGCCGTCCATGTCGAAGATCACGCCGGCGAACGGCGGTTGCTCAGGATTCATGGGCCCTGCAATGTGGGAGGGGCCTCAGTGCCCCGACAATGCCGACCTTCCGGGAAAATCGAATTGTGGGAGCGACATTCTTGTCGCGACTCCGAAAACCTGTGGGCAATCCGGTCGGGGCAGGAATGCCCCTCCCACAAGGCGATGGGGAGACTCTTTGCCATGGGAATTCGAGCAAGATTGAAATTGCAGGATCGGGGCGCAGAGGCCCCTCCCACATTGACACATCCTCACCGCGCCGCGGCGGGAACCGCTTCCTTCTCGCCTTTGTTCCGGAGCGCGGCCTTGACCAAATTTGTGCCCAAATCCCACATCGGGCCGGGCAGCTTGTAGCAGTCGGTCAACACGTCATCGAGCGCCGAAACGAAATACTGGATGTCTTCATCCGTGATGACGAACGACGGCAGGATGCGGACGATGTCGCCGTGACCGCCGCTGACCTGCGACAGCACCCGGTGCTTGGAGAGCAGCGGCATCACCACCATCTGCGCGAACAACCCGTCGTGCGCCGCGTGAATCATCTTCCACGCCATCTTCAGCTTGAGGCTCTTCGGCTCATGGAACTCGATGCCGATCATGCAGCCCTTGCCACGCGCTTCCATCAGCACCTCGTGCTTGGCCTTCAGCGCGCTGATGGCATCGAGCAGCTTCTGGCCTTGCGCGGCGCTGCGCTCAATCAGGTTCTCCTCTTCGAGAATGTGCAGGGTCGCGAGGCCGACGGCCATGCCGAGATTGTTTCGACCGAAACTGGTCGAGTGCACCCAGCACCGGTCCATCCGATGAAACAGTTTCTGGTAAATCCAACGCCGCGTGATCATCGCGCCGACCGGCACGTAACCACCACTGAGCGCTTTGCTGGTGCTGATGATGTCAGGCTCCAGGTTCCAATGCTGGAACGCGAACATCTTGCCCGTGCGACCGAAGCCGGTCTGCACTTCGTCGCAGAAAAACAACGTCCCGTACTTGCGACAGAGCGCCTGTGCGGCGGGAAAATAATCGTCTCGCGGAATCTGCACGCCCTTGCCCTGAATGCACTCCACGGCTAGGCACGCCACGTCCTTTTTCGCCAAGACGCGTTCCAGCGCGTCGAGGTCGCCGTACGGCACCTGTTCACCCTCCAGCAAGGTGCCGAATCCTTCGCGGAATTCCTCGTTGCCCATGATCGACAGCGACCCGAGCGTCAACCCGTGCCAACCGTGGTCGAGGTACGCGAACTTGTCGCGGCCCGTCGCTGCACGGGCGAACTTGAGCGACGCCTCGACCGCTTCCGTGCCCGAGTTGCAGAAGAACACCGCCTCCAGATGCGGCGGACACCGTTTCACCAACGCTTCGGCAAGAATGCCGGCCAGAAACGCGCAATCCATCTGCACCATGTTCGGCAGATCGAGATCGAGCACATCGCGGATGACCTGCGCGACCTTCGGATGATTGCGCCCGATGGAGTACACGCCAAAGCCGCTGAGCATGTCGAGGTAACGGTTGCCCTCCTTGTCCCAAAGGTATTGCCCCTTGGCTCTGGCGTACACCTTGTCGAACCCGATGGTCCGAAACACTCTTACAAGGGTCGGGTTGATGTACTTCTCGTGAAGTTCATAGTTCTCCCCGAGCCGCTCCGCCACGAGTTTCTTCAAATCAAACGATGACATGATGGCGGAGAGTGTAGCGCAGGTACACCTCAAGGTTCAACATCAGAAGGAGCTCTCGGCTATCAGCTATCAGCCGGAATTGCTACTGATAGCTGCCGTTCCGTGGGAGCGACATTCCTGTCGCGACCGGGTCGGGTACGCCTCAACGTCCAACATCCAACGTTCAACATCGAACGCTCAACAGGGAGGCAGAGAAGCAGATCTCAACTCTCCAACTCATCCCATGAATCGAACCCGATGAAGCCAGATGAGCGGATTTCCATCAACGAGGATTGCTGGTTGTGTTGGCGTGCTAGGTCAGAATGAAGAATAGTTGGCCCCTTGGGGCTGCGCATCGACGGTTGCCAACTAGCGCAAGATGAAAAGTCCAAAGCTTAGTCTTCTATCTTGATGCCGAGGAGAGGTGGTGCATACCCGAGCCGTTCGATCGCGAGCGAACGGCGGCACCACTAACTTGTCTTGAAATTGCCGACCAGCCACACTACAGCATTTCCACAAATCATATAGCGTAATGGGCGTGTAAAAAGAAGCCGCGGCAGTCGGCGGTTGAAATGGCATTGAAGGCGGTGCGTGCGGCTTCAATGAGTTGGTCCTGGGTC
>JBEKFI010000198.1:0-3703 GCA_050013395.1 Verrucomicrobiia bacterium | reverse complement strand
CATTTGCCCCAACACGTCTACGGGTGACCGGGGGGGCGAATTCACTTAAAAATGATGAACGTGGCAACCCCCATTACAGGTGTAGTCCCCGCGTGGGCGGAGGCGCAATAAGTTCACTTCGTCAACAACGTATTACCGCATTACAGCGTTAGCCAGACGCCTCGCCCGGAGGGCGGAATGGGAAACCAAGCTTTGATCGTGACCGAGAGGCAAACTGTTCGGCGAATCTTTACGCTGTGCGCGGTCACGTTGTTGACTGTGGCTTCACCGTGTGCTGCGGCAGATACTTACGTCCGAACGTCGGTCGACGAAAGTGGTCAACTCCGCATCTTCACCAACGACGCGCAGGCAATCGTCTTGCAGAAAGAACCCGAACAGGTGGGATTTGACAACGTCGCGATTTCAGAGGACGGTCGCTCTGTTGGTTGGCTCGCGCTGTATCCCAATTGCTGTACTTCATACCCGATTCCGTTGAAGTTAATGATTTACTCAGATGGCGACCTGCGTGAGTTTACCGGTGTCGGGTTGCCTGTTTGGCAGTGGCACTTTACTGCGGGTGGCAAGCAGGTCGCTTTCGAACAGGAAACAGTGCATGGCGGCCTCGGCATCCATTACGAATTACGGGAGGTTGCCACTGGGCGGCTGATCGCCGAGTACGGTCCAACCATAGGTCCGGATAACCGGCCGCTAGCGATCCAGAATGTTCCAAAGTGGGTAGAGGAATTCAACGCGAAGCGATAGGAAGCTACTGCCGGTTGGCTAGCCAGCCGCTGCAGCAGCGAGCGGCGCGGTCGCAATTGGGCGACTTTGACGGACGGGAGCGCCGCTCGCGGCTGAGCGGCATGGCGTTCGGCGGGAAGTCATCAAGGGAGGCTGGAAGATGATGAGGAGGGTATGTTCAGTTCTCACCGTCGTGGCGGCCATGTGCTCAGCGGTAGCCGCAGGCGACTTGTCGATAACCCATATCAAGCCCCTTTTCGACCCATCAACGCCCGGCTTTGGCGATTTCCAGGTCGTGGTCGGCATCAAAAACAACGGCAATGAAGCGAGAAACGTTAGCCTCGCGTGCTTGTATCTTGGCCTAACGCACCCTGGAGTTTACTTCAAGAATGAACCACAGGTTCAGCAACAATATCAAATGATAGACTTGATGCCGATGCAGCAAGTAGACGTGGTACTGAAGAACAAGTTTGTTGCATATCACCCAGAGACACTGGGAGAATTGGTGGTCACGCTGGTTGGCACTGATACCGCGAAGAGCTTCTATTTACGGACGGCGTTCCATCCTGACAGTCAGGATTGAGATCGCCGAACCACGGGCTCCAGCGGGTTTGCTACACGCTGCGCGTTCCGCAAACGCGCTGATCCCTGCCGTCTAGGCATCAAGAACGAAAGGATCTGAAATGAACCCCGCAACAATAATATTGGCTATGTTAACATTTTTGTCGACGCTCCTCGGCGGGTTCATCACCTTAAAAAATAGGTACCGGGCACCTATTGGAAGCTAACCCGTTGATTTACCGCACGGACGATTCCAATTCTTGGCGATCGGTCCACCATGTGGGTGAGACCTGAAGCCGTCGCAGCCGTCGGGGCATCCCGTGTGGTTCACACTCCGGGCACCCATGCGCGTAGCCCCCGCGCTTGTGTAACGGCCTAAAAGTAAAATCAGCCCCTCGCAGAATCCATCACTTACGAGCCAAAAGGTGTCCGGTACCTTTTTACTCGATTGCCAGCATCACCTCACTACAAGCTCCTGAAGCGGGCGGGAGCGTGAGAGCGAGAAGGACTTTGCTACAAATCCGCTCCTTTGCTGTCTCTTGGAGGTTGCCATGGCTGGATGGCGTGACCTGGGTAACATCTGGGACATTTTCAAGGAATTTGACATCCGTCCGATCAGCGACGAAGCCGAGCGTCCGGTAGTCCTAGCATTCGTCGGTGCAGCGGGTGTCGGGAAGAGCACGCTGATCGCTGCGCTGCGGCACGGGTCGCGGGCGCACGAGAAAGTCATCAGCCCGACGATTGAAGTTGATTTGGACGCCGCGGGCCGGCTTGGTGCGGCAGACCTGGTCGTGCTGATGCTGGATGCGACGCGCGGCGATTATTCTGCGGAAGAAGAACTGTTTGCCGACTGGCAGAGAGCCACGCGAAACGTGCTCGTCTTTTGCAACAAGATCGATGCGGTCGTCGATGCGGGCACCATCAAGGCGACGATGACGGTGTGGGGTGGCGCGCGCGTGGCGCTTGGTTCCGCAAACGATCCTGACTCGCTCACGACGGAATTCGTGCCGTGTGTGCTGGACGCACTGTCTGATCAACACATCGCGCTCGCGCGACGCTACCCGTTGGTCCGTTCGGCTGTCGCGCGCACAGTGATTAACGATACGTCGCTTGCGAATGCGGCAATTGCTTTGGGTACGGCGCTTCCCGAAGTTGTGCCTGTGGTGAACATTCCATTTGCGATCGCGGATATCGGAATCCTGACGAAGAATCAGGCGATAATGGCATACAAGCTCGGACTCGCATTCGGCTCCTCGACGCGGTGGCAGGATCACGTTGCGGAACTTGGCGGCGTGGTCGGCGCAGGATTCATTTGGCGTATGATTGCGAGAGAACTCGTTGCCTTTATACCAGGGGGGTGGGGTATTGTTCCGAAAGTAGCGGTCGCCTACGCGGGCACGTACGTTGTCGGCGAAGTGATCTTGCGATGGTATCAGACGGGGGAAAAGTTGTCCCGGCGTGCGATGAGGGAGTTGTTTGACGAGGCGCTTGCGCGTGGCAAGAAGATTGCCCAGGATCTGATCGCTCGACTGCCGTGGCCGTCGCAGTCGCCTCGCAGAAGCGAATTCGTCTGTCCGAAATGCGAGAGGAAGAATCCAAGGGATGCCAAGTTCTGTGCGTACTGCGCGACACCCCTATCTTGGGTCTCTCCTCGCGCAAAGAGATTTATTTCAAAGTAATGGGGGACGCTAATGTAATGGGGGGCGTGGTACTATCTGTCATGTCTCTTCCATGTCTCTTCGCGAGACCACCCCACCCGGTGGAGGAGGAGGGACTCGTAAGACGCGCGGGGCCGAGCCCAGCGGGCCGTGCGTTTCCCCGCAGACCCCACGACCACTTCCTCAACATGATGACGTTTTGCGGTTCAGGGGCAAGCCATTTCAGCGTCCCCGCTGAGTGCCGTGTCCCCCTCCGACCCGTCGGAGCCTCTCCGACATCTCGGGCGTTTCCCGGCGACGTCTCCCGGCGGTTCCATCGCCGCTTCCCATTCAACCTCTTGTTTCGACAGGGCGAAATCCTCGCCGCCCCACCGGCCGAGCGAGCTGGATCTGTTGTTGCATATTCTAGAGATGAAGCCTCTGAGCCAACTGTTAGATTCTTCAGGAGGATCATCATGAAATGGACCGGAATGTATCTTCTCGGTTATGTCGTCTTGATCGCCGGCCTTCTGGCCGCACTTTGGCACTTAGGAGTTCTGGCCAGTATCGGTACGACATGGACTTTGATCGGCGTCGTGATCGCGATCGGAATTGGCATTATGGTTTCAGTTTCAAGCAGCGGCACCAAGGAAAATATTGAAATCGACAGGAAGTGAAACACATCTCACCCGCCGCGCCGCCCGCGCTGGTGCCCCCACGGATCGCCGTGGCAATCCAGCGGGCGCAGACGCATCGGGAGCACTCGAGGGCCAGCAAGAACGTTG
>JBEKFI010000197.1:0-4243 GCA_050013395.1 Verrucomicrobiia bacterium | reverse complement strand
GCGGGCACGAACCCGACCAACAGCCTGTCGGGATTGCGGATCATCTCAGCGGTGCGTCAGACGACCGACGTGGTGATCACGTGGACGACAGCGGGCGGCCGGACCAACGCGGTGCAAGCCGCGGCCGGCGACGCGAACGGCGGTTACACCACCAACTTTATCGACATCTGCGACCCGATCAACATCTCCGGCAGCGGAGACGCGACAACCAACTACGTGGATGTTGGTGGAGCGACGAATGTACCGTCGCGGTACTATCGGGTGCGACTGGCACCCTAGAACACTTAGATGCGAAGGGAACACGCTATGAAACGCCTACATAAAGTTATTCCTACCCTCGTTGCCTTGTTCGGGCTGACCTTGCCCGGCCACGCCGCTGTGCTGCTCGATGATACTTGGGCCGATGGCACACACACCAATCAGAACCTGCCCACGAAGTCGGCTTGGTACGCCTCAAGTGGCCCATCACTTACCGCCGCGGCCGATTCCATGACCCTTTCGCTCGGCAGCGGCGCCGTCATGGCGATTACTTACTTTACCACCAATGCCGCGAGTCCCGTGCAGTTGAGCATCGGGGATACGCTCAGAGCCACGTTCCGACTAACCTTGAACGGTGTGGCAGCGGCGAACAGGTCGCAGGGGTTCAGGTTGGGACTGTTCGATTTTGCCGATTCAAACCTTTCACCCAAGCAATTGAGCGCGGACCGGTTTGGCAGCAGCTCCCAGGGGAACGGGGTTCAAGGATACGCGCTGTTCCAGAACATGGGAGCAACGTTCGCCAGATCCGCGCCGATGGACATTCGCAAGCACACGACTTTGGGCACCTCGCTTCTGGGAACGAGCGGGGATTGGACATCACTGGGCACGGGCCCTGGCAACGCCAACACATTTTCCGGGTTTGCAAACGGCACTCGATACATCCTGCAGTTGGCGCTGCAGCGGATGGGAACGAACGCGCTCGTAATCAGCGCGACTTGGTCGAATGCTGCGAGCGGCGCGACCCTTGCGACATCCGTGACGGACAATGTGGCAACCAATTTCAACTTTGATGGGATCGCCCTCCGTCCGTCGGGCGCCGGCTCTTCGGCATCGAAGATCACCTTCAACGAGGTGAAGGTGGAGCTGGCGCCGGCAGCAACGCCTCCCTCGATTCGCACGCAGCCGTAGAGCCAGACGGTTTTACCGGGGCAGTCCGCCACGTTCACCGTCGCCGCCAGCGGGGACTGCGCCATTGAGCCACCAATGGTATTACAGCGCCAACACGGCGCTCGCTGACGCCACCAACGCCATGCTCACGCTCCCCAACCTTCAGACGACCAACGCGGTGCAAGCCGCCGCCGGCGACGCGAGCGGCGGTCACACCACCAACTTCATCGACATCAGTGGGCCGATCATCATCCCGGGCAGCATTGACATGACAACCAATTATGTGGATGTTGGTAGAGGAACTAATAGCCCGGCGCGGTACTATCGGGTGCGGCTGGTGCCTTGGAAGACTTTGGATGCGAAGGGAACACGCTGTGAAACGCCTACACAAAGTTATTCCTGCTCTTGTTGCCTTGTTCGGGCTGGCTTTGCCCGGCTACGCCACGGTTCTGGTCAACGACACGTGGCAAGACGGCACTCGTACCGATCCGGCGGCACCCACTTACTCGGAGAACGGCACCGACTCCGACTCCGACGGCAATCTGGAGTCCGCGTGGTTCAAGGGCAACGCCGGGACGCTGGTTCCGGTAGGCGCTGGCGGTCCGCTGCGTGGGATTGGAGGCGATGGTTCCTCCTCGTCGTGGACAACCTATTTCACGCCAGAGGCAAGTCCGGTCATGCTGTCCAGTGCGGGCGATCAACTTAAGGTCACATGGGTCTTCACTCCCACCGGGGTCAGCCCGAGCAACGGCAGCCAAAACTTTCGCCTTGCCGTCGTGGATACTCCTTCGGCCGCACGAATCTCTTCTGACACTTCCCCGGGCAGTGAGGCCTACACCGGCTACGGCGTGTTCATGAACTTCGGTCAGACATTTGGCCACAGCCACCCGTTTGAATTGAGGACGAGGAATTCCGGCAGTGCCGCGTTGCTGAGCAGCAGCGGCGCCTGGACCGGAGTGGCGGACGGGGCTTCCAACGGCAATCACGGATACGACAGCGGCACGCAGTACACATTTGTGATGACGATCACGCGTAACGCGACGAACGGACTCAACATCGTGGCCACCATGACGGGAGGCACCATCAACAACTTGGGAACCGCCACGGCTTCTTACACCGATGGCACTCCGAACGGCGGCAGCTATTCATTCGATACCTTCGCACTCCGTCCCTCAGAAACAAATACCACGGCCGAGGTGTTCGATACCTCGCTTTTGAAGGTCGAATTCATCCCGGGGGCCACGCCTCCCGCGATTGACGTCGACCCCGAAGATCAGATGATTCTGGTGGGACAGAACGCGTTGTTTGCCGTTTCCGCGAGTGGGACGCTGCCGCTGTATTACCAATGGTGTTTCAACACCAACTCCGTGATCAACAACGCCACCAATTTCAGCATGGTCGTCACCGACGCCCAGCTTTCGGATGCAGGCGGTTACTCCGTGGTCGTGTCCAACTCCTACGGCTCGGTGACCAGTGCGGTGGCCCAACTCACGGTCAACCCTCCGGTCGCCCCGACGATCCTCACGCAACCGCAGGATCAGACCAACGTTGTTCCGGGAGCCACCGCCACGTTCAGCGTCATTGCCGGCGGCAGCGAACCGCTGAACTATCAGTGGTATTACAATGACACCACGCCGGTCGCCTACGGCAACGATTCCATTCTGACAATCACGAACGTCCAAATCGCGAATGGCGGCAATTATTCCGTGCTCGTGAGCAACATCGCCGGCTCAGTTCTCAGTTCCAACGCCGTCCTGACCGTCAATACCGACCCGGTGCCGCCGGTCTTCGCCTCGCAACCGGCTTCGCAGGTGGTGTTGATTGGCGGCATCGCCAGCTTCAGCGCCGCGGCCGTCGGCACCGCGCCCATCAGCTACCAGTGGTTTAAGGACGGCGCTGCCGTTGCGGGCGCAACGTCTTCCACGTTGACCCTGACAGACGTTCAGGTCGCTGCCGACGGCAGCTACAGCGTGACCGCCTCAAACAGCGTCGGGACCGCGACCAGCTCCAACGCCGTCCTTACCGTGACGACTGCGGCTCCGATCGTCAACAGCGACTACAATCTGGTCGGCTTCGGCCAGGCTACGACCGGCGGCGGTGTGATTCCCGAAACCGACCCTGCCTACAAGAAGGTGTATACCGCCCTTGATCTGGCCAATGCCATTCGTTCTGCCAATAAGACAGCCGGTTCTGTCAAGGTAGTCGAGATCATGAACGACCTTGATCTTGGATGGAACGAAGTGGGTTCCGACGTGCAGAATCTTGATTCAACTCCGTTCCGTTCGCATTCCACACCGCTGCTACACCCGGTGCTCCTGACGACGGGCGTCAGCCTGATCGATATCAAGAGCAAGAGCGGTCTCACGATCTTTTCGGCGAACGGCGCGACCATACGGCACGCGACTTTCAACATCAAAAGCACTTCCAATATAATTGTTCGCAATCTGAAGTTCGACGAGATGTGGGAATGGGACGAATCCAGCAAGGGCAATTACGACCGAAACGATTGGGACATCACGTTCTCCTGGAATAGATACACCGGTGACGATGGCGCCACGAACACCAACAGTTGGGTTCGTCAGCAGATCAACAAGCTCGAATCAAACAAGACGAGCTACGCGATGTATAATTTCCTTCGCACAAGGGGCTTCAGCGTCGAAGACATCGTCACGATCATTCAGGGGCACATTAAGACCCACCTGATGGGGGCGAACGATCTCGATTCGGAAAACGCGCAACTCTCGGCCACGTTCCACCACCAGTGGTTCATCAATCCGTGGGATCGTCTGCCCCGTTTGCGCGCTGGCAACGTGCACAACTACAACATCTATGTGGACGACGCGTTGGGACTGGCCGCGAGGCGTCTGCGCGATGATCGTGCGAACGCCATGAGCACGGCTGACCGGAACACACTGAACAACACTTACAACTTCAAACCCTTCCTCAACGGCAGCATCTCCACCGAGAACGGCGCTGTGCTTGTCGAAAAATCCGTCTACATCGACTGCCTCTGGCCGCTGCGCAACAATCAGACCGATCCCTCGAACCCGGTTTACACCGGCAAGATCAAAGCGCTCGACACGATTTATCAATTCGA
>JBEKFI010000196.1:0-3748 GCA_050013395.1 Verrucomicrobiia bacterium | reverse complement strand
CATGATGACCTCACTGGCTTTCTTCTTCGGTGTCTTGCCACTTGCCATCTCCACCGGCGCTGGAGCGGGAGCCCAGAACAGCATTGGGACGGCGGTTGTCGGCGGGATGCTATCGGCCACATTCATTGATCTGATATTCATCCCGTTGTTCTTTGTCCTTGTATTCCGCTTCTTCGGGAGAAAGCGAGAGCAACCAATCACGGTCGGCGATCTGGACGTCTCGACTTCGCAAGGGGAGCATTAATATGAAACGACAAACCATATTAATCGCAGGCATCGTTGTTTGTCTTGGCGGCTGCACCTTGGCCCCGAAATACACTCGGCCCAAAGCTCCGGTTCCTGTGGACTGGCCGAAGGGCACGGCGTATCAGGAAACCTTGTCGACAGCAAACGCTACGGACGTCCAGAACATGGGGTGGCGGGAATTCTTTACCGACAACAAGCTCCAAAAGCTCATCGAAACGGCTTTAACGAACAATCGCGATCTTCGGATTGCCGCCTTGAACGTGGAATGGTCCCGGGCGATGTACGGCATTCAACGAGCCGAACTGTTGCCCACGATCAATGCCAACGGCGACGGGAGCATACAGCGGTTGCCGGCTGATCTCTCCGGCACCACCCCTCCAAAACGTGTGACCGTCGAACGCTACGATGCCAATCTCGGCGTCGTGTCTTGGGAAATCGACTTTTTCGGCCGCATCCGCAGCCTGAAGGATCAGGCTCTGGAGGAGTACCTGGCCACGGAGCAGGCCCGTCGCAGCGCTCAAATTCTATTGGTGTCCTCGGTTGCCAACGCCTATCTGAGCTTTGCCGCAGATCGGGAGAACCTGGCCTTGGTGGAAACCACGCTTGCGACTCAGCAGGATGCGTACAATCTGATCAAACGCCGCCATGATCTCGATCTCGTGTCCGAGTTGGACCTTTACCGCGCGCAAACGCAAGTAGATGCCGCCCGCAGGGATGTTGCCCGCTTCAGGCAACTGGTGGCGCAAGACAAGAATGCATTAAACCTTCTGCTTGGCGTTCCGGCGTCAGACGAACTTCTGCCAACTGAGTTGAGCGGTATCACCCCTCCGAAAGAAGTTTCTCCCGGCCTATCATCCGAGGTGCTGCTGCGCCGTCCTGATGTTCTCCAAGCCGAGCATCAGCTCAAGGCAGCCAACGCCGATATCGGCGCCGCCCGGGCGGCATTCTTCCCGCGTATTTCCCTGACAGCCGCAATTGGCACCGCCAGCAGCGACCTCTCCGGACTCTTCAAGGCCGGCTCGGGTGCGTGGAGCTATGCGCCGCAGATTGTGATGCCGATTTTCGATGCCCGCATGTGGTCGGCGAACAAAGCCGCCAAAGTGCAACGGGAAATCGCCGTGACCCAATACGAGAAGGCGATTCAGAGCGCCTTCAGGGAGGTGGCCGATGCCCTAGCCGTGCGCGGTACGGTGGACCAGCAGGTAGCGGCGCAACAATCGCTGGTCAATGCTTTCGCAGAAACCTACCGCCTCTCCAATTCCCGTTATGACAAGGGAATTGACAACTACCTCAGCGTCCTTGATGCACAGCGGTCCCTCTTCGCAGCGCAGCAGGGACTGGTTTCCCTCCGTCTGGCGAAGCTCGCCAACCAGGTGCAGCTTTACGCCGTGTTGGGCGGCGGCTGGAAAATCGAAAGCCAACCGGCCCCCTAGCAGACCGGACGGTAAGTCAACAACCGAAACGCGGCCAACCGGCTCCCCCCGTGAGCGAAGCCGTAGATCCGCCGACCCAGGCGGAGATTGCCAAACGCGCCCACGAAATCTATCTGGCGCGCGCCGGCGGCGAAGCCCGGCGGCCGCTGGGTCTGGCGGTTGTCGGCGGCCTGCTGGTCTCGCAGTTGATTACGCTGTACCTAACCCCGGTGGTTTACATCTATCTCGATGCATTTCAGCGCAAACTCGCTGGCGTGCGCCTGTCTGCAAAGACGCGGAATCCCGAGTTGATCGCCTCAGAGTAGCGCGGGCCTTCGCCGCGACGAAGTGGCTCTCGCCTCGGCGAAGCCTTCGGCGCAGCCTGGGTCGGCCACGCAGGCGGGCGTCTCGCCCGTGTGTTTTCGACCCCGCCATAGTAGCGCGGGCGTCGCGCCGTCGCCATAGCGGCTTTGGCGCGTCGGCGACTCGCCCGTTTCGTTCGGAATCAGATTCACCGCAGAGAGCGCAGAGGAATGGCAGACTGACGCCCTGATTGCAGCAATCAAACGCGCGATTCTGGGATTGCCCCCCGTCCAAGGACTGCTACGATAGCACGGGTGTTAAAGGATGAGCGCTGATCAATCCCCCATGATGTTGCGAGAGTCCGCGACCCGTCAGGTGCTGATTCATCCGCTGCTGTTGGCTGCCGGTTGGAAGCTTGACGACCGGACGCAGGTGCGGTTTGAGGTGCCGGTGGATGGTTACGACGCCGAACCGTGGAATGGCGTCACCGATTTCTGCCTCTACGATCACGCGGGCAACGTCCTCGCCGTAGTTGAAGCCAAACGGTTCAGCCGCAACGCGCGCGACGGCGAGGAGCAATTGCGTCTCTACCTTGAAGCCATTGCCGAGCGGCAGGGCTTCATGCCGTTCGGTTTTCTCTCCAACGGAGGGACGATTTACTTCTGGGATTATGGCTTCGCTCATCCGCGCATGGTCGCTGGCTTCTTCACGCGTGAGGACCTGGATCGTCTCCTGTTTCTCCGCCAGCACCGGCAGCCACTCGAAGCCGCTCCGATCAACACCGGCATTGTCAACCGCCCCTACCAGCATGAAGCAGTGCGCCGCGTCGCCGAGAAATTCGCCACGGGCGAACGACGCGCCCTGCTGGTCATGGCAACGGGCACGGGCAAGACCCGCACGACCATGGCGCTCATCGATCTCTTTCTCCGTACCCATCAAGCTCAGAAGGTGCTTTTCCTCGCAGACCGTGACGCTCTCGTCGAACAGGCTCACACCGACGGTTTCAAGGCGCATCTGCCAAGCGAACCTCGTGACCGAATCTTCACCTACAACATCGACACGACCAAGCGTCTGTTCGTCGCCACCGAACAGACGATGAGCCTGTGTTACCAGAAGTTCAGCCCCGGATTCTTCGACCTGATCATCTTCGACGAATCGCACCGCTCCATTTTCAACCGGTTCACCGACGTGATCGAATACTTCGACGCCCGGATGATCGGGCTTACGGCCACGCCTGCCAACTTTATCGACCGCGATACGTTCCGAGTCTTCCACTGCGACAACAACGCGCCCACGTTCCTCTACGAATACCAGCAAGCCGTCAAGGAAGGCTTCCTTGTCGATTTCAGTCTCTACCAGGCGCAAACCGGTTTTCAGCGCAAAGGCATCAAAGGGGTTGACCTGAGCGAGGAAGACCGGAGCGCGCTCATCCAGCAAGGGATCGATCCCGATTCCATCGACTACGCCGGCACCGAGATTGAAATCGAGGTCAGCAACAAGGACACGCTCCGCAGGCAGTGGGAAGAAATCATGGAGGTCTGCCTCAAAGACAAGTCGGGGCAACTTCCGGGCAAGACCATCGTCTTCGCCATGACCCGGAAACACGCCGCCCGTATCCGGGACGTGTTTGAGGAAATGTACCCGCAGCACTTGAATCTCATCCAAGTCATCACCTCCAGCGTGGAACGCGTCCGCGACGGCAGCTACGGCGACGGCCTGATCACCAAATTCAAGAAGAATGATTTCCCTCGCATCGCCATCTCGGTGGACATGCTAGACACCGGGCT
>JBEKFI010000195.1:0-3753 GCA_050013395.1 Verrucomicrobiia bacterium | reverse complement strand
GTCGAGGGTTATACCGCGTTGATCAAAGCCGTCACAGAAATGTCGCCGCGCGAAGTGATCGAGCAGGTCACCAAAAGCGGCTTACGCGGCCGTGGCGGCGCAGGCTATCCCACCGGATTGAAGTGGAGTACGGTGGCAAAATCCGTGGGCCCACAGAAATATGTGATCTGCAATGCCGATGAAGGCGATCCCGGTGCGTTCATGGATCGCAGCGTGCTGGAGAGCGATCCCCATCGCATCCTTGAGGGCATGCTGATCGCGGCCTACGCCGTGGGTGCGTCCGAAGGTTATATCTATGTGCGCGCCGAATATCCGTTGGCCATCAAGCGGTTGCGCAATGCCATCCGCCAGGCGGAGCGTGCCGGCTTGCTGGGCGCCAACATTTGTGGCACGCGATTCAGTTTGCGGCTCGACCTGCGGTTGGGTGCGGGCGCATTCGTCTGCGGGGAGGAAACGGCCCTGATCGCGTCGGTGGAAGGCAAGCGCGGAACTCCCCGTCCGCGTCCGCCTTATCCCGCGATGGAGGGCTTGTTCGGGCAGCCCACCCTCATCAACAACGTGGAAACCTTCGCCAACATCGCCCCCATCCTTCGCAACGGTGGAGAGTGGTACGCGCAGATCGGTACGGAGAAAAGCAAGGGAACCAAGGTATTCGCGCTGGCCGGAAGTGTCCAAAATACGGGCCTGGTGGAGGTCCCCATGGGAATCAGCCTGCGTGAGATGGTCTTTGAGATCGGCGGAGGGATTCCGGAAGGGCGCAAATTCAAAGCCGTGCAGACTGGCGGTCCCTCCGGCGGCTGTCTGCCTGAATCCTGCCTCGACATGCCGGTGGATTACGAGTCGCTCGTGCGCGCCGGATCAATCATGGGTTCGGGCGGCATGATCGTGATGGATGAGAGTTCCTGCATGGTGGATGTGGCCAAGTATTTCATGGATTTCTGCATGACCGAATCCTGCGGAAAGTGCATTCCCTGCCGGGTGGGGACTTATCAAATGCATCGCATTCTCACCGCGATCAGCACCATGAGCGCAACCCAGCAGGATATGACCATGCTGGAAGAGCTCTGCGACCTGCTGAAGCACACCAGCCTCTGCGGTTTGGGACAATCGGCGCCCAACCCGGTCGTGAGCACGCTGCGTTCGTTTGCCGAGGAATATCGGGCACATATCGAGGACCATAAATGTCCGGCTGGGGTCTGCGGCCGTGAAGAGAACGGAGAGCAGCAATGAGTTCGGCCACAAGCGTCAAGACGCTGAAGATCGATGGCCGGGACCTGAGCGGCCGCCAGGAGGAAACTATTCTGGATGTCGCCCGTCAGAATGGAATTTTTATCCCTCGCCTCTGTGAGATGGATGGGCTCTCGGATGTGGGAGCTTGCAGGATGTGTTTGGTGGAGGTCAAGGGGCAGAACCGTTTGCTCCCAGCCTGCGTGACCGCGGTCGAAGAAGGTATGGAGGTGACCACCGACTCGGATCGCCTGCAAAAGTACCGCAAGATGATCCTGGAACTGCTTTTCGCCGAGCGCAATCACATTTGCTCAGTGTGCGTCTCCAACGGTCACTGTGAAATGCAGATGCTGGCGCAGAGGCTGGGGATCACGCACGTTCACTTCCCCTACCGCTATCCGAAAATGGAGGTGGATGCGTCGCACGAGCGCTTCGTCATTGATCACAACCGCTGCATTTTGTGCACCCGTTGTGTACGGGTGTGCGACGAAATCGAAGGCGCGCATACCTGGGATCTGATGGGCCGGGGCATCGATGCCAAAGTGATTACCGATTTGAACGAACCGTGGGGCTTGTCGGAAACCTGCACCAGTTGCGGAAAATGCGTGCACGTCTGTCCCACGGGCGCGCTGTTTGAGAAAGGCCGCTCGGTGGCGGAGATGCTCAAGCGCCGCCAGTTTCTGCCTTATCTCACGCTGATGCGGGAAGAAAACGAATGAGCAAAAAGCGCCTGGCAACGGTTTGGCTGGATGGCTGCTCCGGGTGTCACATGTCTTTCCTGGACATGGACGAGCGCCTGCTCGCCTTGGCGAGCCTGATCGATCTGGTTTACAGCCCTCTGGTGGATGCGAAGGAATTTCCCGAGAACGTGGACCTCACGCTGGTGGAAGGCGCGGTGAGCAGCGAGGAAGATCTGCACAAGATCCAGATCGTGCGGCAGCGGACAACCACGCTGGTTTCGCTCGGCGATTGCGCCGTCACGGCCAATGTGCCGGGCATGAGAAATCCCTTTGGCCTGAAGCCGGTGTATGACCGCGCCTACCGCGAGAACGTGACCTTCGACCCGGGCATTCCAAATCAGGTGGTGCCGGCGCTGCTTCCGTACTCGCGGCCGGTTCATGAAATCGTGACGGTCGATGTCTTCGTTCCCGGCTGTCCCCCGTCCGCCGACACAATCTTCTACGTGCTCACGGAGTTGTTGGAAGGCCGGCAGCCGGATGTGAGCCAGAAAACGCGCTTTGGATCATAACCAGTTTTAGGATCGTCATCAGTTTAAGATCGTGGGTGAAGCTGTGAAGCAGGGCAAGACGATTATCATCGACCCAGTGACCCGAATCGAGGGTCATTCCAAAATCACTCTGCACCTCGACGAAGACGGAGCGGTCGAGGAGGCTCGATTTCACGTCACCCAGTTCCGCGGTTTCGAAAAATTCTGCGAGGGCCGTCCGTTCTACGAGATGCCATCGCTGATGGCGCGCATTTGCGGGATTTGCCCGGTCAGCCACCTCATCGCATCAGCCAAAGCTTGCGACGCACTGTTAGCCGTAAAGATCCCTCCGACCGCTGAAAAACTTCGCCGCATCTTCGGACTTGCCCAGGTGGTGCAGTCCCATGCGCTGAGCCTGTTTCATCTCTCCTCCCCGGACCTTTTGCTGGGCATGGACGCCGACCCCGCCAAGAGCAATCTGTTTGGCGTGGCCGAGGAGAATCCGGGGCTGGCGCGGGACGGAATCCGCCTGCGGCAATTTGGACAGCAGATTATTGAGCGGCTGGGAGGCAAGCGCATCCATCCCGCGTGGATCGTTCCAGGAGGCGTGAGTGAACCGCTGACCGACGCGAACCGCGATGCTATCCTCTGGGCCATCCCGGACGCGCTGCGTATCGTCGAGCGCACTCTCGAATGGTTCAAGGGAATAATGGAAAATTTCCGCGAGGAAATTGCCAGCTTCGGCAATTTTCCCACGATGTTCATGGGCATCGTCAAGCAGGACAACGGCCTCACGTTCTACGACGGAAAGCTCCGCATCATCGATGCCTCCGGCAAGGTCGTGGCCGACGCTCTCGATCCCACCCGTTACTTCGACTACATCGGCGAAAAGGTCGAGCCCTGGAGCTATCTGAAGTCGACCTACTACAAGCCGGTGGGATTTCCCGATGGCATTTACCGCGTGGGACCGTTGGCTCGATTGAATGTCGCCGACCGCTGCGGCACGCCTCGCGCCGATCAGGAATTGGCGGAGTTCCACGAGCTCCAGCGCACTGCGGTGCTGAGTTCGTTCCACTATCATCATGCCCGGCTGGTTGAGATGCTCTATTGCGTGGAGCGTATGGAACAGTTGCTGAACGATTCCGAAATTCTTTCTCAGCGCGTACGCGCGGTGGCCCGCCCGAATGCGCTCGAAGGAGTAGGCGCCTGCGAAGCTCCGCGCGGAACGCTCTTCCACCATTACAAGATTGACGAACAGGGCTTGATTCGCTGGTGCAATCTCGTGATCGCCACCGGACACAACAACCTGGCCATGAACC
>JBEKFI010000194.1:0-3932 GCA_050013395.1 Verrucomicrobiia bacterium | reverse complement strand
TGGCCGCTCTGGTGCTGGTTGGCGGCTGCACGGCGCCCGCCTCGGCGCAAAATCGATCGGACGCCGGCTCCGCCGTCACCCCTTCGGCCGCGCCTGCGGCCCCCGCCAAGGCTGAAACGCCCCCGGCGGCGCCCCCGGCGGCCGCGGTCGCATCCCAGCCGCTGGCCGGCACGACCAGCCGGCTCTGGCCGTTCAAGCGTCTCTATAACGTCGACTATGTCGATGTGCAGGACATCGCCAGGCACTACGGTCTCAAGACGGCGTGGGTGACGAGCGGCCGGGTCATACAGCTGGTCGATGCGCATGGCCAGGCGCGACTCAAGTTCGAGAATCAGAAACGGGATTTCTACCTCGATGGCGTCCGCGTCTTCATGGGCGAGATCACCGTGTTCAACCGGGGCAGCCTCCATGTCAGCAAGATCGACGTCATCAAGACCATCGCGCCGCTGCTGCGCCCGGCCGAGCATGCGAACCAGCTGCCGGGGCCGCCCAAACTCATCGTGCTCGACGCCGGCCATGGCGGCAACGATCCCGGCACGCAGAACCTCGCGCTGCACCTGAACGAGAAGGACATGACGCTTGATGTCGTTCAGCGCTTGAAAAAGCTGCTCGAGGCGCGCGGCTACCGGGTGATCCTCACGCGCAGCGACGACAGCAAACTCGACCCGGCGCAGCGGGCGGACCTCGAAAAACGTGACGACATCGCCAACCGCGCGAAGGCGGACCTGTTTCTCAGCGTCCATTTCAACTCGGCCCCGCCGACCGTGACCGGCACCGAGACCTACGTGATGACGCCGCAGTTCCAGCTATCGAGCGGTGCCGACAAGAAGGACGACACCGTGGACAAACCGTTTCCGGGCAACCGGCAGGATTTCGCGAACGTCGTGCTCGGCTACCACCTGCATCGCACCCTGCTCGCGGAACTGAAGACATCCGATCGCGGCTTCAAGCGGGGGCGACGGCTCGTGCTGTGTTTCCCCGAGTGTCCGGCCGCGCTCGTCGAGGCGGCCTACCTGTCGAACGACGCCGAGGCGCGGCGCGTTGCCACGCCGGAATACCGCCAGCAGATCGCCCAGGCCATTGCCGATGGCGTGGACGATTACACCGCCACGCTTGCGGCTTTGCACCCGGTGGCTTCCTTTCCTGCCGAAACCCATGCCCCGGCTGCATCGTCTAAATAAAATCATGAATCCACGTGCCTGTTCCCGCCTAGTCGCTCTGGCTTTTCTGTCCGCGCTCGGGTTGCCGTCGGCCCGCGCTTGGGACTACGAAGGCCATCGCATCATCAACCAGCTGGCGCTGGCCTCGCTGCCGTCCGATTTCCCGGCGTTTGTCCATGAGTCCACCGCCGCCGATCGCATCGCGTTTCTCGCGGGCGAGCCCGACCGCTGGAGAAATGTGTCCGACCTCCCGCTCCGGAACGAAAACAATCCTGATCACTACCTCGACCTCGAACAGCTCGGCTGCGCCGGCCTCGATCCGGCGTCGGTCAGCCCTCTCCGTTACGAATTTGCCGTGCAGTTTGCCGCCGGGCGGGCCGCGCACCTCGACAAATTTCCACCGATCGACCCGGCGAAGAACGCCGATCACACCCGCGAGTGGCCGGGCTTCCTGCCGTGGACCATCGCGGAGTATTTTGGCCGGCTGAAGTCGGCCTTCTCGTATCTAAAAGCCTTCGAGACGGGCGGCGGCACGGCGACGGAGATCGCCAACGCGCAGTACAACATCGTCTATCAGATGGGTGTGATGGGCCACTTTGTCGGCGACGGCTCGCAACCCCTGCACGTTACCGTATATCACCACGGCTGGGAGGGCGACAATCCGCACGGCTACACGACCGATCCGAAATTCCACGCCTGGATCGACGGCGGAGTCTTCGCTAACAACCCTTCGCTCTGCGCTTTTGCGGAAGCCAAAAAGGTCTTCCCCGAGGCCCAAGACTATCTGGTGGTTTCGCTGGGAACCGGTGAACTCACCCGCCTAATTTCCTACGACGACGCGAAAAACTGGGGCGTGGCCGGTTGGGCGCTACCCATCCTGAGCGTCGTATTTCACGGCGTCAGCGTGACAGTCGACTACCAGATGAAGCAGATCCTGCCACCCGACGGCTCAGTTCCACGCTATTACCGATTTGAAGTCCGGCTTGATAAAGGCAATGACGATATGGATGACGCCAGCAACACTAATCTTCACGCCCTGGTCAGTCTCGCGGAAGAGTTAATCGCCTCCCAACAGCAGGATCTTGACAGCTTGTGTCACCAGCTCGTGATCTAGCTTCGCGGAAGCCGGAAAGCCCTTTCGCGTTGCGGCCGCAAACGCTACCTCGTCACACGGTCCAGAGCGAGGCGCGCCGGCCAGAAGTCCGGATCGGCCTCAAGCGCCGCCGTAAACTTTCCCGCTGCCTTGTCGCTGCGGTTGGCAAACAGATCGAGCAAGCCCGAAGCGTAGAATTCTGCGGCGCCGTGTTTTTCTCCCGGTTTGACCTGCGACAGCGGGTTCAGAACTTTGTCCGCCTCTTCAGCCTGCCCCAGCCGGCGCAGCGCTAGGCCGCGATACAAGCTCGCCACCACTGAACCATCCTTCCCTTCCTGCGCCGCCTGAGCCCAGGCATCGCGCGCCGCGTCGGCATTACCCTCGGCCTTCAAGGCATCGCCAAGCCAGAAAAGGACTTCCTCATCATGCGGCTTGTCGGGTTTGCCAACCCCCAAGTTGCGTGGGTACTCGAGCGCCTTCCGGAATGCCGCCTCGGCCTCCGCAGGTGTGTTGCCTTCCAGCGCGCGCCTCCCCTTCTGGAAGTTCGCCAGCACGTACATCTCACGCGCGCCCACGCCGCCTTCCCAGGGCTTGAAGTGGTGGTTCATCAAGAGATCCAATGCCCGGTCGTACTCCCTTTCCTGGGTCAGCAACAGGGCGCGCCGTACCAGCACGGTGTCACGATCACGAACCGACGCGGGCGCCTCAGCAAACAACTTCTCGCGGCTCCCGGCATTCCCCACGCGGAAATAGATCTCGTCCAGGTCGCTGTAGAGGCGGTAGTCTTCCGGCGCCAACTTTACGGCATTTTCGTAAAACCCTGCGGCGCCCGACAGGTCATTCTTCACTCGCCACGCGTAGAGGCCAAGATTCCGCATCAGCACCGAAGACGCGAAACCCTGCCCGAAAGCGTCCGACCAATAGCGGGCCGCGTCATCGTAGCGGCCGTGTGCGAACAGGTAGTTTCCCAGGAAGAACGAAGCGTGCGCGTCCAGGGGATGATCTCGCAACTCGTCGTCGATCACCCACGCATCTTCGAGCCGATTCGGAAACACTCCCGCGTAAGGCGCCGCCTCACCTTTCCGCGCGTATTCGTCGGCCTGGTCATCCTTCCCTTCTTCGCGCGCGTTCGCTGCCAGATAGTAATAAACCACCGGAGTAATCGCCGGCGCGGGCAGGTGACTGAGAGCGGCGTGCAGGACGGCGTCCGACGAAGCGACATCGCCAAGCGTTCGGTACCACGCCGCGACCTCCAGGTAAGGGTCTGCCGACGCGGGATACGGACCCGCCCAATCCTCCGACGCGTGACCCGCCGGCTTGGGCATTGCCTTTTCGAGCGCGGTCTCGATCCTCCACCGTTCGGCTCTGGCATAGGGCAGCAACGGCATCCGCTCGAGAGCTTGCGCGATAGCCTTCGACGCCTCAGTGGTCCGGCCCGCCAGCCGCAGTGACGCCGCGAGGTCCGTCAAGGCCATCGCGTCATAAGGATTGTGACTCAGCGCTCGATAAAGCAGCGTCGCCGCCTGGTCATACTTCTGGAGGCGAATGGCGATTTCTCCCAACTGCGCCAGTGCGGGAGCCTCACCGCCGCCGAAATGAATGGCAGCCCAAAACGCGTCCTGGGCCAGGGACCAGCGGTGTGCGGCGCGATAGATGACGCCCGCGGCGTAGTGCGTCCC
>JBEKFI010000193.1:0-3955 GCA_050013395.1 Verrucomicrobiia bacterium | reverse complement strand
TCGTCGAGATCCGCGGCGTCTGCTCCCGCTCTGCGGCAAAGCCTCAGCCATACTTCCTCCCCACACACGGGCTCGTCGTTGCGAGCGAAACGGCCGTTGACGGCCGTCTTAAGTTTGTCAGCGCTGCGGACGCAGTCGCTGTATTTGCAAGCTGGCGAGAAACGGCACCAGCTTCGCATCCGCCTGCGCAATCAACTTCGCAAAATCCTCGGGCCGGAAGATCTCGATCTCCGCGCCATTATCCTTTGCGCGGGGCAACATGTCCGCTTCCGTGGCTCGATCCCGCAACAGATACCCACGCTGCCGCGCGAATCGCCAGAGCGTGACAACCAGACTTCGATAATTGTTTCGTGAGCGCAAGGAGCCGGGCAGCGACCGCAGCCAATCTTCAATCTGGCCGTGCGTCACTTGCCCGATTGGATCTGAGAACGCAGCGGCGATATGCGGCAGCCGGGTGTTCAGGTCTTTGAGGTAGGCGCTGCTGACTCCATCCTGCCGTTTCGCATCCAGCAATTCATCCGCAACTTCTTTGACCGTCTTCGCCGGCAAGTCGGTCGGATGATGACGCAGATAGAAATCGACCGCATCGTTCAGCGAGACCTTGCGGAGTTTATTCCTCGCTTTGGCATAGGCTTCCACAGCGTCGTGTAGCGTCACTCCGAACGGCTTGAGCACTTCGAGCGAGCGTGCATAGGAGTCGCGATCGGCACCCGTGAGCATGACCCCCGACGCTTTCTGGTTGTGAATTGCGGTCGCAACCTCCTTCGCACGGCGGGTGGCATTATCGCGGGTGGAGCGGGCGATGGGAATCGAACCCACCTCACCAGCTTGGAAGGCTGGCGCATTACCACTATGCTACGCCCGCGTCGCATCACGCGCGGCCACAGTTCGGCTGGCCGCTACGCGTCGCAAGCTATATCAGCAGCAGCAGCCCCGTCAAGAGCGAAGCCTCGGGGGTCCCGAAACGGCGGAAATTGCTGAAAAAACGCCCCACACTGGTGTCAATTCTTCTGTGTAATCAGATACACACCCATTACACACCCATCGGTTGACCTCCTTTGGGCGTGCATCCTTATTCCGCCCCAGCGGACACTTCACTTGCTAAAACCAGCGGTCATTTCATTAGCTAACGAGGGCGCATCTCAACTTTTATGGGGGGGTGGGTGGGAAACCAGCAGAATTCGGCCTCGGATTGCGCTCGCGTCACCGTCGCAGGCCAAACCCGCTGCCGGGGACGCCAGATAAATCGGGCAGTTGCGGCTACCCCCCTAAAACCTGAGATGCACCCAGCTAACAACAAATCATCAAATAGAGCTTGACACCAAGCGTCGGATGGTTGTAACTTAGCGGCACTGTGGTGAAGTGTGTAGGCGTCATTGCATCAAACGAAAGCAGGGGAGTTTGTGCGGCGTGAGGGTAGAATGAGAAAGGCGAGAATCTTCAGCGTGGCTGGCGAGAGGGGAGCAATGTGAAAACTCTTCGTAATTTGATCTTCCTCAGTGGCTTTTTATTCTGTGCGAGTTTTCATGCCCAAGCAGACTTGCTGGGAGTGGATGCAATATCGACTCTCCCAGAGTTGGCCTCCGGCACCTTGGCGATTCAGTACACCGCGTCCAGCGGTCTGTTCACGGTGTCGGGCGATACTTCGTTTTATACCGCCCCGGATGCGACTGGGTACTCGGTGACGACCAACGACTGGTCCGCGGTCGGGACGTTTAATTTGTCTGCCAACATTGCCACTAACGGTGACTTATTGAGCGGCACAGTGACAATTGTAGGCGGGGTTCGCGACGACTTCGACAACGAGATCTATCCTTGGGGCACGTTGCTACAGGGAAATCTAACCGCTTTCGGATATCAAGATCTCGGCACGGGCGGGCCGGACAAGTTTGATTTCCGGTTTGACGTAACCGGCGGCGCACTGGCCGGCGTTTATGGATCGTTGGGGGGAATACTCATAGATACGACAGAGGAGTCCCCCTTTGCAGGCACTTTTATGAGCGACTTCGGCAACCCTGAGCAGGTTTGGGAAACGGTCGGCAATACAGCGATGATTCCGGAGCCGGAGCCACAGTTGCTCATAATTTTGTCGGTGCTCGGGCTGTGTTGGGTCGCACGGTGGCGAGCACCACTGCGCAAGGGTTAGACACGTTCAGGCGTGAGAGCTGCGCAGCGAAACTGCCGTGAAAACAACCAGACCAACTTATCTGTGTTGGTATGTCAAGGTAGGAGAAATCTGATATGAAGAAGCGTCTATTCCTAGGTGCGGTTGTATTGTCATTGGTGGCCGTGTTCGGCATAACGCGAGCTGCTTTGCTGAACGTGAACCTTAGACCGTCGGTCATCTTGTATGTCACCGGTGGCGCGACGTCGACGCAGTACAACCCGGTCTCGCAGATATTTTCCGTGGTCGCGACGCCAAGCCAAATCCAGTTTAGCCCGACGGAGGGCGCGGTGCCGGTGGCGCCGCCGCGCAGCATGACCATCCGCATACAAGTCGATAACACTGGCGCGCTCGTAGGCGGCGTGGCAGGGCCGGACCTTGTGATTTCGGGCAGGGTGACCCGGGTTGTCGGCACGACGACCAATGTTTATTCCGGTCTGTTGCTGACGGGAGAAGTACAACCCAACGGATTCGGCTTTCTCGATTCCGGCGGAACTGTGGATAATTATGATTTCCGGTTCACCCCTACCGGCGGCCAGTTGCTGGAGTTTTACCAATGTGACCATATTGCGGTCACGCTGAGCAGCGCGGGATCGACTTTCGTAGGCAGTTTCACAACGAATTTTTCAGGCCAAGCCAAAGGCAATGTCGGGCTCGAAGATCTCATCCCGCCCGTCGTCACCTGCCCGAACGACATAATTGTTGAGTGCAATGCCGGGAGCGGCGGGCAACGCGGCGCGTTTGTGAGTTTCCCCGACCCGGTGGGCAAGGACAATTGCGACACAAACATCACGTTCGTTTATACGCCGCCCTCGGGCAGTTTCTTCGTGCTGAATCCCGGTCTGCCCGCGTACACGAACTACGTCGTGACCCTTACGGCTGCGGATGCCTGGGGTAATCAAAGCACCTGCGCGTTCAACGTCACCGTGCAGGACACCCTGCCGCCGGCCTTCAATGACAACTCCAGCCCGGTCATCGGCGAATGCGGCGAAGACCCATTCGTATTGACCAACGACACCGGCCGGTGTTACGCCACCTTCACGTTCACGAAGCCGACGGCGACCAACCTCTGTTGCGTGGCCGCCCACACCATCGACGTGTCCGCCATCGACGAGTACGGCGCGGTGATCAGTCTCACAAACAACGGCGACGGCACGGTGACCGGCTATTTCCCGGTCACGTGTGTCGGCACCAACAAGCTCACCGTCGTGGCTTGGGATGACCACGGCAATAGCGCGGAACACGTGTGCGGGGTGTTGGTCGTGGACAATGAACCGCCGGTTATCACCTGCGACAGCAACCAGATTGTGGAATGCACTGGCGGACCTGTTTTCTACCAAGAACCGTCCGTGTACGACAACTGTCCGAACGTGACGGTCTCCTGCACGCCGACCAACGGCAGCGTGCTCGGCATCGGCACGCACTCGATCCTCTGCATCGCCGCCGACTGCAGTGGCAACACGAACCAGTGCGCGTTCGATGTGATCGTGCAGGACACCACGCCGCCACGCGTCACCTGCGCGTCCAACATCACTGTCGAGTGCGGGTCAACCTGGAGCTTTACCACCCCGACCGCCTCCGACGCCTGCTGCGGCACCAATGTCACGATTGCAATCGTGAGCACAGTCACTAACGGCACCTGCCCGTGGGTGATCACCCGGACCTGGAAAGCCACCGACTGCTGCACCAACTCGGCCTCGTGCAGCCAGACGGTCACGGTGGTGGACACCACGCCGCCGACCATCACCTGCGCTCCCAACAAGACGGTCACGGCTGGCTGGCCCTGGAGTT
>JBEKFI010000192.1:0-4028 GCA_050013395.1 Verrucomicrobiia bacterium | reverse complement strand
GACAAACGTGATCCCCTTGTGAGTCAGATGGAAAGCCTTATCGAGAACAACGGCTTTCTGCGTGCGTCGGCTTTTCAGCTCCGCATCGAAGACGCCTGATAAATCTCTTCTGGTCGCGCCCATGGGTTCTCTCGAAAGCTGCCTGCAACACTAACATCGCACCACGGCGCTGTCAACAAAGTGACTCGAAAAGCCTCGTCACCACTGAATCACACACGATGCCCACGTCAAACCGCTTCCGAACACGATCAACAGAACCAAGTCACCGCGCTAGCCTGACCTATTCATGAACCACCTGAAACGTCCGGCAACCCCTCATCCTTCGGCAGACTCAGGACAGGCTCTTAATCCTCTCCCCGCAAGCGGGGCGAGGAGATATCCCATCTCCCCTCCCAAGGGAGAGGGTCAGGGTGAGGGTTCGAGCAGTGACACACTGTGCGTTGTTTAAGCGCATCGTGAATAATCCGGGCTAGGAATCTGAAATCGTGAGGTTCGCAAATCGTTCAGTTTGGGGAGCCGCTGCCCGGCTTGGATTGCCTCACATGTAAACCTTGTTCGTGGTTCAGGAGCCGAGCCGACAGAGAACGTAGTCGGGGTGGCCTTCCGACCGCCCCGACGCAATTCTGGCATGCGATTTACTACTTGCCCTTGGTCGATGCCCGCCATTCCTCGATCAGGCGTGCAGCGCTTTCGCGCCCGCCCAAGCCGAAGGCGATCGCAACGGCCACGGCCACGGCCCCGAGCAGCAGGCCGAACGCGAGATTGACGATCTCGTTGGCAATGTCCATCTGCCGCAGCGCCATCGCGCCCGCCAGCACCAGGATGACGACGCGCGCGACCGTGGCGAGCATGGGCGCGTTGGCGCGGCCACTCTCCTGCACGGATTTGGCCACGATGTTGGCCAGGAACATCCCAACGCCGAGGATGATCAAGCCCATCAAGATATGGCCGCCGAAAACCAGCAGTTTCGCCAGTAGATCCGCCAACGTGTCAAACGTCAGCATGCGGGCGGCTTCAATGCTGGCCATGATCATAATGGTGACCAGCGCCAACATGCCGACGATCGCCGCCGGAGTTTTTGCGCCCTGCGCCGGTTTCTTGGTGATTCCGAGGTTGATGAGCACGTTGTTGAAGCCCATGCCCGCCAGGACGTTTGTCACCAGCGTCGCCACGATGCGCGCCACGACGTAGGAGATCACCACCACCAGCGCCGCGCCGAACAGCAACGGCAGCGCGCCCATGATCTTGCCCAACATCGCGCTGGCCGGCTGCGTCACCGCATCCAGCTTCAGCGCATTAAGCCCGGCGATGATCACGGGGATGAGGATGAGAATGTACAGCACCAGACCAATCAGTCCCGAAAGTCTCATCTCACCCAGTGTGTCTGCCAGGCCCATTCGGTCGCTCAGCCGATCCACCCCCGCCGCCACCAGAAGGTTGGTGACCACCTGTCTGACGAGGCGAGCGATAAACCAGCCGATCAGGATGATGAGGCCGGCGCCGAGAATGTTCGGCACGAACTCAAACACCTTGTTGAGCAACGTTTTGATCGGCTCGAGTTGGCCTTGTAAGCGCAGCGCGTCGAGAATGCCCGGCAGGAACAGAAGAAAGACCACCCAGTACACCACGTCTGACAGCGTCTTGCTCAACGGGATGGACTTGGCTTTGGTCTCGGCCTGTCCGCTGATGCGTTCATCAAGCTTGAAGCCTTGCAGGACGCCCAACATCACGCGCCGCAACACCGTCGCCAGCATCCAAGCGATCAATAGCAGGATGCCCGCGCCGAACAGACACGGCAGATAGCCGAAGATGGTGTCCAGTAGATTGCTGAGCGGCTCCGTGATCGCTGTCAGTTGCAACGCCTGGAAAAACGCCACCAGCACGAACACCATCAAGAGGTAAAACACGCCCTTGCTGATTATGTTCTCCACCGGCACCTTTTTCTCTGCTTCGTCGCCGAAGAGGAGTCGCGTCAGCCGGTTGTCCAGCGTGGTGCGCCGCAGCACCGTGCGCACGAGTGCCGCCACCGCGAAGGCAACCAGCCAACCGATGACCAGGATGGCGAGGGCGCCGATGAGGTTGGGAAGGTACGCTCCGATCGAGTCGATCGTCTTGTTGAACATCTCTTGCATGAGACACCTCCGTTAGTTGGTTGGTTTGACGACTCGTCAACTCTGCCCACCAAGTGAGCCACTGCCAAAGATGTAACAGCCGCCAGTATTGAGGATTCTCTTCATTACGTCCAGCGTTTTATCAAGATATTACGCGCCTGGGCGCATCTGGACACCACCACCGACATCGTCTATAGCCGATAAGGTGGTTGTAGCTGCGAGCCTGCTCGCGGCCTTTGCGATGGCCGATGACGTACGACTTGCCACGAACGCGTTCGGGGCTACAATCCGGTGGTAGTAACAGGATGCAGAGCCAAACCTGTGCGGATGACACAACATCCGCAAAACCGACCAGTCTTAAGGTACCACTGCGCGGGCGGCCTGACCTATGCAGTCATGCGCGCAGCACACCGTGTCCACGAGTTGATCGGCGGCTTGCTCGACGGGCACGGAAAGGCCGGTACCGGCAGTGAAATCCTTGGCTTCGATTCCGTACACGATCAGTTGGGGTGGGAGTTCATCCCGCTCCGAGCGGGATTTATCCCGCCCCGGGCGGGACTGGTCCTGCTCTGAGCGGGACAAGTTCAGCGCACGAGCCAGTTCGATCGCTTCGGGGAGGCCCAGGGCGTGTGTGGAGCACCGGAAAAAGTTCGCTGGCAACGGGGATTCATGGGCGTCGAGACGGTGTATCGTGCCGGGAGGTGCGCCGGATTGGACGGCGTCGATCAGGATGACGGTTTCGGCGGTTTGCCAGGCTTCCAGCAAGAAACCGGGATCGCCCGTGGTTTGCAGGATCGGGACCTGCGCCGGCAAACGTTGACGCAAGCGTTGGGCGACAATCACGCCGACGGCGTCGTCACCGCGGTCGGGGTTGCCGATGCCGATGATGAGCACGGGCGATTTCACGTCTGCTCGAGATGCAGTTTCAGGTAGTGGGCGGAACAGGAGATACAGGGGTCGTAGTTGCGAATCGTCTGTTCACATTGCCACTGCAACTTCTCGGCTGGCAGGCTGAGATTGGCGGATATGAACTCGCGCAGATCATCTTCGATGGACCCTTGGTTCTGCGATGTGGGCGGGACAATCTTGGCGTCGAGTATCAGGCCTTGATCATCAATGCGATAGCGGTGGTACAAGATGCCGCGCGGCGCTTCGGTGCAACCGTAACCCGTGGCGGCTTGTGGCTGGAATTGCACAGCCGGTTGGTCGGGCATTTCGTATTCGGCGATGATCCGCAGCGCTTCGTCGCAGGCATAAACCAGTTCCACGCAGCGCGCGATGATGCTTTTGAACGGGTTCCGGCACGGTGGCTTGAATCCCGCCGCACTGGCGGTTTCTTGCGCGAGCGGCGAGAGTTTATCGAAGTTTAGATTCACCCGCGCCAGCGGGCCGACGAAGTACGCGCCGCGATCTTCGATCTGCGAGTGGAGCGCCGTGGAATGCGGGACGTGTTGTTCCGCAAAATGTTTGTCGTAATCGCGCACCGCAATATCCAGTCCGCGGTTGGAGACCAGCCGGCCTTCGTTGAACGGGTATTCGCCGGGATGGCGCAGGGCGACGAACTCGTAATCGCGCTCGAAATCGGGGAAAGGCAGGGTGGCTGTCCAGCGCACGGCTTCCACGGCGATGTCGCGGGCCGCTTCGAGCGGTCCGGTCAGTGCCGCCAGCTCGCGCTTGGTCGGCACGCTATAAAAACCGCCGACCCGGACGTTGATCGGGTGAATCTCGCGACCGCCCAGCAACGTTACCAGGTTGTTGCCGGCCTTTTTCAATTGCAGGGCGCGGCGCACGATGTCCGGGTGGTCGCGCGCGATCTGGATGGCGTCCTCGTAGCCGAGGAAATCCGGCGCGTGCAACAGGAACACGTGCAACGCGTGGCTCTCGATCCACTCGCCGCAGTAGATCAGGCGGCGCAAC
>JBEKFI010000191.1:0-4033 GCA_050013395.1 Verrucomicrobiia bacterium | reverse complement strand
TCTGCGAGAAGCGCGCCATCTCGCGCCAGTCATTGATGCCGAGTTCGGGGATGACGGCGTGCGGTGGCAGCGGCGTCGGATCCACGATCCACGTGTACGGGAACACGCGGCGCAAGCTCTCCAGCCCCTTCTCGCCGAGATGCTCGCGCCAAAACGACCGCAACTGCTCCATCCACAGGAACGCGAACAACATCTTCTCCTCAAGCTGCGGTTTGATCGGCGGGGTTACGTTCACCTCGCCACGCGCCGCCGCATCAAGAATCGCGTGCGGGTTCGGGATGTTCGGCAGGTCGAACAACTCGAAGAAACGGTACAGCGAGCGGACGTTCGACAGGTTGGTCAATTCCTCGGGCCGCACGACGCGAAACCCCACCTGTTGCCCCAACCACTCCATCTCGGGCCGATACGTCGCCGCCTCTTCCGAAACGACAACGGTGAGCGGATGCTTCTCGATCTCCATCGCTGCAGCGAATCCCTCCATCATCCCGTGCGCGCCGCCGACAATCTCGTCGCCCAACTCGCCGTACGTCTTGCCCAGCCAGCCCGTCAGCCCAATACCGCCGGGGACTGAGTCCAGTTCCGTGATGAAGAAGTGATCGTTTGTGAGAATGACATCGGGGCGAATCACGCGGGGAATGTGGCTCTTGAAGCGATCTCGGCGCGAGAGTTCGACCAGTCCCTTCGGCTTGCCCGCGTCGAGATACTCCGCGATCCAACGCGGCAACTTGTCCTGCAAGCTGTGCCGATACATCACGTTGCAGGCGCGATAAAACGCCAACAATTGCGGCCCGAGCGCTTCGAGTTTGGCGACGAGATCTGTCGGGAGCAGGAAAGCCTTGGGGGAAATCCGCCACGTTGCGCCCGCAAACAGCCCACCCGCAGGCAGATGGTCGCGCACGTAACGCGCCCGTTCCGGGGCCGACTGCGCTGAGGCCTCACTTGTCATTCGCGCAACTGGCCGTCCCCGACGACGACGAACTTGTAACTGGTCAACTCCTCCAATCCCATCGGCCCGCGCGCGTGCAGCTTGTCGGTCGAAATTCCGATCTCCGCGCCGAACCCGTATTGGCCGCCGTCGGCCAGCCGTGTGGATGCATTCCAGAAGACGCTCGAACTGTCCACCTCGCGCAGGAATCTCTCCGCGGTCTCGCGACTGCGCGTGACGATCGCGTCGCTGTGCGCGGAGCCGTACTTCGTGATGTGATCGATCGCCTCGCCCACTCCATTCACGACGCGCACCGCCAGAATCAAGTCCAGATACTCTGCGTACCAATCGTCTTCCGTCGCAGGCTTCACACCGGGAAGAACCCGCCGCGTCGCGTCATCGCCGCGCAATTCGACCTTTCGTTCGGCGAGCGCGCGGCCGATGCGAGGGAGAAACCCGTCGGCGATCTTCTCGTCCACCAGCAGCGTCTCAATCGCGTTGCACACGGCGGGCCGCTGGCACTTGGCGTTGACCACGATCTTTTCCGCCATGCCGAAATCCGCGTCACGATCAACGTACACGTGGCAGACACCCTTGTAATGTTTGATGACAGGAATGCGCGATTTTTCCGCGACGGCACGAATGAGACTTTCGCCGCCGCGCGGGATGCAGAGGTTGATGAACTCGTCGAGCTTGAGGAGTCCGTCGATGGCCGCGCGGTCGGTCGTGGGCACGACCGTGATGCTGTGCTCGGGGAGACCAGCCGTCCGTGCGCCTGTCATCATCGCTTCGGCGATGGCGAGATTGCTGCGAATTGCTTCCGAACCGCCACGCAGGATCACCGCGTTGCCCGACTTGATACAAAGACAGGCAGCGTCGGCGGTCACGTTCGGGCGCGATTCGTAAATGATGAGAATGACACCAAGCGGCACGCGCACTTTCTGGATGCGGATGCCGTTGGGCCGGGTCCACTCGCTGATCGTTTTGCCGACGGGATCATCGAGCGCGACGACTTCGCGGATGCCCTTGGCCATTTCGGCAATTCGCTTGTCGTTCAGCATCAGGCGGTCGAGAACAGATGCAGAAAGTCCGGCCACCTTGCCCGCCTCAATGTCCTCCACATTAGCTGCCTTGACCGCGTCCGCCGCGCGCTCCAACCCGTCCGCCATCGCCAGCAGGCAAGCGTTCTTCGCTTTGGTATCGAGCTTGGCCAATCGTCGCGCGGCATCGCGCGAGCGTTCGGCCAGCGACCTCATCTGTTCCTTCAAATCCATATTCCTGGTTTGTCACCCTGAGCGCAGTGAGCCGAAGCCCTGAGTCCGCGAAGGGGAATGGCCTCTGCATAGTTGCTCACGTGTGAGCTAAAAAGCCGAGGTTCTTCGCTTCGCTCAGAATGACAGCCTCAAATGATCACAAGATCACCAAATCATCTCGATGCACAACCACGCCTGTTGCTGCTTCGAGTCCGCTGCCGCCAACTTTCACCAGCCCACGCGCGAATTCAACATCATTCTTATCGCGGATACTGACGACATCGCCTCGCTCGAATTTCCCCTCGATCGCGACAATGCCTTTGGCCAACAGGCTCTTGCCGTCGGCGCACAACGCCTGCTTTGCCCCATCGTCCACACGCAACACCCCCGCTGGCCGCTGGAAGAACGCGATCCAGCGCTTGCGGCTGGCCAGCTTTACCGACCGCGGCAGAAAAACCGTGCCGACCTCTTCGCCCGCAAGCACGTCAGCAAGCACGTTGGGGCGTTCGCCGCTGGCGATAATCATCGGAATGCCCGCGCGCGTCACAATCTTCGCCGCTTCGACCTTCGATTTCATGCCGCCGACGCTCGTCAGGCGGTCGGTACCACCCGCGAGCGATTCAATCTCGCGGTTGATCTCCGCGACGGTGTGGATGATTGTGGGAGCGACATTCTTGTCGCGACCGGTCGGGGCAGGAATGCCCCTCCCACAAGGATTGGCATACAACCCCTCGACGTGCGACAGGACAACGAGCAGATCCGCGTCGATGAGCGTCGCGGCCAGCGCGGCAAGGCGGTCATTGTCGCCGAACTTGATTTCTTCCACGGCGACCGTGTCGTTTTCGTTGATGATCGGCACAACGCCGAGTTTCAGGAGTTGCTCAAGAGTGTTGCGGGCGTTGAGATGACGGTCGCGGTGTTTCAGATCATCGTGCGTCAATAGAATCTGCGCGACGGTTGTGTCGCGGCTGGCAAATAGCTGGTCGTAAATTGCCATCAATCTGATCTGGCCGATGGCGGCGGCGGTCTGCAGTTCGTCGAGCCGTTTCGGGCGTTGCTTCAAGCTCATCCGTTCCATGCCGGCGCCGATGGCGCCAGACGAGACGACGATGACTTGTTTCTCTTGGTGGTGGAGCGCCACGATTTGCGCAACGAGTAGTTCGATTTTGGGCCGGGAAAGCCGGCTGTGCTCGTCGGTCAGCAAGCCCGTGCCGAGTTTCACAACGACACGTTTGACGTCTTTCAAAATCTCCTGTCGAAGTTTCATCGCGATGGCTGTTCGTTACCAGAATCCACACGGACTGTCGAGCGCGCATCCAAATTCATATCGGTTCTTCCCGTCACCGACACCGGGGGACGGGATTAGGGTTGGCTGCTTGTTGAAACAAAGGATGTACTTTTTGATCCAGTGGACATAAGCTTGCTCGGTCCGGAGGGAATAGTGTTTGAGTCGACAAACATCGCGGACACGATCCAAGAGCTTGCGTTTCGGCGCGCCATCGCCAGACGGGCTGGGGCGCGTCGGAAACCGAGATGGGGAAGCTTGCGGAAAACTCATTGCACATCCTCCGTGCCGTCTTTACCTGTCCAATACGCTGACCTCGGCTCGCGTAAATGCTTGATTTTCAGCGAAAAGACAAGACGATTCTCCTACCGGAGGAACTTTAATACACGGCGATTAGGCCGTGTAATAATAAGTTGGATGAATAAAAAGATGTGAGTATCGAGCCCGAACCGAAACCAATGTTCCCGGAGAGCCGGGGTGTCCTGTTCGTGTTTTCGCCGATTCTTGGCGCATTCTTTCTCGTGTCTGCTTATTTCGTTCATCTTTATCAGCCGACTTCCGTGGTAGAGA
>JBEKFI010000190.1:0-4053 GCA_050013395.1 Verrucomicrobiia bacterium | reverse complement strand
CGGGCGACATCGGCGGCGATTTCTTTGACGTGTTGCCGTTGTCCGATACGGAAGCGGGAGTGTTCATCTGCGACGTGATGGGTCACGGAGTACGCGCGGCACTGGTGGCCGCGACGCTGCGCGGGCTGGTGGAAGAGTTGTCGCCGATTGCGTATGACCCGAGCCTGTTTCTGTCCGAAATAAACCGGGCGTTGTTGGCCACGTTGCGCCGGGTTAACACGACGATGTTTGCCTCCGCGTTTTATCTTGTGGCCGACGTGGCCAGTGGCCATGTCTGTTTTGCCAACGCCGGGCATCCAAGCCCGTTGCATGTGCGGCGGTCCGAGCTGGGGGTCGAATCGTTTTACGCGAACAACCAAGCTGGGCCTGCGCTCGGGTTGTTCGAGGATTCGGTGTACCCGACGGTGCGACGGAAGGTTGCCGCGGACGATCTGGTGGTGCTGTACACCGATGGCCTGTACGAAGTGTATGATGTCAACGGGCAGCAGTACGGGGAAGAACGATTGTTGGCCGCGTTGCGCAAGCGAATCCATCTGCCGTGCACGGAATTGTTCGACGAAGTCTTGAAGGAAATGCGGCGGTTCTCTCACACCAATGCGTTTGCCGACGATGTTTGCCTGGTGGGCATGGAAATCGCCCGCGTTGGCATCGCGCAGCAGTCTCAAACGGTGAATGAAGGCACGCGTACGAGATTATAACTCGCTGGTGCGGCGGCTGGAGGCGCTGCCGCCGCGCGTGTGGAACGTACGCCAAGTCGGTGAAGTGTGGGGATACCCGTGGTTTTTTGTGGAGCGAAGGGTGGGTGCAGGCGCCCCTACGGTCCTGCTGTCTGGCGGCATACATGGCGAAGAACCCGGCGGCGTGGAAGGTGTCCTGCGATGGCTGGAGGGTGACGACTGGCAGAAATGGCGGGTGAATTGGTTTGTCATGCCTTGCATCAATCCGTACGGCTGGGTACGCAACCAGCGCGCCAATGCGCAGCGCCGCGACATCAATCGCCAGTTCCGAAACACAAGCGCAGCACCGGAAGCGGAGTTGATAAAACGCCTGCTGAAGGGAAGGACATTCTTGTTCTCGATCGAATTCCACGAGGACGTTGAGGCTTCGGGTTACTATCTTTACGAGTTGCGGCGCGAGCCGCCGTTCGTCGGAGAGAAAATCGTGCGCGCGGTGGAGGAGGTGATTCCCATCAATCCCGGCCGCGTGATCGACGGCCGACAAGCGACGGGCAGGGGATTGCTTCGTCGCGATGCGAATCCATCTGCCCTCAGTCGTCGGCAACGCTGGCCGATGGCGTATCATCTGTTCCTGAATGCCGCTGGCCATGTGTTGGGAAGCGAAACGCCAGTGACCGTTCCATTGGAACAACGGGCGCGGGCGCACAACGTGGCGTTGATGACAGCGCTGACTGAAATTCCTGGAGGCAAGAGATTGCGCAAGGAAGACCGAGCAGTCTCAAGATTCAAGGCATCTTCCACAGGCTGGAATTCGTCTGTCCGGCGAAGGAATGCCGCCACTATCGCCACGGTGCATTTCCCCTTGTCGCACTCTTTCGCTGCGTGTTAGTCTGCAAGCAATGAGGCGATTGATTCCCTTCCTTCTGATCGGTAGTGCGCTCGCAGCCGATACGCGCGGACAGCTTTCGGTTCAGTTGCGTGCAGAGAATGACACCTATTTGCTTTACGAATCGATTCCCGTGGTCGTCGGCGTCCGCAATGGCTCCGGTCGAACGGTTGAGATGGAAACGAGTGGGGGACAACCCTGGCTGAGTTTTCTTGTGAGGGACGATTTGGACAGCCTCGTCGGGAGCGTCGGTCAGCTCCAAGTGGGTGAGGCGGTGCTGATCCCGCCTGGACAGACGGTGAGTCGCACGATTGATATACTGCCGCTTTACGACCTGCGGACGCGCGGTAGCTACCGGGTTCAGGCGGTGATCAACGTGAACGGGATGCAGGCGATTTCGGCTCCGATCAAATTGACCATCATGAATGGGCATGAGCTGTGGAGCCAGACAGTCGGCCTGCCCGCCTCGGAAAAGGGAGGGGATGAGTATCGGACTTACTCGTTGGTGGCGAGGATCAGCCCGCGGCAGGATCTGCTGCACATCTGCGTCAAGGATGAGGCACATCAACTGATTTACGGGTTGCTTCCGCTGGGAGGTTTTCTCACGCTGACGAAGCCGGAAGCGTGCATCGACAAGCAGGGGCATCTGCACGTGTTGTACCAGAATGGGCCGCGCTCCTTCGGCTATGTGCATGTCGATCCTTATGCGAAAGTCGTCGAGCATGCGGCGTATTCCGACTTCCTGTCAAAGCCGCGACTGGTCACCAATGATGATGGGATCACGAGTGTCCGCGGCGGCGAACAGGTTTATCCAAAGCCAGAACGAGTGATTAGCAACGAAGAGATCAATCCGCCAAAGCCTGAGCCGCCCCCGAAGCCTAGGAGGTGGTGGTGGCCATTCGGACGGAAGAACAAGCTGTCCATTGAGTAGACTGCTGACGCCGTCCAATCACGCCTGAGAAGCGAAATCGCGCACCAGGGGAATCACCTCATTGGGGGTTTTCTGTCGGGGTTTCGCCAAGGATCGTCTCATCCAATCCTCGATGAGGCGGTGCCTCTTTTCAAAGTCGACCTTCTTGACACTCGGATACGCGCGCCGCACCATACGCACGTCGCTTGCGCGCCCCGAGTGGTGGACCGGCAGACGCAGCGGACTTAAAATCGAAACAAGCGCGAACTTCCCGAGTCCTCTGAATTCACCTGTAGTCATCAAACCGAGGTAAAACAAACCGTCCAAGTCAGCAACTGATTAGCCTGAGTTATCTCCAAGCATCCCAAATTCTGGGCTCGGGTTACAGGTAGGGTTACAAGTCCTCCGAGTGAATTTGATTGCCCAGTTGCACTTCGCGCCATAAGAATCATCCAATCGACATGCGAATTGGGCAACAGTCCCGGTCTGCTTCTTTGGTTGCAGCCCTTCTTCTCGGCTTGCTTTTATCCTCTGGGTGTAAGCCGCCCGCAGAATCCTATTTCAGGAGCGCTCGCGAAAAGTACTACAACGCCGATTACGAGGGAGCGATCGCCGACTGTACCGAGGCCATCCGCCTGAAGCCAAACTATGCGGAGGCCTACAACAACCGCGGTCTTGCCCGACAGAGTGAGGGCGACTACGAGGGAGCGATTGCCGACTTTACCGAAGCCATCCGTCTGAAGCCAAACTACGCCGAGGCCTGCAAGAACCGCAGTCTTGGTCGGGGGGCAACGGGTGACTACGACGGAGCGATCGCCGACTGTACCGAAGCCATCCGTCTGGAGCCAGACTTTGCAGAGGCTTACTACAACCGCGGTCATGCTCGACAGAGTAAGGGCGACCATGACGGAGCGATTGCCGACTACACCGAGGTCATCCGCTTGAAGCCGGACGAGGCAGGGGCTTACTACAACCGCGGTATTGCCCGACGGAGTGAGGGCGACCACGAGGGAGCGATTGCCGACTTTACCGAAGCCATCCGTCTGGAGCCAGACTTTGCAGAGGCCTACAGCGGCAGAGCCGCCGCCAGAGAGAAAGTAGGCGACCACTTGGGTGCTATCAGTGATTCCAATCAGGTCGTACGCATCAATTCACAAGTAGACCGGTAATTCGTAGCGATTGACAAAACCGGTCAAGATCCGACGTGAGCGGGAGTTCCCAATTCACGCCTAGCAACGATTTGTTCTCGCACAGGCTGTAGACGGCTGCCCCAAAAAACCTGATTTGACCCGTTACTGTCGCCCGCCGTATCATGCGCACATCGCTTGCGCGGCCCGAGTGGCGGAACGGCAGACGCAGCGGACTTAAAATCCGATTTCGGCGAGTTTTGAGTTTCCGCGAATTTCCTCAGTAAATCCAGCAATCCCTTGCAGAATAAGCCTTACAAGCTGATTGCCTGCTTTGCACCGAGTAGCACGAAAACGCACCAAGAGGGAATCGGATTGCCAATTTTTGCCAATTGACCAAGGGCTACGTGAGTTGTCGGAAATCAGAAATCAGACTGGCCCGTGCCGGTGGTC
>JBEKFI010000189.1:0-4086 GCA_050013395.1 Verrucomicrobiia bacterium | reverse complement strand
GGCCGCGGCGTCTGACCATCGGCGCGCCGCACTTGTCACATTTCTCGTCCGTCATCACAGGCGGCAGTTTTGGCGAGGCTTTCGGAAGCTTTGCTTTCAGTTCATCGGGGAGCGGTTTGGCATTCTTACACTTGGGGTAACCGGAACAGGCGAGGAACGGACCGCGGCGGCTCGTGCGGATGACCATCGGCGAACCGCACTTCTCGCACTTGATCTCAGTGGCGACTTCCTTGGGCTTCTCGATGACGACAATCTTACCGTGCTCGTCGCGGTTAAAAGATTTGGCGTTTCTGCACTTTGGATAACCGGAGCAGGCCAGAAACTCGCCACGCTTGCTGTTCTTGATGACCATGGGCGAGCCGCACTTCTCGCAGGTGACGCCGGTCTGCTCTTTTTCAACGATCTGAATGCTGCCGCCCTCTTTGCGCGTGAAATTCTGTGTGTTCTTGCATTTCGGGTAGGCGGAGCAGGCGAGAAACTCACCGTTCTTACCCGGTCGAATCACCATCATCTCGCCGCAGACTTCGCACTTGATATCCGTCGGGATCAGTTTCGGGCGGACATCCTCCATGTTCTCGGTCGCGGCCTTCAATGTCGGCTCGAAATCCTTGTAGAATTCGCCAAGCATATCGCGCCACTCGACCTTGCCCTCCTCGATTTCGTCGAGCAGATCCTCCATTTGCGCCGTGAACCTGTAATCGAGCAGCTTTTCAAAATGCTTGCGGAGCATGTCGGTGGTCACTTCGCCCAGTTCTGTGGGAACGAGCCGGCCCTTGTCCTTGTTCACGTAGCGGCGTTTCTGAATCGTGGCGATCGTCGGCGCATAGGTGCTGGGGCGTCCGATACCGAGTTCCTCGAGCGCCTTGACGAGCGTCGCTTCGCTGTAGCGCGGCGGCGGCTCGGTGAAATGCTGTTCGGGAAGCAGTTGGATCAGGTGCAACTGCTCACCTTCCGCCAGCGGCGGAAGTTTCTTGTTTTCCTCCTCTTCCGACGGTTTCTCCTGCTCCGCCTTCTTCTCGGCATCTTCTTCAACGCCGTAAATCTTCAACCATCCTGCGAACACGACTTCCGTCGTCGTGGCGCGAAACAGGAAGGATTTTCCCTGGCGTCGTGCGTCGATGTCCACGCTGGTCACGCGCAGTACCGCCGACGTCATCTGGCTGGCCACGAACCGTTCCCAGATCAGGCGATAGAGCCGTAATTGCTCGTGATCCAGATAGGGCCGCACGCTTTCGGGCGTGCGACGCACGGACGTCGGCCGAATCGCTTCATGAGCGCCTTGCGCTTCCTTTTTCGACTTGTAAAAATTCGGCGTCTCGGGCGCATAGTCGGCGCCGCTCGTCTCCCGAATGTAGGTCAACGCTTCCGCCTGTGCCTCCTTGGCGACGTTAAACGAGTCGGTACGCATGTAGGTGATCAGACCGACTGATCCTTCGTCACCAATGTCGATGCCCTCGTAAAGCTGTTGCGCGACGATCATCGTCTTGGTAATGCCCATGCCGAGCGCCTTGGAGGCGGATTGCTGCAGCGTGCTGGTGGTAAACGGCGGAGGCGGATTGCGTTTCTTCGACTTGATGTCGATCTTGGTGACCTTGTACTCGCATTGCTGAAGATCAGCGAGCAGGTGATCCGCCTGATCTTTGCTTCCGATGACGATGACGTCGTCTTTAACGTCTCCATTGGGGGCTTTGACCTTCTTGTCGCCGACCTGGATGAGCCGCGCTAGGAAATGATCCTTGGGATCAAGCAGCTTGCGAAGCTCAGCTTCGACCGTCCAGTATTCCTGCGGCTTGAACGCGCGGATTTCGCGTTCGCGTTCCACCACCAACCGCACCGCAACCGACTGGACGCGCCCCGCGCTCAGACCGCGGGCGACACGTCTCGAAAGCAGCGGCGAGATCTTGTACCCGACAATCCGGTCAAGAATGCGGCGCGCCTGCTGCGAGTCCACCAGCTTCATGTCCACGTGCCCGGGATGATCAAATGCAGCGCGGACGGCGTTCTTGGTGATCTCATTAAACTGCACGCGGAGAAATTCCGGGCCATTCTTTTTGCTCTTCAGGAGTTCTTGCAAATGCCAGGCGATCGCTTCGCCTTCGCGGTCGGGGTCGGTTGCCAGGTACACCTGCTGCGCATCCTCGGCGACCTTCTGCAATTCGGCGATCAGCGTTTTGCGTTTAGGCGTGATCTGGTAGGTGGGCTTGAAATTGTTTTCGATCTCGACGCCAAACTTGCGTTCGGGCAAATCACGGACATGGCCCATCGAGGCCTTCACGCTGAAGTCCGGGCCCAAATACTTGTTGATCGTTTTCGCTTTCGCGGGCGATTCAACGATGACGAGTCGCTTGGCCATGATTTACTCTGAAACTGCGAAGTTGCGCACGTAGCATTTGCCGGGAAGCTGTCTGATCATGCGCTTCATCTCCAGCCCCAATAACGTGGCGGAAACGCATCCACTTGTCAAACCACTGCCCCGGATGATCTCATCAATCGCGACCTCCTCGTTGCTGATAAGCGCCATCACTTTTTCCTCCGTATCTGACAACTTGACAGCAGCTTTGATGCCCCCAGTGAGCACTGGTTCTTGCAGCGTTTCTCCTTGGCCCTGAGGCAGCAAATACTCAAACTCGCTGAGAATGTCCTCGGCATCCTCGGTCAATTTTGCACCTTCTTTGATCAATTTGTTCGTGCCTCTGGACAGAATTGAATCCGCCCGACCCGGCACCGCAAACACCTGGCGACCCTGCTCGGCGGCTTGATTGGCCGTGATCAACGCGCCGCTCTTCAGATTCGCCTCGACGACCACCACGCCCAGCGACCAGCCGCTGATGATTCGATTGCGCATCGGGAAATTCTGGCGATCGGGTTTTACGCCGAAGGGAAATTCCGTCACCACCGCGCCACCCTTCTCCACGATCTCATCCGCAAGCTTCTTGTTCTCGGGAGGATACACAACGTCAATCCCGCATCCGATCACGGCGACGGTGCGCCCCTTCGCCTGCAACGCTCCCTTGTGTGCCGCCGTGTCGATTCCCCGCGCCAGCCCGCTCACAACTGGCACACCCAGTCGCGCCAACTGATACGCCAGCTTCCGGGCCATTTCCTGCCCGTACAACGTCGTCCGTCTCGAACCAACGATCGAGATCGCCAGTGCGTCCCGCTCACTGAGCGCGCCTTTCACATAGAGCACCAGCGGTGGATCGTAAATTTGGTGCAGGTTTTTCGGATAATCGGCGTCGTCGCGCGTCACCACGCGCGCCCCGGACCTTTCAATGCAGGCCAATTCCGCGTCGAAGTCAATGTTCTCGCGCCACTGCGTCACGTTGCGCGCCACCTCTTCGCCGACGCCTTCGATCTGCATCAACTCCTGACGCGGCGCTGACAGAATCGCTTCCGGAGTGCCGAATCGTTCCAGCAGCGCGCGGACGCGAATCGGCCCGACGCCATCGATCATGTTGAGTGCGATGTACGCCTCGCGAGAAGTCACTTCTTGCGGCTCTTGGGTTTGAGCTTCAGTTCGAGTTGCGGTTCTTTGAGCAGGTCGTAGTTTTTCAGCAACCGCAAGATTTGGAGCAGGTCGGACTTCTGGTAGTTGCGGTTGGTGTGTACGCCGGCGATGAGCTCCTGAAGGATCGAACGGAACGAGATCACCCCGTCCACGCCTTTCGCGCGCAACACCTCGATGCTCTGCTGCCGCAGCTTCGCGTTGCGCGGCAGGCCGGGCACGACCAGGATCTTTAAAAGCCCCTCGCCGCCCACGAGCCGCGCCGCCTTGTCGAGCACACCTTTCTCGACAAACCCGAAAATCTTCGGCTGATGCGCCAGCACGCCCGGGGCGAATACTTCCGTGTGCCAGCCCTTCACGGCCACCACCGCGCGCGCCACCCGGTCGAGCGACTCCGAAGCGATCTCAAACTCCAACGGCTCGCCGCCGGCCACGGCGCGCGGGTTCAGCACGACGAGGTCCACCTCTTCGTGCGCCATCTTCTGGCGCGCCTGCACGATGTACTTGCGCCGCTGGCACACCAGAAACTCGTGCGACTCGAAATACTCGCGCACAATCGTTTCATCAACGGCAGACATTCA
>JBEKFI010000188.1:0-4137 GCA_050013395.1 Verrucomicrobiia bacterium | reverse complement strand
CGTATGCATTGGTGCTTGAACCTGGTTCCTTTCGCGGTCGGGCGCTGACGGTTTTGCCTTCGGTTCTGGTCATCATTGTGTGGCGGACAATCTATGAGGCTCTCGGTTTTGGCCTGCGCAACGTCGGGTTTTACATTGATCCTGCCCACGAACCGCTGTCGTTTGCTAGGCAACTGTTCCAACGAGCAATGAGCCTGCTCGGAGGCCAGCTTACCAGCCTGTCGCCGGATTTGTTACTCGCGATGAATCCGTCGTTGCAGTCGAGGGTCATCGCCTTTTATTGCGTCTCGGTTGTTGCGGCGTTGATCGTGTTTTTTCCACTCCTGCGCAGGAACAGAATCGCTGCCTTTTGGTTTGCCGCCATGGTTCTCGCAGCCATCCCGGCGGCAACCGTAGTGCCATTAGCCAAAAACCTTGGCTTTGTGGCCGTTGGGGCTTTTGGACTGATCGCCTGTTTCATTGCCGGCCTGATCACCCGGCAAAGCCGGCTGCCGGAATTCTTGCCATACCGAATCCTGGCATGGGTTGCATGTGTCCTGCTGATTCTGGCGCATGTTCCGGGAGCGATCGCCGGAAGAGTCGTAGCGGTCAAACGCTGCAGCCCCTTTTTCAACAGGGTGACCCGCCTCATCGATCTCGGCGATTCACCAAACATGGAGAACGAGAATGTGATCGTAGTCAACGCACCCTGCTCGCTCGCGTTGGCTTATGTACCTTCTTACAAAGCGTATCACCACCAGCCACTGCCAAAGACCATGAGAACGCTGGTGCCGGGTTGCACGAGCTTTGACGTCGAAAGGACCAATGACAAAACCCTGGTGATTCAATCGAAGGCGCCGGACATATTCTCCTGCGACGATGTCGGCCGCGTCCATTTCGCCTACATCTTCAGGACTTTCAACCTGCTCCTAGGCGAACCCAAATGCAAAAAAGGGGACCGATATGACCTCGGCGGCCTCACGGTGGATGTCATGGAATCGGATGCATCGGATTTGCCGTCCCGGGTTGCATTCCGCTTCGACACTTCGCTGGATTCGCCCGATTTCCACTGGCTCCGGTTCGACTGGCGGACATTTTCCTACCAGCCATTTAAAGTCCCGGCCGTCGGACAGAGCGTGACGCTGTCCGGCCCGCCGCGCGCGTGACGCTGGCGGGAAGCCCTCCGGCGAACCTTCGCCACGCCATGAGAGGGCGCGGGGTCGCATCTCACTAATCACTATTTTGCGGCAGCGTCAGCAACACGGCGCAGCGGTTGGCCCGGCGGGCAGCGCACGACAAGAAGCTCGGCCGATTTCTTGAACACGCCAAAATCACATGACCCCATATTAGCGATGAAACATCATGTTTTTGGAACTACCTTGAACCGTTCGCGCTATGGTATGATTCGGTTGTCATGGATCTGTCTCGATTGTTTCGCGTGGTCAGCCTGCCAGCAAGTCTTGCCGCCGTCTGTGCCCCAATGGCACCTGTGATGCTCTAAAAAAGGAGCAACCAACATGAAGGCAGCAACTAAAGCACTCTTCTTCGGACTCGTCGCGTTCGCGCTTACGCTGACCCCGTTGGGAATTGTCCGCGCGGACGAGATTAACGACTATTACAACTACCTGTCGGCTGATCTCCAAGGCGTGACCGAGGCGTTGTCGGCCTGCAACAACCTCACCACGACCGATGCCCTGCATGATTGCCTGGATCTGGCTGCCGAGTACGCCAACCTGCTCGTCACGGATGCGACCGCTCTCAGCAGCGTTTCAGGATTCAATCCGAAGAAGGCGAAGTCACTTTTGAGCGCGGCCAAAAACCTCAAGTCCGCTATCGATAAGGCAAGCTTGCAGACGCTCCTCACATCCAATGGCGCGAAGCAGTTCAAGGACGTTCAAAAACCCATATCTTCCGGCAAGAAGTTCCAAGCCAGCTTGGACAAGGCATTTTTCCCTTTCTCGCCTGCGCCGTGGGGACTTTCCATCACTGACAATCTCACTGGCGGTCATGCGGTTGGGATTATGGGGTCTAACGAGCAAGTTCAAGTGAGCATCAACGTTCCGAGTGGCATGTCGAATCTCAGTTATTACGTCTCCGAGACGGCGTACGGGGTGCTGACAGACAGTAACGTCATCCCTCCGTCCAACCCAATACCTCTCGCGGCAGGAACTACCCCGGTCCAATTGACGTTCGCCGGCGCTGGAGGAGGCGCGGCAGTCGTGGTCGTTGATGGCACGGGACATATCATCAAGACCAGAATGTATTTCAGCCGCGGACCCATAACCGGCCCCGGTGGCGGCGGGGGGACAGTGACCAGTGCGTACGATGGCGTTTACAATTGCACGGTCACCTCTTGGGCGCCCGGGATGCCGACACAAAAAGGACCCCGCCCAGTTTACAGTCGTGAACGGCTACGTGTCAGATCCCACCGGCGCTTTCACCGGCCTCGTCTACCAGGGCGGGCAGTTTATAGGCCGGGACATTGCGGAAGCTGGGGCCGTCACGCTGAATATGACGGGCACGTTCTACTCGAAACACAACGTCTATATCACTGGCGGCGATGCGACCGTGGGCATGACGGTCACGGTACCCTGACGCTGACAAACTTCCGGCATCAGCAGTCTGTGTTGTACACGGCTCTGATTCCCCGCAGCAACACACCGAAGGTACCGAAGGTAGCCCAGCGAGCAGGGTCACATCTCACTAATCACTATTTTACGGCAGCGTCAGCAACACGGTGCAGCGGTTGGCCCGGCAGGCAGCGCGCGACAAGAAACTCGGCCGATTTCTTGAACAAGCCAAAGCCAAATTGATGAATAATGGGGCGTATTGCCCAAATCGAAATTTTGGCATTTTCGGTGTAGTGGCGCTTTCCTGCCCCGAAAGCTTTCGGGGTGAACGAAGCGCCGAATTCGCTCAGAAAACGGAGATCCCGCGCTTCGCGCCGTCGCCGACGCGCCATAGCGCTTTGGCGACGGCGCGAAGCGCGGCTACAAAGTTGATTTGACGAGTGCATCCTGTAGCCGCAGCCCCGAAGGCATTCGGGGTAAACCTTCAGCCTGCGCACCCGTAAAGGGTGCGACTACACAGCAAACAGAGCACGACACAGCGCGCAACCCCAGCGCTACATTCTCTTGAATGAAGTCACGGCGTGGTTGCGACGGCAAACCAACCGCTAGGGCTTGGTCTCCTTGCGACCGTGTTTCACGAGGAGCGGGATGAAGAGGTTGTCTTCCCGGGCGGCGTGTTTCTGCAGTTTGCCGAAGAACGCCCGGAACGCCCGCTCCACCCGCGGCACGTATTCGCCATCGTTGAGATCCCCCTGCAACAGCATCTCGTTCAGTGCCTTCGTGTCCTGCAGCAGAACCGTGTGCTCTTTCAGCAGTTCGGCAATCAAGTCCCGCGTCGTCGGGTGAGGATCGACCGCCAGCAGTGCCGGGAAGGCGGTGCTCTCCTCGAACGCGAAATGTTCCACGACATGGCTCTGGAGAAACGCCCTCATCCCCCCGATCTTTCGGGCGGCGTCATTCTCGCGCAACAAGGGAACCAGTTGGTCGAGATTGGCAACGTACTCGGAGACAGCTTCGTGGGTCCCCAGAGCTTTTCGTATGGCTTCAAGCGCATTGGCGATATCTGTCATGACTTGTACATAATTCACTTGACGGCATTTCTCAAGCAGCTTCGCGCCAATCGTTGGGCCAAGGGCGTGGCACCCTGGCGCAACTTGACACTGCCGCCACAACGCGGGGTGATTGTAGCCGCGAGCCTGCTCGCGGGCTTTCCTTGCAGGACAGTGGCCATTTAGCCGCGAGCAGGCTCGCGGCTACAATGGCGGCAGTGTCAAGACGCGCCCGTCGCACCGAGCGGCGGATCCGGGCGTTTTTCGTTGATTTGGCTGGCGGGTACGGCTACCTTTCGCGCGCTCAATTTGCAGGAGATTACACAATGAGAATCAAAGTTCCGTGCGACGTAAAAGACATTTCATTGGCCGCGCAGGGGCGATTGCGCATTGAATGGGCTGATCATTACATGCCCGTGTTGGCGCTGATCCGCGACCGGTTCGCCAAGGAGAAACCGCTCAAAGGCCAGACGTTGGCGGCGTGCCTGCACATCACCACCGAGACGGCCAACCTGTTGCGCACGTTGCAGGCGGGCGGG
>JBEKFI010000187.1:0-4151 GCA_050013395.1 Verrucomicrobiia bacterium | reverse complement strand
AGAAGCGCATGTCTTCGGGCAGGCAGTAACGGCAGCGCAGGTTGCACGCGTCGGTCACCGCCACGCGCAGGTACTGGATCGGTCTGCCGAACTGGTCGTGAATCATGGTGTCAGGCGTCCTAGTGGCAGCGTGCCGCCGTTGAGGATGCGCATCCGCAGGCCACCTCGGCCCCTGCGGTTGTGCCGCGCCGAATTTATGGATGCGACAAATGTCCACGATGCTCTTTCGCGTTTTCGGTTTCCCTTGCCGGTTCGGCCCATGGCCGGCCAGTCGGAAACAGCGTTGTTAGTATGTCGGTGTCCCGAACCCAATGCAAGCCCGCCGTCAGAAAAGCAGTGTCCTATTCTGAACTGAGAGAGTCAACGCTGCGGAGCGGAGGGCGGCGGAGAAGGGCGACCGGCTGGACTGGACTCAAACGCGGCGCGTGGTAGTATTCACGCCATGCCGCTTTCATGGAATGGGATTCGCCACCGTGCCATCGCCTTTGGCAAAGAATGGACAGGCGAAACACGCGAAGCCGCCGAGCGCCAATCCTTCTGGAATGACTTCTTCAACGTCTTCGGCGTCCGCCGCCGCACCGTCGCCACCTTCGAAGAGCCGGTCAAGAAGCTCTCCGGCGATTGGGGCTTTCATGTGCGACTTGCACGACGGGTCGCTTGTCTCAGCCATGTGACTATGATTTACTGACGCCATGCCACACGCCCAAATTAGGTACCAAACCAAGAAACGCAAGCCGTCTCGTGTGCGAGAGAGAGAATTGGCGGCGTTGGAAGTTCGTCCCAAGACACGAAAAGCCCTTCCTCCCGCTGTGGCGGCACTGCGCACCGGCAAGCTGATTCCTTTCGGTTGGTATGGCGGCAAGTTCTCGCACTTGGATTGGTTGTTGCCCCTATTGCCGCCCTGCCACCACTACTGCGAGCCGTTTAGCGGCTCTGCCGCCGTGTTGTTGAACCGTCCGCCGTCGCCGGTTGAGACCTACAACGACTTGGACGGCGAGGTGGCAAACTTCTTCCGCATTCTCCGCGACCAGAAAAGCGCGCTTGTCGAGGCCATCGGCTTGACTCCGTTTTCACGCGAGGAATTTGCTCTCGCCTGTAAGCTCGATCCCACTGTGACGGCGTTGGAGCGAGCGCGGCGGTTTTACGTGCGTGCCCGGCAGGTGCGCACTGGCTTGGCGCAGACAGCCAGCTTGGGCCGATGGGCCAACTGCAAGAACACGAGCCGCGCCGGTATGAGTGGTGTGGTCAGCCGGTGGCTCGGCGCAGTCAAAGACCTACCTGCAATCGCCGAGCGGTTGCTGCGCGTACAGATTGAGAATCGCCCCGCGATTGACGCGATTCGGCTCTACGATTCGCCCCAGACTCTTTTCTATTGCGATCCGCCTTATGTTCACGAAACACGCGGCGACTCCAACGCCTACGGTTACGAAATGACCAACGAGCAGCACGCGGAGTTGGCGGCGGTTCTTAATCATGTTCAAGGCAAGGTGGCGCTATCCAATTACCGGTGCGCCTTGATGGATAAACTGTATCCGGCCCCGAAATGGCGAAAAACCTTTAGCGGCCCAAAGACCAACCACGCCACGAAAGGCACGCGTGTCGAAGTGCTTTGGACAAACTACGACCCCACCGCGACCAACCATGACGACCACCCAAGACTGCTCTAAAATTCTCGAAGCCGCTGTCCAACGCGCCACGGTTCGCTTGGAGGAGTCGTTCATTGCCGATCCAACGCTTCGGGGGAGGCTGGCTTACGTTATCGGCTGCCCCAGCAACCGGGCTGGCGCGCGGTTCCTGATGGCCAGCACCCTAGCCAAGCTCGACGATTCCAAGTTGGACATCCGCAAACCCTTCATTGAAGTCTATACCGGCGCGGCCAAGAAGAACGCCTATTCGGGACGCGGCTACGACGAGCAGTATGTCTTCGATCTCATCCGAAAACACCGGCTGCCGTGCAGCGCCACGACGGCCTTCCTGACACCGGGCTTTCGCACGAAAAACGTCGTCCTCACCAAAGACCAGAAACTTCGTGGGCGTCCCGCCGAGATGTACGAACACATACTGGAGATTCTTGACGCGATCCACAAAGGCAAACTCCCGGCGCGTGATGTTCTGGACGAATCCATCCGGTTACTGATTCTTGAGCGTGACCAACGGCAGAAGCGCCTGAAAACGCTGTTGGAAGGGCTGCGCAAAGACGCCAGTGAGTTACCGCTGTCGTGTGAAGACATCGTGAAGCTGATTGAACAACATTTGCAGTGCAAGCACGCTAGCCGGTTGCCCGTCCTGATTGTCGCTGCCGCGTACCGGGCCGCCGCCGAAAGACTTGGTGAGAAGGTGCTCCGGCTGAATCCGCACAATGCCGCCGACAAACAAACCGGCGCGCTCGGTGACGTGGAAATCACGCTCCTCGGCGATCACAAGATCGTCACCACCTATGAAATGAAGGACAAAGTCGTCACGAAGGGCGACATCGACATCGCCATCGAGAAAATCGCGCAGGGCGCAACCATCCAGAACTATATCTTCATCACCACCGAAGCAGTTGATCCCGATGTCCGCGCCTATGCCACTTCACAATACGCCGAGTTGGGCGGCGTCGAGATTTCGATTCTGGACTGCGTCGCTTTCCTGCGCCACTTCCTGCACCTGTTCCACCGCATTCGCATGGACTTCTTAAATCGCTACCAAGAACTGGTCCTTAATGAACCGGAAAGCGGCGTGAACCAAGCCCTAAAAGAAGCGTTCTTGGCGCTACGCAAGGCCGCCGAGGCAATGGAATAAGCGCATCAAGAACTCGACCGCGCCGTGGATCGCTGTTACCGGCCCGACCCGTTCCCCAGCGACCGCCACCGCGTCGAGTATCTTTGCACTTGCTCGCTCCCGCTCAGATCGGCCTTCGGCTGTCCGAAAGCTTTCGGACCTGCGTCTCGCCGCTCCCTGCGTCTCGGCTTCGCCCTCTACGAAACAATCACCACACCGCTGGTCGCGGCGGCGAAGCCGAAGAGGAAGGGGCGATGACGCCCCGGCTCACCCTTGAGGAGACCGCGCAGCGGGCTCCGAATAGGGTGCGGCCGGTGGTTCGGCTTTCATTTTCTCTTCGATCAGTTCCCATTTGTTGAGGTACTTAGAAATGTCCCATCCGCTGAAAGATGTGTGAGGGGGAAGGTGCACCGTGCGCACCTTGCTATCCCTGTGAGCCTGTCCTTTGGCTCCCGGTGTCTTCAGCCACAAATCATGCGCCTTTGAGACATTGGAGGCCATGTCTTCCGATGGAATGATGTAGTACTCAAAGGGGCGTTTCGATTCAGGAGACGGAATTCCTGCCAGAACCCAGAAGAAGGAGGGACCGAAACTGCGGTGCGCTTTCATCCCGACACTGCATGTCTTGTTCCCGGGCATGAAGGTCTTGACCTGAATGTGGACGAATCGAGTTCCTGCTTTGTTGCTGCACAGAACATCGACATTGGGTGTGTTGCCCAGCGTGACAACCGCCGAATATCCCCTGCGACACAGTTCACCAGCTACGAAGAACTGGCTCGCGTTACCCCGAAATGTCTTATCGTGTTCCATTTGTCTGCCTGCCGAACAGTTTGCGCTGCCGTTCCGCCTATTGTAATAGGGTCGCCTTTCGCTTAGCACATTTATATCTGCTCGGCTACGCTGGCGGCGGACAGCCCCGCTCCAATTCGGGACAAGTGTTCGGCGATTGACTCCGCTCTCTCCCGTTCGCTGCGCCCTGCGGGTTGCCTTCGGGATTCATTTGCCGCACACGACAGCGGCGTCTCGTCCGACTCGGCTCCGCAACAACCCTTGTTGCTCGGTTTGGCGGCGGCGTCAATCTCATTTTTCAGTTGGCCCATCTCCGCCAAGTTGACTTCCCTCGACAAGCTCAGAATGATCGCCGGTAGGAAGGGAGGCCGGTTGCCCGGCCTCTCTTTGTCGTTTTGGTTTCCGCCTTCGCTGCGTTCTCGCAATTAGGACCTCTACCCCGGATTCTCGCCAGCACAGAGCGCAGTGTGCTCGTTCGCAGGTGTCGCGTGGGAGCAGTAAGATGGCGTCACGAGTTTCGCAGTTGGATGATCTCGGCCGCGATGCTGATGGCGATTTCGGCCGGGGTGTGACTGGCAATCGGCAAGCCGACCGGGCTG
>JBEKFI010000186.1:0-4180 GCA_050013395.1 Verrucomicrobiia bacterium | reverse complement strand
CGATAAAGTTTGAAAACCAAACCGACAGGATTCACGGCTCCGGTGCGATTGGCGCTCAGACAGGAGGTTGCGAAGGTAAAGGCCGCCATCTGGAAAATTTCCGAGTGACGGAACATTTCGTGAAACACCCACGCATAACTCGGCACTGGCCGATATGAATTGGGCGGCATCCCGCGGCCATAAGACCATTCGTCGAGGTTGATGGGGACGCGCTTCTCTTTGAGCGCCGGAATACGGTTCAAATACTCCTCGTAGTGCTCGTATTTTGCCCGGACGCGATTGGCGGGACGACGCGCCCATTCCACCAGCGGGTCTTCCGTGTTCACGTATGCGCCGCGTTCGAGATCGAAATGCTGGTTGTTATTGCAGTAGCAGTGCTCGCTGATCAGATCCATGTTATCCAGACATTTGGCGAGCATCCCTCCAGTCCAATCTCCCGGCGAACCGTACTCGGTCAGAACTTTGCCGGTGATTCGTTTGTTTTGCAGCGTGACCGTCATTTCGTCAGGCATTGCTCCTGAACCAATCAGCTTGATCGTCGGATCAACCTGCCGCATGGCCTTGGCAAAAAGATTGTGTTTAATCTCATACTGTTGCAGCGGCATGACGCCGAGTTGCCAATCGCCGTACATCTCGTTGCCGATTCCCCACCATTTGATGCGGTAAGGTTGCGGATGTCCATTGGCCGCGCGAAGCTTGCCCATCGGCGTGGTCGGCGCGCCGTTCGCATACTCGACGAGTTGCGCGGTGGAGTAAGCGTCACCGAAACCGGCGTTGACCGTGATGTAAGGCTCGACATCCAGCAGACTGCAAAGAATTATGAATTCATCCATGCCGACATCATTCGCCTGAACGGCGTTCCATGCATAATCCATCGTCGGCGGACGTTTGTCGCGCTCGCCGATGGCGTCGCGCCATTCGTGATTCGAAACGAAATTGCCGCCGGGAAAACGATAAACGCCCGAACGCAATTGCTTGAGCAACGCGATGACTTCGCGGCGAAAACCTTGAACATTGTCCGCCGGCATCAGCGAAACAGCGCCGATGTGAAACGCGCCTTTCCCTGTTCCTGCGATTTCCAATCGCGCGTTGTCGCTGTCTTCTTCCGCTGTGAAGGCCAGAGAAAATCTTTCATACGCAACGCCGGGTTTTTTCAGAGCAATCGTTTGACGAGAACTCGCGTTCGTTCCCCAAACCAGACTGACAACGACATTCGCGCCGCGATCACGCGCGAGCATCACGTGTCCCACATATTCCCTGCCTTTGCGAACAGCCAATCCCGTCTGCTGAATTCCTCGCGCGGCGCTTTCATCCAGTTTGACCAACGGTGTGTGGTCGCCGACGTAAGGATGGCTGGTGTCCATCGCCACAAACTCGTCCGGGCCGATAGGAGTCCAGCGTCTCAATTGCCCACGCCGTCCCGACACGGCGTTGGTTGTTTGCATCCGAGAGACGACTGGATGGTAGAATTTTCTGTCGTCCAGCATTTCGGCCCAAATGCCATTATTGATTATGCCCCCGAGATGTTCGATGAACTGGCCGTACACGTACTTCGTGATCGGCGCGCGAGTTTTGCCGACGTCAATCGTGACGGTGATGGGTTGAGTTTGCGCGTCTGCACTTATGGCGAGGGCAAAGAGAGTCAGACCGATTCCGAGTCTGGAAAAGTCTTTAAGCATGACAAGCTCCTTTCTGTATTTTGCGAAATTGTTTCATCAATTTTAGTTGGGTTTCGCGCTCAACTCTTTGAACAGCGCGAGCTGCGCCCATGCAGCCTAACGCTCAAGATGAGCTACCGCGAACCGCGCGCCAGCGCGGGTCGCGGTTAGCTCCATCGGATGGTTAGGCCCTCCTATGGAACTACACGCTTGTAAATCTGACCACAAGTCTTGCACTGATGACATCCGCTGCCTACCTCCCACAGATGGACGACCGCACCAGCGGCGATACACCGCGCACACACTGCATGACCGGTCTTCCGCTCGATGTAGTAACCCTCACGAGGATCAAACTCAAACTTGCTCGCCAGCGGCTTTCGAGCCTGCGAGCGCAAATGGAGGATATATGCTCCGGCAACTACTAAAGCGAATACCAATAATCCTACTAATCGCAACAGGAATTCTTTGGTGGACGCCTGCTCTACTGCGCCTAGCAATGGGCGACCAAGCTCCATCAGGAGGAATAAAATTGCTGCTCCTATCGCTCCTGCCAGGACTCCCCCTAGCTTATCTAGCAGGCTACCTGTTTGGCGATTTGGGATGCTCGTCACTCATGGCCTAACGTCAGAGTGGAGCGACGGGCGCTTGCGCCCGTTCGCTCCCACGAATTGTTCGCCGGTCATTTCAGGCGCGCCTCGATTTGTTTCCAGGCGTTCAGGAACACAGTGAAGTCCCGATTCTCGTCCGTGAACCGATCAAGAGCGATAAGCTCCTGATCCGCATTGGGTAAGCCTCTGGCTTCCCAACACCGCTTTGTCTTCGTCACGCGCAAATAGGAGTCGATCCGTTTCTTGGCTGCGCCGTGGATGGCTTTGAAACGGTGCAAGAGTTCGACCGGGGGCAAAATGATGAAACTGGTTTCTTTCTCTACAAACGACGGGAGCACGAACAGCCAGAAGTCGGCATTCGACTTCTGGATTTTGCGCGCGTCGAGACTCCACCATCCAGCGGCAAGCAGACGGCTCTGGAGAAGGAGTGACCCGTGCGTGGGGTTGAAGTCCTTGGAGAACTTGACTTGGAGAGACACTGCCTTCCGGTTTCTCGTGTCAGTCACGAGGAGATCGACGCCGGTGTCTTTGGACGGAAGCCATACATTCCAGCGGGGAAAGGTGCGCTCGATGTATGCTCCGACCAGATACTCGCCCACATGGACCGTGAATAATGGTTTCATTCATCCCTCCGGCGAATGGTAGAGGTGAGCTACCGCGCCCGCCGAGGGCACGGTTAGCTCCACCGACTGGTTAGGAGATAGGAATGAGAACATCACAAATCACGAAGATTGGGGCGCCGAGGACGCCCTGGCCTCTGCGGACGGCCAGCCTTGCCCACGAATGCCTTTGGTTGTGGTGGTTTTGCGCCCAGTATTTTTGTCTGAAGTGCTATCAGGGCATCTTGGAGTGTCGCCAATTGCTGCTTGAGCGCCGCCTGCTCTTTCTCAAGCAGCGCAATTCTTTCAATGTCGGTCATTGTTCTCCTAACGCTCAAGATGAGCTACCGAGGCACGCGCGCCAGCGCGGGACTCGGTTAGCTCCATCGGATTGTTAGCCTCTGACCTCATAAGTCGTCTGCTTCACGACTCTAACATCTTGGGGACTGCCCGGCCAGAGAACTACACGATAGCGGTCATCACCATCTAAGCCAGTCTCACTGAGCGTGCCCAAGCCTGCGTGCAAAGCGCGGACGCGATAACAGCCGGGCTGCAAACGGATACGAGCGGCGTCCGGCAAATAATCAGTGCAGCCGAGAATGGCAAGCCTACCGGATGGAACATCAATGCTGCACTCAGTAACATGATCCCACTCGGCCAAATCGTGAGACGGCTCAGAATCGTGAACCTCAAACTCAACGGGAACGGTGGTGCTGCGCTCTGGATAAACGACCACGATATGAGGAGCAACCTTGATGCGGTGGCGCACATCCTCATCTGTGACATCGGAAGGAATCTCCGGCTGCGTCTCGTCGTCCATGAAATAGAACTGGTGATAGTCCGCGAAAAGGTCGAAACGATACTTTTTTGTTTTTTGCCAGAAGCGCATCATATCAGGCTAACAGTATTATTCGGCCTTACTCACGCGCGGTCGCCGTGCGGGAGAAAAGGCTGTCTTCACGGTGAGAGCGTAGATTTGCCGCCGCGCCCCGTCAATCGCAATCGCAACACGTTACGCAGCCAATGAGGACTCCTCGCAAGACTTGACGACGCGCGCTTGGCCCGCAAATATCGCTCCGGCAAAACCCTTACTCAGTTGGGCTTTCGCAAAGTGATATGCAGGTGAATTCTCAGCCCGATCAGCCGTCGGTTTGGTTCCCGCAATGGTCAACGGCGCTCCAGCAATTGCGGTTGCCGCCGCTGCGCCGCCAGCACTACCGGCTGGCGTTGATCCGCTACCTGCAATACTGCAAGCGATCCCAGCAACGGGCGACGGTTGAGTCCGCCCGCGCCTTCATGGCGCTCCGAGCGCCAT
>JBEKFI010000185.1:0-4215 GCA_050013395.1 Verrucomicrobiia bacterium | reverse complement strand
CGGCCCGCCTGCCCAACCCTGCCATGCCCCAACCCGGGCCACAGGCCCAGCCGCAAGGTCAGCACGCGCCCAATCTTGACGAGATGCTGCTGAACGCCTTGACCAACGACCGCGACGGCGGGGAGTTCGCGGACTCGCTCGTTATGCTCTTCGGGCAGCAAGGGCAACTGATGTACCGCCAGGCCGCTTCACTCGGAGAGCAGGGCTTGCTCACGCTGATTCAGCAACGGCCTATCTGGCAGCAGCTTGGACCGCTGCAATCCAAGGTCGCCCAGTTCGTTCACGAATTCATCGAGTACGGGCAAGAAGAGCCAGCAGAACAGCCCGTAGAAGGCACAGAACCGACCGCCACCGATGATAAAGTGGTGGACCTCACAGGAGAAGCCTCCCAATGATTGCTGCCCTGCTCCGTAGATTCTCACGCAAACGCCAACCTGGCAGAATCCCATCACCACCAGAACGCAAAATCATCCTCATATCTTCGGATGGCGGGAATCAGCGAGGATGCCGCCGCTGTGCTGCACAAGATGGGCAACGGAATGCGCTTGCTCATCGCCCGCCAATCTCCGCAGCAATGCAGCCTCGTCAACGACGCGCGCTTCGATCCCACGCCCAGAGAAGAGACCGCCAACCTCACCGTTGTATGGGAACTGATCCGAAAAGGAGTGATTTCGGAGCTTACCGAGTTTGGCCAGAACGAGCGCATCGGATGGCGGGACGCAGGTTTTGATGGCGAGCACTACCATGTTTACGTCTGCACACAGTAAAGGAGAACCCGCACAATGAGCAAACTCAAACGGCGCCGCCACCTCCGCAAAAATCCCGCTGCCAATTTAACCCCTTTTGGACGGGATCTCCTAATCGGAATGCTGATCGGGGCGGCTGAACCGCCAGAACTGGACATGATAATCGGTCTCGCGCATTTGACGCGCGGCGCCGTGAATTACAGCGCCACAAAACACGCCGATTGTGCCTGCAAAGGCAAATGCCCTTGCCATACTTTCGGAGCACCCGCCGCCGGCCAACCATGTCCGCCCGACTGTAAGCATTATGGTGACCACTTCGACGGCTGCCACCGCTGCAATTCCGAATGCCAACCACCGGAGAAAGTTCAATGAGCCTAACCTTTATCACCACCTGCGCGCACTGCCCGCAGAAGTTCACTACGCCCGGTTTCGGAGATCTGCTCCCAACGGAATCCGGGCGCGTCAAGATCGGCAACGTCTTCCAGGCGCTGATCGGACACCTGCAAAAGCGCCACCCCCAAGAAGCGCAGAAAGCCGACCTGAGCGCCGCGATGCTGGGAGGCCTGCTACGCCTCATGAACTTCCACAGCGACGACCCTGTAGCCTTGCAGATGCGGGAATGGAACCGCCATGTGATCCACGAAATGACCCGCGCCGTCGTGTGCCCGGACAACAAGATCGAGGAGCAGGTTGCGGCTCTGGGCCTCAACGAATACACCGCATTGCGCGTCACGACGCTGCTAAAGCAGATGCGGGATGTGATTGAGGAGCGCGGAGCCTTCGCACCACCAGACCCCGCCAGCGCGTCGAACGGCAAGCCGTCCGCTGGCCCAATGCTGGTACTGCCATGAAATTTGTTCCGTGGCCTGTGCCGAAGCCTCAGAAACATAATCCGCAGGACCCATCCACGTGGGGTACCGAATGCGCCCGCGGCTTCGTTTCAGATTCTCGCTTCAGTCCGACAGACCGCGTGATCCCACGGACCAACCGAGACGTTAGCCGAAAGTGGCGAGCGGTTGAGACGCCAAAGCCAACAGGCTGAAGGAGGATGGCTGTGTACAGCCAAAACAACGAAGAGCAAATCATTCTCGATCTCTTCAAAGATGAAGTCGGAACGTTCCTAGACATCGGAGCCTGCGACGGCAAACTGAACAGCAACACGCTGGCGCTCGTAGAGCGCGCATGGGCAGGAGTCCTGGTCGAACCGAGTCCAGGAGCTTTTCAGGCGCTCTACGAAAGGCACGGTAAGAACCCCAAGCTACAACTCGTGAACGCAGCCATCGGCGCGCATTCGCACCTTGCGCCGTTCTGGGACTCCTGGAAAACAGCGCCCGGCTACGGCACAACCGAACGATTGAACCGCGAACGCTGGACCGGCCTGGTCGGAGAATGGCAGGCTTTCGTTATCCCGGTATTCCCGTTCGCCGAGATGCTCGCCACCTTCCGATTCCCGCCGTTCGATTTCGTGAGCATAGACACCGAAGGCACCAGCCCTCAGTTATTCCAGATCCTCTTGGCGTCGCATCAGAAACCACGGGTGATCTGCGTAGAGCATGACGGATGGCTCCAAAACTGTATCGAGGCAGCCGCGCCCCACGGATACCGCGAAGTCGCGTGGAACGCGGAAAATCTGATACTGACCACCATCGGCCCCACCAGCAGCGTCCAGATGTTGCCAAAATAGCCCTTCAGGAGCACAATTAGAGTACGCGTGTATCGAAGCATGAAGCCCGTACACGCCTCTATTTCACTTTTGGAGGACTCTACTATGGCAGCCGCCCCCGAACCCCTCAAACGAACGGGCCCCCACCTCTGCCGATTCTGTTCGATACCTGTTCGCATCAGCCGTGAAGACCAAGACTTTTGCAGCGCTCGCTGTCGCACAAAATACGAACGCCACCAGAGAGGAACACACCAGGGCCGCAAGGAAGAATGGCTCAACCTCCCCAAACGCCACTGCGATAATTGCGGCAAACTCTACAAGCCGAGCCGCCCAGACTCGCGCTACTGCTCATCGAAGTGCAGGTTTGACTTCCATAACCATGGCGGATCATTCGCCGCGCTGAAGAAACTGATTGAACCCGCCGTCAGAAAATACTGCCGGCTTGAAGACGAATGCCCCAAGTGCAAAGGAACCGGGCAGATCAACAAGGGCGCCCGCGTGGGAGTGGTAGTCTGCGAGACGTGCATCAACGGCCGGGTGCTAACGCCCTTCGGCCGCAACGTGCTGGCACTCGTGAGCAGCGGACATGTAAAGGAATTTCAGGCAGGTTGAAGCTCACACAGCACGGAGACTGAAGCGGAGATCGTTATCCCGTCAGACGCTGCCGCTAAAAGCTGTTCGTCAGCAAAGTCTTCGAATCCTGCTGTGACGAGATCTGCTGTCACCCTATCGCCTCGTTTCACCGGCCGATTGATCTCAAACAGCAAGTCCGCCCCACTGGTAGCCGAAAGCAAGGCCCCCGGCAATACGCCTAACGGAGACTGAGCGACCACCACACCATTGACTTTAGCCTCTACGCGGTAGTTCCGTAAGATCGCGGCCAAGTACTCAACCTTGAGCTGTGCGGAGAATCTGAACGTCATCTTTTCGAGGAGCTTAGCCCCAGCCATGCAGATCATTGGAAGACGGTAGCGGAAACTGTGGAGGGGCCGGTAAGCATCATGACGCGTCGTTGCGTTCCCCTGTTGGGAACTCACCGGCCCCCGCTCTGGGTCACTGAACGATATCCGCTACCTCCTTTCATCAAATGCATCGAACACAACCACAAATCCCTTGTGACGCGCGACGCGACGGATTTCTCTCAACGTTCCACGAAAGCTCCTGCGAAGACACGCCACCCGTTTCTTTGAGCTTAGGTCCACTGAAATGTGTGTTCTTCGTTGTTGCGTGGTCATCAGAATTGCCTCTTGATCTCGTAGGAAAGACCTGCCAGGCGCTTCCGCTCCTCAGTGAGCACCCATGCCCGCGTCGATTGAGGTTCAGCCGTGGCAAGCTCTGCTGTGACCCAGGCGTGCGCTTCGCGGACATCCTCGAAGGCCTGATGCGGGTCTGCAAACGCCGCGCCAGAACTGCCTTGATCCTCGTAACGCCAAGACATTCAGGCACCGCCACGATCCGGCTGTTTCGCGTGCAACTCCTGAACCGCCAGTTGCACATCCTCTGCTGTGATCTGCTTCAAGATGGGACGATCTGGGATCGGAGGGGGCGAAAGAATGCGCTTCGGCTCCGGATGCGCAGAGGCCTGACTGTCCGACTGAGCATGAGCCTGCCGCAAATGTTTTCTGTGGCCGCCATACTCGCAGTACGGTGCGCCAGGTTCGCACAGCGCACATGCTGGAGCCAACAGGCCGCGCGTAACCAAATCAGCCACGCGCTGATCACTGGCCTCGAATCTCTCTTTCGCGGTCTGCCGTTCTTCCGTGACGCGCTCCGACTCATCACGAATCAGACAGGCCGCGCCCATCA
>JBEKFI010000184.1:0-4265 GCA_050013395.1 Verrucomicrobiia bacterium | reverse complement strand
AGAGCAGCTTCGGGCAACGGGTTTCGCTGCGCCAAACGATGCCGCGCACGGCCACAGAGATCGGAAGCTCGAGGTAAATGCGAGGAGGGACGGCAAATGAATCTCGCGATTTGGCTGCCAGCAATGTTTTTTCTAGGAATTATAGCAATGGTGTTGTGTTTCCTGTTCCTGGACGGCTGCGAAAAAATATAAGAAGTGAGGCAACAACCATGATCTATGTCACCGCGATTGTTGCGTTGTTCTTGTTCGTTTATCTGTTCACGGCTCTGATACGGCCGGAATGGTTTTGAGCGGGCTTTGTACCTGACAGCGAGGAGGATAAGGATATGTGGTTCCTGCCGCTTTCCATAATCGTTTTCACGATTATCATTGCGTTCCCATTGAGCAAGTACATGACGCGGATCATGGAGGGAAAGTACCACGCGCCTCGAACTTTCCGTTGGGTTGAGAAGCAGCTGGATACGGGGGAGCAAGACTGGAAGCAGTATACAGTCGCTTTGCTCGTCTTTAACACGGCACTGTTCGTCTACGGCTATCTCATTTTGTCGATTCAACCGTGGATGCCGCTTAATCCGCAACACAAGGGAATCTTGTCGCCGACAACCATCTTCAACAGTGCCGTCTCATTCATGACCAATACGAACCTCCAACACTATTCGGGAGATCAGCACCTTTCCAATTTCAGCCAGATTTTCTTTTGCATACCGAATTTCTTCTTGTCGGCGGCAGTGGGGTTGTGTGCCCTCACAGCGATCATTCGGCTATTTCGCGGGGCAAAGAAGATCGGCAACTTCTTCGTCGATATGTGGCGAGTGGTGGTCTACATCTTTCTGCCGGTGGCTTTTCTCCTTTCCTTGGTGTTCGTGCAACAAGGCATGCCGATGACCTACCGAAGCTCTTATCAGGTTTCGACGTTAGAACCTGCGGCGATGGGGACAACGGACAGCGGCCAAGCGAAACAGCAGACGATCGTGGTGGGTCCACTGGCAGCCTTCGTGCCACAGAAGATGCTGGGAACCAACGGCGGCGGCTTCTATGGAATGAACTCCGCGCATCCATTCGAGAACCCCTCGGCGGTGACCAATTTCCTCACGACCTTCGCCATGATGATTTTCCCTTTCTGCCTCGTGCTGATGTACGGCCGCATGCTGGGGAGATTTCGGCATTCGCTGGTGATCTTTTCGGTCATGTTGGTGATGTTCGCTGGCGGGATTGCCTGGGCGATCTACTACGACACGTTAAAGCCGAATCCTGGCCTCATCGCTCACCCCATGGCCCGAAGCTACAAGATCACCAGCGCAAGTGCACCCGGTGGGAAGCTGCTGGTCAATTTGCCAGCGGTGGCCGGACTGCCTGTGGATCAGCACCTCGGCAATCTTGAGGGCAAGGAAATGCGTTTCGGGACATCCGCAGGCGCCACGTTCGCAACCGTGACCGTTGACGTCACCTGTGGTGCGGTCAACGCCGAACACGACAGTCTGAACCCGCTGGCCTCCCTGTCTCCCATGGTCGGGATGTGGTTGAACTGCATCTTCGGAGGCAAGGGCGTGGGAATGATCAACTTGCTGCTCTTCCTGGTGATTGGGATCTTTATTGCCGGGCAGATGGTGGGACGAACGCCTGAGTATCTGGGCAAGAAGCTCGGCGGCCGCGAAATGAAGCTGGCGATGATCGCCCTGCTGGTGCATCCGATCATGATTCTGATGCCCACAGGACTCTTTGCCGCTACGGACTGGGGGCTGAAGGCCACAAGCAATCCCGGCCCGCATGGATTTTCCCAGATGGTGTACCAGTTTTCATCGGCCTCAGCGAATAACGGTTCGGCCTTCGATGGACTCGGGGTGACCTACGGCTTTTACGACAATCCAAACCCTGCGCCGGAAGCCATCCCATGGGACATCGCCGCTGGACTTGTAATGCTGTTCAGCCGGTTCCTTCCGATCCTTGCTCCAATCGCCTTGGCGGCGGGGCTCGGCGCAAAGAAGTCCTCTCCTTTCGGTCCCGGAACATTGCGTGACGATTCGCTGACGTTTGGGTTCTTGCTATTTGGAACCATCGTCATCATCGGGGCATTGCTCTTTTTGCCGGTGGCCGCACTCGGGCCGCTTGCAGAGCACTTGGGGCCATTCCCGTTCGGAGGCTGACGGCAGGAGTAGAAGTTTGCTATCGAGGGGTCCAAACCCAGGCAAGTTCTAACAAGGAGTAAGAGCCATGGAAGTATCGAGGGTTGCAGAATTAGCAGAAAAGCCGGCCTCCCCTGCTGGAAAGCAGAAGAGACAGAAGCCGCACGGCTTGTTTGCAGCGGGGACAACTGGGCCGGCATTGAAACAGGCATTTGCGATGCTTCGGCCAGACATACAGTGGAAGAACCCGGTCATGTTTGTAGTCGAGATCGGCGCCTTTCTAACCCTACTGTTTGTAATACGGGCAGCATTAGGTCATTCGGACAGCCTGGTTCCGGTTACCTATTTTGTCGCACTTGATGCATGGCTCTGGCTCACGGTTCTTTTTGCGAACTTTGCGACGGCCCTTGCCGAATCGCGCGGGAGAGCTCAAGCCCAATCACTGCGACGGACTCGACGCGAAACCGTCGCTCGGCGCTTGAGTGTCACAGGTACTGTGGATGAAGTCGCTTCTACGGTGCTGAATCCCGGCGATACGGTGGTCGTGAAGGCGGGAGAGGTTATCCCGGGCGACGGAGAAATCATTAAGGGGATTGCTTCGGTCGACGAATCTGCAATCACCGGCGAATCCGCTCCGGTGATTCGCGAAGCGGGAGGCGATCGTTCTGGCGTAACCGGAGGCACGAGGGTGCTTTCCGATGAGATCATTGTTCGCATCACGGCCGGGGCTGGTGAATCCTTCTTGGACCGCATGATTGCACTGGTCGAAGGAGCCATCCGCCAACGAACCCCCAACGAGATCGCGCTCACGCTGGTACTGACAGCTTTCACTGTGATTTTCTTGATTGTCGTCGTACCACTCTGGCCGATGGCCTGGAATGCGGAACAGTACATGATGGGCTATTTGGGACTGCAACAGCCTCTGCATAGCTTGGGCACGGACGTTCCCACGCTCGTAGCTCTGCTCGTTTGCCTGATTCCGACCACGATCGGCGCGTTGCTTGCGGCGATTGGAATTGCCGGCATGGATAGGGCTCTGCAGGCGAACATCATTGCCAAGAGCGGCAAGGCCGTCGAGACTGCGGGTGACATCGACATCGTGCTCCTGGACAAAACTGGAACGATTACTGAGGGCAACCGGCGCGCGACGCAATTCCTGCCTGTCGAGGGCTATTCTACCGCCCAGGTCGGGGAGTTGGCTGCTCTGGCGTCCGCTGCTGACGAAACGCCTGAAGGTAAGAGCATTGTCAGCATTTACGAGTTCCAAAGTCGAAGGCCAGTCAGCGTGCCGCAAAATGCGGAATTCATCACGTTTTCTGCTTCTACCCGTATGAGCGGCATTAATCTTTCGGACGGCCGGCGTATTCGGAAAGGAGCAGCAGATGCCGTGGCGAAGTTCGTTCGGGAGCAGGGTGGCAGCGTACCAACGGAGGTCTCGCCCTTGGTGGACGGCGTCGCTTCACGGGGAGCCACTCCGCTTGTAGTCGCAGATGGCCCCAAGGTAATCGGTGTGGTGGTCCTTGAGGATATTCTCAAGCCGGCGATGAAAGAGCGCTTTGACCGTTTGCGCAAAATGGGGCTGCGCACGGTCATGATCACCGGAGACAATCCGCTCACCGCGGCAACGATTGCCAAACAGGCTGGCGTGGACGAATTCCTTGCTCAGGCCACGCCTGAAGACAAACTGGCATACATTCGAAAACAGCAGGAGGAAGGGAAGCTTGTCGCGATGATGGGCGACGGCACGAATGACGCTCCAGCCCTGGCGCAGGCGGACGTCGCCGTGGCGATGAACGCCGGGACCCAGGCGGCTAAAGAAGCCGGCAATATGGTGGATCTCGACAGCGATCCCACTAAGCTCATCGAGGTCGTTGAAATTGGTAAACAGTTGTTGATGACCAGAGGAGCTTTGACCACCTTCTCCATTGCAAACGACGTGGCGAAATACTTCGCAATCATCCCTGCGCTTTTCGCAGGAACCTTGCCATGGCTGAAGGCGATGGACATCATGCACCTGCATTCCCCGACTTCAGCCATCCTCTCGGCTGTAATTTTCAACGCGATTATCATCCCTTTGTTGATTCCGGTCGCACTCAAAGGAGTCAAGTACGAACCCCTTGGGGCCGACGCTTTGCTTCGCCG
>JBEKFI010000183.1:0-4341 GCA_050013395.1 Verrucomicrobiia bacterium | reverse complement strand
TCATTTTCGGTTCTCCTTGAACTGACACTGGCATGTTCTCATTCTTCTTCAGATTGACGTTCGTTCTGTTGACCAAGCTCTCCCAGTCTCCCATCGATCAGGTGGGCGAACCTGCTGAAGAAGTCCAACTGTTGGTGGTCTGCGCGTGAGAGACAAAATCAACTGTCAGAAACGCCGAAGCGCTGGGCGCCAGAGCGGGCAACGGCAATACCTGTTTCATTTTCACGGCACATCTCCCTTTCACGACCCGGAACAAGCGTGAGCGCGCGTCGCACCCGCTTGTCGCCGACGCCAGCGCAAAGCTAATCATAAACGCCAGCATTTGTCGACCGGATTCTGTAGTGCCGATGGGAAAGGACTAGGGCCTTGGGTGTTGGACGGATAAGCCATTGCCGTTGAGGCAAGAAACTTTGGGCTAGACATTTCACCCGGTTTCTGGTGTGATGGGATGGGATGAAACCACCTCAACAACACACCACACCGGGGATTCGCCAAGCTCAGGTCAATCCATCACTGCAAGTTCAACTCGTTGCTCCGTCACAACGGGCGCGCTTTGACCAACTGCTCGCCCAAAAGCATTACCTGGGTGGCGCGCCTGCTGTCGGTGACTTTTTGCGCCAAGTAGTGACACGCGATGGGCAGTGGGTCGCGCTGTTGGTTTGGGGACCCGCTGCGCTCAAACTCAAGGATCGCGAACAATGGATCGGCTGGAACGCCACCCAACGGGCCGAACGCCTCAAGCTGGTCGTGCAGAACCGCCGCTATCTGTTGCTGCACGACAAAGGTGCTGAACCCAATCTCGCCTCGCAAGCGTTGGCCGCCGCCTGCCGCGCGCTGCCCGAGCAGTGGCAGGAGTGCTTTGGCTATCAGCCCCTCATCGCCGAAAGTTTCACCGATCCAGAAGCGTACAGCGGCACCTGCTACAAGGCCAGTGGTTGGCAGCCGGTGGGCATGAGCGCAGGAAACAGCCGGCACCGGGCCGACTTCTATCAGCCCAATGACCGGCCCAAGCGTCTTTGGCTGAAAGAACTCTGTGCTGAGGCCCGCGCCCGCGCGCGGGCGCTCACGCTGGGTCCAGAACAGGAGCCGGCGGTGGTGGCCGCGCCTCATGGTGTGCTGCCCCTGTCCCCGTCCCAACGCCGCAGCCTGCTGGAGCTGCTCTGCCAAGCCCCCGATCCTCGCGCGGCCAACACCCGCTTCCGCATCGGCCCGGTGTTGGGCCTTGTCTCCATGGCCTTGCTGGGCGGGGCGCGCCAGATCTCCGAGATCGCCCGCTTTGCCACCCGTCTGCAGCCCAAGCAACGCGCCGAGTTGCGATTGCCTCGCCAGAAAGGCACCCGCCGCTTTTACCAAGTGCCTGGCTACAGCGTCTTCTACGAGGTGCTCACCCGCATGGACCCGGAGGCGTTCGCGACGCTGTTGAGCGGGTGGTTGGCGCAACAGGACGGCGCGCTGCCGGGCGTGCTGGCGTTGGATGGGAAAATGATCCGCGACATCATTGGCATGGTCAGTCTGGTCGAAGTGGAGGACGGCTCGCCGGTGGCCATGGCCGTCATGGATCAGAAGGAAAACACCGAGCGGTGCGAACTCAAAGTGGCGCAGCAACTCATCGCCGACGTGCCGAGCCTGGAAGGCAAGACCGTGACGGCCGATCCGTTGCACTGCCAGAAAGAAACGGCCCGAGCGATTGTTGAAAAGGGCGGAGACTACTTCCTGCAGATCAAAGGCAACCAGCCGACCCTGTTGAAGTATGCTCAGACCCAGACTGCCGACTCCCCCCTTTTGTCCAGACGGCCAGCGGCCACGGCCGCATCGAAGAACGCGCCGTGAGTCTGTGCGTGGCCGAGCCGATGGCCACGGGCTTTGCCTACAGCCGCACCATCGTCGGAATCCAGAGTCGGCGCACGGAGAAGAAGACCGGCAAGAGCACCGAAGAAAACCGCTATTATCTTTCCAGCCAGGATCTGGCTGAGCGCACGCCCGAGGGGTGGATCAACCTCAGTCGGCAGCATTGGGCGGGAGTGGAGAATCGCAACCACTGGCGGCGCGATGCCTCGCTGGGAGAGGACCGCACCCGCTTGGGCAACGCCAAGGCGCTAATGAATCTGGCGCTGCTGCGCAGCGTGAATCTGCGCCTGCTTTCAGCGGCCGGTTCCGACGATTGGCTCCCGGCTCAGAAGGAACGTCTCGCCGCCAATCCCGTCGCAGCGCTGGCGTTGGTCAGAGTAAAATCATGACTCAAAACAAAAAGCCCTGGTCACATTATCGTTCTCCCGCAGGTTAGATGCCCGAAAACTGCGTTTGGTTCAATGGAAGCCCGAGCAGAAAAGTAAGGGCGACCCCACAGGTCGCCCCTTATAGTTGGTCCAGAGTTATTCAGCAAGCGGCGAGGAGAGCGCACCGCAACTCCCCGCAGCCGATTGTGAATAACTCTGCACCCGAACCAATTTCATCCGTGAACAATGCCGCCGATTCCCGCACACTCTCTCCTCGATCAACACGCGGCGACCGGGTGACGAATTCCGCCCCTCAGCCCACGAGGCTTTTCGGTAGGCTCTCGCACCCGGCCGCCTCGCCAAGTCCCAGAACGAATCCTCAGATGACGAACCCCAATTCTCATCCTATAAGAACTTCGCCGGGCCTTGGTTCGCGTGTCGCAATCCCAACCCTCATCGTAAGGAGCTCATCCCTATGACGCAATCCCCGAATCCGTCTTCCCCAATGCCCGCTGCCTTCGTCGGTATCGACTGGGCCGATCAACGCCACGCTGTCTGCCTCAGCCCGGCCGATACGCTCCAACCCGAACAGAGCGTGTTGGCGCACACCCCCGAGGCGATCACCGAGTTTGTGGCCACGCTCCGCTCCCGTTTCGGCGGCCGACCAGTGGCCATCGCCCTGGAACAAGCGCGCGGCGCGCTGCTGTACGCGCTCATGCGTTACGAGTTCCTCCTGCTCTATCCGATCAACCCGGCCACGGCCAACCCCGACAGCGGATGTCGGGGCTTCGCCCCCAGCGGGGCCAAGGACGATCCCGTCGATGCGCGCCTGCTCTGGGAACTGCTGATCAAACACCGCGACCACCTTCGTCCTTGCAATCCAAGCGACGTCACCACCCGCCAACTCGCCCTGCTGTGCGAGCACCGCCGCGATCTGGTTCACCAACAGACCCGCTTCGTCCAACAACTGCGCGCCGCACTGAAAACCTACTTCCCGCAGAGCCTCGACTGGGCTGGTCACGACCTGGCTACCCCCATGGCCGCCGCCTTCCTCCAGAAATGGCCCACTCTGGCCGCGCTCCAACAAGCCAAACCCCAAACGGTGCGCGCCTTCTACTACGCGCACCACTCGCGTCGTCCCGACCTGATTACGCAACGCCTCGCCCACATCAAAGCCGCCACGCCGCTGACGACCGACCCCGCCGTCATCGCCGCCCACGCCCTGCGTGTCACCGTGTTGGCCCGCCAACTGCAGGTCCTGCTGGCGGCCATTGCCGCGTACGACCGGCAGATCGAAACGCTCTTCGCGGCCCATCCCGCCGCGGCGATCTTCGCCAGCTTCCCCGGCGCGGGCGATTGCCTGGCCCCGCGCTTGGCGGCGGCCTTCGGCACCGACCGCCAGCGCTTCCCCACACCCGAAGCGATGCAACGGCTCAGCGGCGTGGCACCCGTCACCCGTCGCAGCGGAAAGTTTCACGCCGTGCATCGGCGCTACGCCTGCGCGAAGTTTCTGCTGCAAACCTTTCACGAATTTGCCCGCTGTTCGCTGAAGTTCTGCGACTGGGCGCGCGCCTACTATCAAGCCCAACGCGCCAAAGGCAAAGGCCACCACGCGGCGGTGCGCGCCTTGGCGTTCAAATGGGTGCGCATCCTCTGGCGCTGCTGGCAGGATCAGGTGCTCTACGACAACGACCACTACCAGGAAGCCCTACGACGCAGCGGTTCGCCATTGGCCATGACCCTGTCCTCCGCAACCCCCTGTGAACAACCATGAACAAATCTCTTGCTAGCCCAACTCAGATGCCTACCTACAGCCCTGCAAAACGCCCGAGGCTGGCTATGGTGGTAGTCGAGATGCGCCCGATAATGGCTCAGATTGCGATTCAAGTCGGCCATGAAACCCACCACGTTCCGAAACGCAGAATTGCCGCGCTTGAAATCTGCCCGTACAATACGCGGTCATCATGGGAAGATCACTCACTTCACAGTGGGCAGCCATTTTTGATTGGGACGGCGTGATTATCGATTCTTCTCGCCAGCACGAGGAAAGCTGGGAGATGTTGGCGGCCGAGGAGAAGCTGGCATTGCCGCCGAACCATTTCAAGCGGAGTTTCGGGATGAAAAA
>JBEKFI010000182.1:0-9691 GCA_050013395.1 Verrucomicrobiia bacterium | reverse complement strand
GAGAGCAGCCGATCAATTCTCTCGGCTCGCCCTTTGTGCGGCACGCCGTAGATGTCGGCATAGAAGTTGATATTCTCCATCACCGAGAGGTCGGGATACAGCCCGAACCGCTGGCTCATGTAACCGATGTCGTCCTTGATCGCTTCCGCATCCTTGACGATATGATGACCTGCCACCCAAGCGTCGCCCGACGTCGGTTCCATGATCGCGGTCAGCAACCGCATGGTGGTCGTCTTGCCCGCGCCGTCCGGCCCGACCAGCCCGAAGATTTCGCCCTCCTGCACTGAGATCGTCAGAGAGTCAACTGCCGTGAGGTCGCCAAATCGCTTGGTCAGATTCTCAGTTCGGATTGCTGGCATCGCGCGTCTCCTGACTGACAAGGATCTCCGCGTCGGCGGGCATGCCGGGTTTCAGCTCCATGTGGGGATCGGCGATGTCAATCTTCACCCGATAAACCAGTTTGACCCGTTCCTTTTCGGTCTGGACACTCTTCGGAGTGAACTCCGCGTCGGAAGCGATGAAGGAGATGCGGCCTTCGTAAACCTTGCCCGGGTAGGTGTCGGTGGTCACGCGCGCCTTCTGGCCGACTTTCACGCGGCCGAGATCGGTCTCGTGCACGTAGGCCCGCAACCAAGGCTTCTCGAGATCAGCAATCGTGACCACGGGCGTGCCGGGCACGACATACTCGCCAGGCTCGATGTTTTTCGACAACACCACCCCGCTGAGCGGGGCCACCACCGTGGCGTAGCTCAACCGTGTCTCCGCGAGCGCGAGGGCCTGCTTCGCCTGCTCCAGCATCGCGCGGGCCTGCTCGATCTTTTCCTTGCGCGGGCCTTCCTTGACCAGCTTGAATTGCTCTTCGGCCTCGCGCAACCGGGCCGCCGCCACGTCATTGGCCGCTCTGGCCGCATCAAACTCCTGAGAGGAAATCGCTTTGCTCCGAAACAGTTCCTCCATGCGGTGGTAATCGAGTTCGGCCCGCACCGCATCGGCCTTGGCCCGGGCTACCGTGGCTTCAGCGGCGGCAATCTCCTGCGGGCGCGACCCGGCTTCCAGTTCGGCCAGCGCGGCCTTGGCGGCCTCGAGTTCCGCCTGGCGCATCGCCACCTCGCTTCTCAGGTCCGCAGTCTCCAACAGGGCGACGACTGCGCCTTTCTCCACCAGTTCGCCCTCGTCCACGAGTCGCTGCACCACGTGGCCGGGGATCTTGAAACTGACCTGCGTGTCAGTGACCTCGATATTGCCGGAGACGTGGATGACAGCCGAACTGTTGTGGGACCGTCGCTGGAAATACCAGTACGCCGCCGCCCCCACAACCGCGATGACAACGACGATGATGATCAGCCGCTTCCGATTCTTCACGAGCCCGACTCTGACGCCAGCATATCATAGCCCGGGGCAACGTCCAGCCTTGAGCAACCAGTTTCGGTTGACTCGGTTGCCGGCAGCTTGCAGAATCGCCCGCGATGACGACGGGCGCGACCTTGTGGACGATCTTCGGCGCCGTGGTGGTGGTGATGATGGCGCTGGACCTCGGCGTGTTTCACCGGCGCGCACACGCGGTGAAATTCAAAGAGGCCTTGGCGTGGAGCACAGTCTGGATTGCCCTCGCGCTCGCTTACAACGTGATCATTTACTTCTGGCTTGGGCGCGCCAAAGCGTTGGAATTTCTCACCGGTTATGTCATCGAGAAATCGTTGAGCGTGGACAACCTCTTTGTGTTCCTGATGCTGTTTGGGTATTTCCGCGTGGCGACGGAGCACCAGCATAAGGTGCTGTTCTGGGGGATCCTCGGCGCGCTGATCATGCGGGCGGTCTTCATTGCCACGGGCGTGGCGCTCATCCGCAGGTTCGAGGTGGTGATCTACCTGTTCGGCGCGATCCTGATTTGGAGTGGCTTCAAGATGGCCTTCGAGAGAGACACGGAGATTCATCCCGAAAAAAATCCGGTACTGAAACTGTTTCGCCGTTTTTTCCCTGTGACAAAGGACTACATGGGGGCCAGGTTCTTCACGAGGATTGACGGTCGCCTCCTGGCCACGCCGCTGGCGGTGATGCTGGTCGTCGTGGAAACCACCGATCTCGTCTTCGCGGTGGATTCCATTCCTGCCGTGCTGGCGATCACGACCGATCCGTTTATCGTGTACACCTCAAACGTATTTGCCATTCTCGGCCTGCGCGCCTTGTACTTTGCGTTGGCGGGCTTGATGGACCTGTTTCACTACCTACACTACGGGCTATCGGTCGTGCTCGTGTTTGTGGGGCTCAAGATGCTCTTGTCGCATTTCACCAGGATTCCCACCGGCATTGCGCTCGGCGTGGTGGCGGGAATCCTGGCGCTGTCAGTGGCCGCGTCGTTGATCTGGCCGGAAGGGCCGCCCGCGTCGGAAACCGCTGCGCCGCGTCAGTGACGCGTGCGGCTGGGGGTTGTGACAAGGACGGTGGCGACGTTGCTGGTAGCTCTTTCGCTGCCCAGCTTGCTGTAGGCGACAACATAGTAGGAGAACGTCGCGTCGAGATTCTCGGGTGCGTCTCGGAAACTGTTTGTGCGTCTCGTGGCGATCGCAGTGAAGTTGCCCGTGCCGTCGTCGCGGTACACGCGGTATGTGCTTGCGGCCAATTTCTTAGGTCGGTTCCAACGCAGCCGCGTCTTGCCGTTGCCCGCGGTGGCGGTGAGCTTGATAGGCGGCGTCGAGCTTGGCAATTGAATGACGACCGTGGCATTGGTGGAGGCGTTGTGCCCAAGCGTAAAGTTGTCGGTGACACTGACGTCGACGCTGTAGGTGCCGTTCGTCGCGTTGCTCGGCGAGGTGACCGTCAATGTGGCCATGTTCGTCTGGCCGAGCCCGAGCGAGAGCGATGTCGGCGCGACCAATGCCGTCCAGCCTGCGGGCGCGGTGGCGCTGAGGTTGAACGTGCTCGGGCCGCACGGCGCGGCGTCGTTGTTCTGAACCGCGACGGTGTAGGTGACCGTACGACCCGCGAGACCGATATAATTGATGGAGGAAATGGCCAGAGTCGGCGCGATGGGAGCGCAACTGGCCAGCACTTGCACGGTCGCATAGTCGGGCGTGTGGCTTAGTTGAGTCACGGTGAGCCCGGTCGCAGGGTCGGTGAACGATTCGCCGTCACCGAGCGTTTTGATCAAAAAGGTCTGGACCGATCCGCTTCCCCCGTGGTGATGAACGCTGAGCTGATCGGCATACTGAGAAGGCATTGAGACGTCGTACCCGATCTGCCGCCGAAACGAGAAATAATAGTAGCCGCCATTCGGGCGCACGATCTTCAGCGCCTGTGCGTACGGTGTGCCCCGCGGAAAATCCTCCAGCGGCGCGACCTGATACGTGCCGTTGCCGTTGACCGAGACGATTTTGCCCGCGGGTAGCCAGCCGAGTTCATCCTTGTGCGGCGCGTCGAGCTGGCGCAACCCGATGCCGGCGTAGCCCATCACGTCGGAGATATCGCAATACTCGCAATCGCTCGTGTTATCGTTGTTGATGTCGGTCGAGGCGTGATGCATCGTGATGTTGTGACCGAGTTCGTGTGCATACACATCGGCCACGTCGCAGTAAGCGACCCACGCGCGGCTCGGGTTGCCGCCAATGGTGCCGAGTCCCGCCCAACCGCACTGGTTGTTCTTCGGAAAACACGTACACCTTGTGCGAGTAGGCGCTGAGATTCACGCCTGCCGCTTGCGCCGCAGCCTCAGCAGCCGAAGCCCAGCCGTTGTAGTTGCAGCCGCTGGCGCTTGTGTAGTTGATCGTGAACGGACCGAACACGTCACCCGAGAACGACGCGTTGCCGTATGACATCTCCTGGTACAAGCCGTCCACAGAATTTGTCCCGGCGAACATCAGGTCGGCAACCGATGCCGTGGAGCACTCGATGTTTGCGTCGAGGAAATTGATCAGCAGCACCACCGTGTGCTGGTCGCCCGAGACGAGCGGGGCTTCCGCCACGGTCTGGACGCTGCCCGACCCGTTGGCGGGCACGACGATTTCCTCAGCGACTTTCTCGCCCCTGACCCGCACGATCGCGCCCGAGTGCAATCGCGTCGGCGCGCCGCGCTTGAACCGGAGTCGGGCGGTCTTGTCGGTCTTAAAGTCTCTCAGCAGGTGAATCAGTTCGCTGCGCCCGTATTCGAAATCGCATGCACGCATCACGGTCAATTCGCCCATCGTGTCCACGGGCGTACCGGCTGTGTTATCAGCTCCGTCGTCCGCTTCCAGATTTGAAAGAACCGAGTGCAAAAGAGCGAAACTAACAATTCCAATCAGCGCGAAGTGCTTGTAAACCCTTGATCCCATGATGCGTCCTTCAATGGCTGCAGTGTGCTGCGATAAAAGCAGCTACCGCGCCGGGCAGGACGCAGCGGGACGGGATTCAGAGGATCAACATGCAATCGCCATAGCTGAAAAAGCGGTACCGCTCCCGCACCGCCTCGGCGTACGCGCGGAGGATCAACTCCCGCGAGGCAAGCGCGCACACCAACATCAACAGCGTTGAGCGGGGGAGATGGAAGTTGGTCAGCAGCGCGTCCACAACGCGAAACTGAAATGGCGGCCGAATGAAAATGTCCGTGCTCCCTTCGCACGCGCGCGGCTCGCCGGCCGTTTCCAACGCGCGCACCACCGTAGTGCCAACGGCGATGATGCGTTGCGCCGACTTCATCGCCGCCGCGGCCTCGGCGGAGACGGAAAACATCTCGGCATGCATCTTGTGCTCCTCGACGGTTTTAGTTTTCACGGGCCGGAACGTGCCGATGCCGACGTGCAACGTGATGAACGTGAGCCCGATGCCCGCGTTGCGGAGTTGTTCCAGCATCTCGGCGGTGAAATGCAGACCCGCCGTCGGCGCCGCCACTGCGCCGGGCCGCTTGGCAAACACCGTCTGGTAGCGTTCGAGGTCGGATGGCTCAGGCGCGTCGCGGTGGATGTACGGCGGCAGTGGCGCCGCGCCGTGCTTCTCCAAATACGCCTCAACGTCACCGGAGAATCGCAGGACGCGTCCGCCGAAGTCGGTTGTGCCCTCCACGACGGCGGTGAGCAACCGGCCCATGGGAGCGGATTTCATCCGCGACGCCGCTGGAACTTCCGCCGCATGATCGCGGTTGGAAACCGCTCCCACGAACTCGAGGACGGCCCCGCGCCTGGCTTTCTTCGCGGGCTTCACGAGTGCCGACCAAAGGTTGTCCGCGAGCTTTTCAACCAACAGCAATTCGGCGACCGGCTCTCGCGACCAGATCCGCGCGGGAATGACTTTCGTGTCGTTGAGCACCAGCAAGTCGCCCGCGCGAAGGTACGCGCCGAGGTGGCGGAACTGCTCGTGACAGATTTCGCCCGACGCGCGCTCGACGACCATCATCCGCGACGCCGCGCGATCGGGAAGTGGTCGTTGCGCGATCAACTCAGCAGGCAGCTCGCAGTCGAACTCGGAAGTTTTCATCATTTGTGACGCAATGGTAGGGCGCGACCGCCGGGCGCGCCAGAAATAGTTACAGGCGGCGGACGGCCCGGCGGTCCGTCCCCGGATGTCACCGGGCAAGCGGCCCAGAGGCAGATTCATTTTGCCGCCCAGCCAGATCAATCCGCCCAGCACAGCCAAACTCAGCCCAATGACCACCAGGATTTTCCCGACATCGCTCATCCGACGTTCAAGTTTCACGAACCCGTGGCGGCTCGCAAGCCCAAAACTCGCATTTGATTGTCACGGCTCGCTGCAGCCGCCAGAGATATTCGCGTTTTGGAATCTCGTACGTGCCGAACTGCGCCAGATGCGGCGTTTGCCATTGCGTGTCGAGCAACACGAATCCGTGCGCGCGCAGCCGCTCGACCAACGCCACCAGCGCAACCTTTGAGGCGTCGGTGACGCGATGAAACATGCTCTCGCCGAAGAACGCGCCGCCGATGTGGACACCATACAAACCACCGGCGAGGCGCGTGGAGCGTGAAGCGTGGAGCGTCGAAGCGTCGCATTTGTTCCGTTTGTCATTCCGAGCTTGTCGAGGAATCTCAGTTTTTGGACAGAGCCATACTTCAACGCTGTGGGCGTGGCCGAGGCGATGGAGATTGCAGTAGCTCTCGATGATCTCCTTGGAAATCCACGTGCCCTCCTTGCGTTTGGCGCACTCGCGGATGACGGCCTCAAAATCGGTGTCGAATGTCGTCTCGAATTTCTTCTGTTTGAGCACGCGACGCAATCCGTGCGGGATGTGAAACCGGTCATCGAGCGGAATGATCGCGCGCGGATCGGGCGAGAACCAGCCGATGTCACCGCGCCGACCTGCCCCGACATGCTTGTCGGGGTTGACGGCCATCGGAAAAATGCCGCGCCGATACGCCTCCAGCAGCAACTCAGGCTCGAGCATGCAGCCACTTTAGCAACCAGTCAGCAGAAACGGAAGGTCAGGACGTTGTGAGAGAACGACTAGGCTGAGCGGCGCGCTCAGCGAGCGCGCCCTCAATACCTGCCTGCTTTCCCGCAGCGTGTCTTTAGCAAATCAAAATGGCCGCTTTTGTAGCAAGTGATCTGTCTGCTTCTGGGTTTTGGTTGTTGTCGTTGTTGTGCCGCCCGCCTGCCCGCCGCCCTGGGGGAGAGGGCGGCGGGCAGGCGGGCGGCGCGGTTGGTCAGGCCGCCTTTCTCAGTTTCTTCTTCTCCTCCAGTGGCTCACCAGCGGCGTTCCAGCGGCCCAACAGGTGCGGACCGTAGCGCACCGTCAGAGTGCCGTCCAATTGCTCGCACACTCTCACCGTGCAGCGCGCAAAGCTGCAGCGCCACGCGCTCGGCGCAATCTGCAGCCGGCGATTGCCCAAGACCATGGTGTTGTCGGTTGCCACCACCCGCTCGTGTTGCACACACAGGATCGCCTCCAGGTCCACCACCCCCAGCGGCGTCCCGCCATGGCGGGACTGTGCGCGCTCTCCTGCGCCGGCTCGGTCCAGTGCGTGTTGTGCCAGAGCCCGAACACCTTGCGGATATAGCGGTTGGCTCCCGCCATCGTATCCACCCCGGCGCTGCGCAACTCCTGCGGCAGTCGGCCCTGCCACGAGCCGAAGAATCGTTCCATGCGGCCCCCGCGCCTGCGGGCTGTAGCTGGGGATGTGTTCGATGCCCAGTTGCGCCAGCGCCCGACCGATCTAGGTCAACTGGGTCTTGTCCACCGGCCCGTCGGCCTCGGGGGTGTGAAAGAAATGCCCCGCCCGATCCGTGTATAAACTGCAGAAAAGGCCCTTGGTTTCGATGACCTCCTTCAGCCCGGCCATCATCGGCAGTGTGCCTTCCTCTTCAACCAACCAAGCGTAGTAGACCTCCGTGGTGGCATCGTCGAGGAACACGATCAGCTCTTGCTGTGCCGGTGCCAGCGCGGGGATCCAGCAGTGCGCACTGCCATCGGCAAACACCAACATCCCCGGCAGCGGGCGACGCTCGCGTCGCTGTCGATGCGGGCCGCGCGGCGCGTCCTTGGCCACCAACCCGGCGGTTTGCAGGGCGGTCTTGACCCACGTGTACCTCAACTCCATCCCGTGCTCGGCCAGCAGCTTCTCGTGAAAGTGTTCACGTTTCACGTGGCAAGCGTTGTAATCGTGATACTGTTGACGATACAGCCGCAGCACCTCTTTGACCGTGGCCAGCGGTACGCGCTTGGGGCTGGGCCGCTGGTGGCGTCGATCAAACAATCCGTCGTAGCCGTGTTGTTCATAGTGCCATTTCCAGCGCCGCATGGTGCGGCAACTGACTCCCAGAATCTCTGCCGCTTGCCACCACTGAATTCGTCCCTCGATTGCTCGCATGATCACTTCCTGGACTTTCATCATCCGCTCCACGGCGGATCTCGGATACACACCCATCGGTTGACCTCCTTTGGGCGTGCATCCTTATTCCGCCCCAGCGGACACTTCACTTGCTAAAACCAGCGGTCATTTCATTAGCTAACAACACAGGCAAAAGAAAAGATTGCAAATCCGCCGGGCAAAAATTATGGTAGCGCCACTACACAGGGAGGGTTATGCGAACGGTTGCAGTCTATCCCGGCAGTTTCGATCCCATTACCAACGGCCATCTTGACGTCATTCAACGCGCCGCCACGATCTTCGACCGCATGATTGTTGCCGTCGCGCGTCACACGGAGAAAACACCGACGTTCACGGTGCAGGAGCGGGTTGCGCTGGCACGGGCGGCGGTGAGAAACCTGCGCAACGTGACGGTCGATGGTTTTGAGGGGCTGCTGGTCAACTACGCGCGGCGGAAGAAAGCCACGGTGGTGGTGCGCGGGTTGCGGGCCGTTTCAGACTTTGAATTTGAATTCCAGATGGCGTTGGTGAATCGTAAATTGGGTCCGCAGATCGAGACGATATTCCTCGTGCCGAAGTTTGAGTACATATTCATCAGCTCGCGACTGGTGAAGGAAATCGCGCAACTGGGCGGCGATGTGAGCGATTTCGTCCCGATCAATGTCAAAAAGGCGTTGAGACATAAGCTGGTGGCGAGCCGTTGATCAATGAATGGCGCCCGAGGCGCCATGAACGGGCCGAGTTTGGTCTCGGAGGAGAGAACGATGAAAATCAACGTGAAGCGCATTCGCGTGGGGGGCGAAACTCTGCAGGGAAGTGAACCTCCCGCGATCATGGACCTGGATGAGCCTGATGTCCGTTTCCTGCACGAGATTACGTATGATTTCCTGGCGCAAATCCAGGGCAATGCGTTGCTCGTAACGGGGACGTTAGATGCCCCGGCGACGTTGCGCTGCAGCCGCTGTCTGACGATTTTCGAGTTGCCACTGCGCGTGAGCCGGTTTGTGTTCCACCAGGAGATTCACGGCGAGAATTTCGTGGACTTGACGGCGAACATTCGAGAAGATATCATCTTGGAACTTCCACAACGGGCCCTGTGTGAACAAGATTGCAGGGGGCTCTGCCCGAGTTGCGGAAAGAACTTAAACGAGGGCGACTGTCAGTGCGAGCCGTCTCGGGCGGATTTGCGCTGGCGCGCGTTGGATCAACTGAAGCTCCAGTAACGGAGAACATTTCCTCATGGGTGTACCGAAACGTCGAATGTCCAAGATGCGCCTGCGCACGCGCAAGACCGCTAATCGGCCCAAGGCACCGCAATTATCGGTCTGCCAGCAATGCGGCGCAGGGGTGCGGCCGCATCGTGTCTGTCCGTCCTGCGGCTACTACAAAGGGCGTCAGGTCGTTTCCATTAGCGCCGCGTAGCGACTGTTTGCGATGAAAATTGCCGTCGATGCGATGGGTGGCGATTTTGCGCCCCAGAACATCGTTGCGGGGGCGGTCGATGCGCTGCGCAACGGCAGCAAAATTGCGCGGCTTTTTCTGGTTGGCGACAAGGCCCGCGTGGAGGCGGAGTTGCGCAAGCTCAACGTGAACGACCCGTGTATTCAAGTGGTCCACGCCAGCGAGATCATCGAGATGAACGATCCGCCCGTCCAAGCGGTGCGGCGCAAAAAGGACAGTTCCATGTGCCGCGCAGTTGATCTCGTCAAGCAGGGTGAGGCGGACGCCGTCGTTTCGGCGGGAAACACCGGCGCGCTGCTGACTGCTTCGCATTTGAAGTTGCGCACGCTGGAGGGTGTGGACCGGCCGGGGCTGGCGGTGCTGATTCCGGCGCCGCAGAACGTCTTCGTGCTCATGGATGCGGGCGCCAACCTCGAACCGCATCCGTCGAACCTGGTCCA
>JBEKFI010000181.1:0-4390 GCA_050013395.1 Verrucomicrobiia bacterium | reverse complement strand
ATTGGGTCTCGGTGGCGGCAAGCTGTCTGCGCGTGCTGTCGCGCTCCTGGGTCAACTGAGCGTTGTCGTCTTTCAGCTTCGCCTTGATCCCGCCAAGCCTGAAGGTGAAGAATAACGATCCCGCACAAGCCAGGATTACGATGATTGGGGCAATCTTGCTAAGCTTGTTCATAAAGGTGTGTCCTCCGTCATGCGCGTTCTCCAAAAAATCACTGCCTCACTTTAGACAAATATCCGTCTTCCTGTCAACTCATCCTTCAAACTGATCGCGGATGAATCCGATTTTCCTGCGCCGGCCATGGGACCGAACCAGCCGCCCCAATTCCGCCAGCGCCGTCTCCACTTCAGCCTCAAAAACCTCCGCTGAAACGCTTTGAACACCCATGCTTTCCACAGTGTGCCGCTCCATGCCATCCGATGTCACGACCAGAATCTTCTCTCGCGCTTCTGCCTGACCCACGAGCCGCTCAATCACGTCGTCCGCTGTCTTCCCTTGCTCGGAAAACAATACTTCCACACCGTGCGTGGTCTCGGCCACTTCGGGTTTGCGTTTTGCGGCGTAACCATCGAAGACCACCGTCACTTTCCGGCCTGTATGATCGGCGTATTGCCGTAACACTCCGACCAACGCCTCGCGCTGCTGCTCCAAGCGGCGTCCCGCCAGCCGGCGCAACTTGGGCCAAGCATGCAACACACTGTACCCATCCACCAAGACCCAGCGATCCTTCATCGCCTCCACCTGTACCAAAAGCATCCAGCCAATGCCACCCCGAGTCGCGAGGGCACGATCGTTGAGGTATTTGTCAATAATGTAACAGACATTACATCAAATGCATGAAATGGATAACTCGCGCACAAGTGAAAGTTGATCGGGTCGCTTGTCCGTGGCTCATCAGGAAGTTCGTGGATCAGGACGCTGAGTTTTACTTCGTGCCCGCCGACAAAGTCATGGAGGAGGCGAAGCGGCCCGGCGCAACGCCTTTCGACGTGACGAACGTCGAGTTGGGCCACCACGGCGAGGACGTTTCGTTCAATTCGATCCTCAAGAAGTACGGCCTCGCTGACCCCGCGCTACAATTGCTCGGAGAGATCGTCCGAACCGCCGATTCGCATCCGACGAACCCGCATCCTGCAGGCGAAAGGCGAAGGGCTACGCTGGATCGCGCACGGCCTCAGTACGCTGGGATTAAGCGATCGGGAAATCCTGGCGCGCGAGTTTATCGTTTACGACGCGCTCTATGCCGAGTGCCAACAGCGCGTGACTCACTGAGCACGCCCTCGGAGGATGAGCTTTACAAGCCTGTTTTTCAGCGGCGTGACAGCCGCCAAGTCGGCTGGAAAGAGAACAACAAACAGGTTCAGCACGACCTCGAAACTGTTTCGTGAAGCTTTCATTGACCTTCCCTCTTATTTCCTTTTACTCCGACATGCATGGCTTCCACTCCCACCAAGCATACGTCGTCGACAAATACGTTGCTGCCTTCCCCGAACGCCTGGATGTCCTCCAGCAATTCGTCAAACAACGCCGCCGGTGGCTGATGCACCCGTTGGCGCACGGCGGCCAGCAGACGTTCCTGTCCGTATTGCTCGTCGTTCCGACCGCTCACCTCGAACAGACCGTCGGTGAACAGGATGATCACGTCATGCGCCGCGAGCGCCTGACGTGCTGTTGGATACGTCGAGTCCTCAAAGACACCGAGGGCGGGCCCGGGGTTGCAGCCGGCGGATTGCAGCGGTTCGACTGTCCCGGCATCGCGTTGCAGGTGCAACGGACTGGGGTGACCTGCGTTGGCACACCGTATCTCACCCGCACCCACATCTGCGACCAGATAAAAAGCTGAGACAAACATCGGCAGGCGGGTCTGCCGCAACGTCGTTACAAGCAGACGGTTGATCTCCGTCAGAAACCGACCGGGATCGGCGGCCATGTCCTTGAGTTCCTCCACGCAGCCGCGAATGAGCGCCGCGACGAGCGCGGCACGCACTCCGTGACCCATCACATCGCAGATGAATACGCCCGCCTCGGTGTCCGACAAAGCCAGCACATCGAAGAAATCCCCGCCCACCGCGCTCGTCGGGTAATAGCGGTGATAAAAACGCAGGGCGCTATCGTTGGGTTCAATGTCGCCCGGAAAACAGGGATACCGCTGCGGAAGAAACGCTTCCTGGATCTCGCGCGCCATGCTCAAGTCAGCCTGCATCTGGGAGTTTTTCAGGCGCAGTTCTTCCGTGTAAGAGGCCACTTGTTCTTCCAATCGTTTCCGCTCCAAAGCACCGGTGATGGCGCGCAGCAACGAGGGCACATCGAGAGAATCTTTGTGCAGGTAGTCTTTCGCGCCATTCTTCATTGCTTCAATGGCGACATCTTCCCCGCCCATGCCGCTCAGCATGATGACGGCAGGCTGCTGCGCGGCCGGCAGGCTGCGGATTTGGGCCAGCACGGTCAGGCCATCGGCTCCGGGCAGCTTGTAATCCAGCAACACCAAGTCATAGGTACGACGGCGAATCTCTTCCACTGCCTTCTCGCCCGTGTTCACCCATTGGGCGTCGAATCTCAGCTCGGTCCCCAGCGACGGCAACAAGCGCTGCAGGACTTCCGCGTACATTGGATTGTCTTCTACGATCAGCAGCGGGATCGGTTGAGCGCTCATGTCGACACCACATTAGGGCGGCGGTCCGCAAAGCTCCAAACAAAAATGTGCCGCAGCCATGGCGCAAAATCTCATATCGTTGAACTTCGCCGATCCCGAGCTTGCGGCGATTGACGCCTGCCTGACAACGCTCGAACAGAAGTTCGCCGGGTTCGCGGACTTGTCGCCGGCCGAGCGCAAGTCGCTGAGCAAGATGGGCGACAAATCCGAAGCGTTCTGCCGGCAAACGCTGACCGTGCTCGCGCAGAATACCGGCATCCTGCCGCCAAACTACAATCTGGCGGAAGCGCAGACCGACCTCGCCAACATCGACATGCTACGTCCACGCTTTGCCCGGTTGCGCGCGTTGATGGAAAAGGCTGACGACACCGAAGTGGCGCTCGGCAGCGACGTGATGAGCGCCGCGCTCGAAGGCTACGCCCAACTCAAAGTCTCCGGCAAAGGCGCGGGACTGGACGCGCTCCGGCAACAGATCGGTGCGCGGTTCGCACACGCCAGCAGGAAGCCCGCGAAGCCCGCCTAGAGCCGGTAGGGTCAGACCGCCGGGCTGACCGTCCGCGGATCCCGGCTTGCGTGCGAAGCAGTTTGCCTCGCGACCGACCTTCAAGGCCGGGAGCGCCAAGCTCCCGGCGGCGCGAGCGAAGCACTTTGCTCCGCTCGCGAGGTTGCCGATCTCCGCGAGCGAAGCTTTTTGCTTTGTGCACGAGCCTTTTCACTTCGTGCGCGACCCTTTTTGCTTCGTGCACGACCCTTTTTGCTTCGCGAGCGAACCTTTTTGCTCCGCTCACGAGCCTTTTTACTTCGCGCTCCGACAAGATAACCTCAACAATCAGAGGGATTTACGCACAAACAAGCCGCCGCCGCCAGAGGCCGGGCATACCGGCCTCGCTTTGATTCCCGGCGTGTCAGGCCGGATAGTTGAGCGCATCGAGCGCCATCTCCAAGAGAAGGGAATTGTGATTCGACCCAGCGGCGGCTTCAACCATTACACGGTCGCGTCAAACTTCGCGAGCCACCCGCCAGCCAAACTCGATGCTGACACGCTGAAACGTTTCGAGGCGATGTTCGTAGCGGTTAACGCCCTGTATTCGTAGTCGCAATCTGAAACCCGGTAAGCCTGCCGGTCCGCCTGCGCCGACGCCCCGCCGTGTGGTCCGTGGAATTCTCCTACCAGCGCCTTCGCTTTTGAAGCAAAGCCAGCGGAAGCCAACCTCGCCTGCTCGACTTTGCTGCCGCGCAGGGCTAATCTTATACGAGACACCGAAAGATGAAAACCGTCACACTTCAAATCGAAGGTATGACCTGCGCGGGCTGCGCCAGCGCGGTGCAAAAGGCGCTGGCCGCCGTCCCGAACGTGAAGACGGCCTCCGTCAATTTCATTTCGCGCACCGCGCGCGTCACGGTGTGCGGCGACACAATCACCGAGAAAGAACTGCTCGACGCGGTCAGCCGTGCCGGCTATCGCGCTCGTCTCCCGACCCACGCTCCGAAGGAGGACGACCGCGCGGCTCCGCGAAGGGAGCTTTTCAAAACCATCGGCATCGGCGTCCTGCTCTTCGCGGGTTGGGCGCTGGACGCATTCACCGCAAAGCCGAGTCTCCCGCATCTGATCGGTCTCGGCATGGTCATCGCCGCCACCATCGGTGCGGCGTATCCGATCTTTCGCCGCGCGACCAAAGCGCTGTTCGCCAAAGCGCGCATCATCATCCTTGATGAGGCGGATAACCTCTATGAGAAAA
>JBEKFI010000180.1:0-4422 GCA_050013395.1 Verrucomicrobiia bacterium | reverse complement strand
CGGTGTCGTGGTGCAATGTACGCGGCGCGAGCAGGGAAACGGATTCGAGGTGTCGCTGTTATTCCTCGACCTTCCCAAGCGGGCGCAAAGCCAGCTCAGCGTCATCCCTCCGTCCGTCAACCCCGTCAGCATCTCAATCTCACGCTGACTTCTCATAGAATACCTGCACAACCTTCTGAAGTTCGCCGTCAGCATGGGCGCTTCAGACATCGAAGACGCCGCTTACGACCTCAAAGCGGTCAATCCCAACGCCAAGAACGAAGAAGACACCCGCGCCCCCGAAGAACTGTTGGCTGTCATCGAAGCCAAGGGCCGCGAAGTCTCCGATGCGCTGGCAAAGTTGCGGACCTGAAGCAGGCTCCGAGGCCGGTTACTCGTGCTGGTGGCGGATGTCGCGGGCTTCGTAGAGGTAAACGATTTCCTCGGCGATGTTGGTGGCGTGGTCGCCGATGCGTTCGAGGTTGTGCGCCACGCTCATCAGGTTCAGCAAGTTGTTGCCAATCCGTCCCAAGTCCGTTACACAGGTAGGGCGAGGGGAGGCACCATGCTCAGACGATTGATTCCGCAGGATTATGACTTTTTCGATTATTTCGAGAAGGCCGCGGCCCATGCTGTCAGCGCGGCCAAGCTGTTGCTGAAATTGACGGAGAACTACGGCGACGCCGACCCGATCGCGCGCGAACTCAAGGAAGTCGAGCACGCCTGTGATGATGTGGCGCACATCACGATGGAGCGCCTGAACAAAACGTTCATCACTCCGCTGGATCGGGAAGATATTCACGAGATGATCCTGCGCATCGATGACGTGGTGGATTTCACCAACGCGTCGGCAGGCCGGATGGCGTTCTTTGGAGTCAGCAAGCCAACAACCCACGCGATCAATCTCGCCAAGCAAATTGTGCGCGGCTGCGAAAAGTTGTCGGCAGCGGTGCGCGGGATGCGCTCACCGAGAAGCTACGACCAGGTCATGCGCGATTGCATCGCCATTCACGAGGTCGAAAACGCCGCCGACGATATTCTGCACGACGCACTGGCCGAGTTGTTTGCCACGGAGAAAGACCCGATCCAGGTCATCAAATGGAAGGACATCTACGAGACCATGGAACACGTGACCGACTGTCTCGAAGACGTCGCCAATGTGTTGCAGGGCGTAATGGTCAAGATGAGCTAACGCAGCGAGCACTATGTTGGCATTTCTTCGAGACCTGAGTGACATCTTCCACCACCCGTACATCGCGCTGATTTTTTTGGCAGCCCTCGGGTTTGATTTTAGCAACGGTTTTCACGACGCCGCCAACTCGATCGCGACGATTGTCGGCACGCGGGTGCTGCGGCCATTTCAGGCGGTGTTCTGGGCGGCGTGGTGGAATTTTGCCGCCGCGTGGTTTTTTGGTGTGCATGTTGCCAACGCCGTCGCGACATGGGTGCACGCCGACTACGTGACAGCCGAAGTGATCTTCGCGGGACTGCTCGGAGCGATCGTCTGGAACCTCATCACTTGGTACAGCGGCTTGCCGTCCAGTTCGTCGCACGCGCTGCTGGGAGGTTTTGGCGGCGCGGCCATCGTTCACGCCGGGAAATGGGCAGATGTGCTGTACATGGGCAAAGTGGTGGTGACGGTGGAATTCATCGTGATCGCACCGTTGATCGGTTTGGTTCTTGGATTGGTGTTCGTGTTCATCCTGATGTGGGTGTTTCACAAGGTCTCACCCATCAAAATGGACCGCTGGTTTCGGGTCGCGCAGTTGGGATCCGCAGCAGCTTACAGTCTTGGTCACGGCACGAACGACGCCCAGAAAACAATGGGCATCATCGCCGCGTTGCTATACGCCAGCATCTGGAAAACCCAGCAAGCTGCCTTCGCCACTGGCAAGATCGAGTTTCCGTTCTGGATCGTGCTGGCATGCCACCTGGCGATTGGTCTCGGCACCATGGCGGGTGGCTGGCGCATCGTGAAAACCATGGGGATGAGGATCACAAAGTTGCGCCCGTACGACGGCGCCTGCGCCGAGCTGGCTGCCGCGATCTCGTTGTTCACCTCGGCGAAGCTGGGCATTCCCGTCAGCACGACGCACACCATCACAGGCGCAATTGTCGGCGTCGGCGCAGTTCACCGCTTGTCAGCCGTTCGCTGGGGCGTGGCGCGGCAGGTGGTTTGGGCGTGGATACTGACGATTCCTTGCTCCGCCCTTTTCGCGGCCGGCGTATACAAGGCGATCACGCTGTTTCGCTAGCACTCGCCGCTGAGAAGGTTCACTCGTGCCGGTAGTGTTTATCCCCGCCCCACTAATGGACGCCTTGTCATGCGCACACGTTGGCGAACCGCGTAGTCGGTTTCAACGGAATCTACGGCTCGGCCTCTGACAGTTTTGTTGCGTTTGTGTTGCGAATCCGTTACAGAAACAGCCGGACACCTCGCGACTGCTCTTGATCTGGAGGGTTTCTATGTTTTACCGATGGCCAACAGCCACAAGATTGACGGTGTGCCTGCTGGCGCTGGTCTGCGCCAGTTGCGGGAAGAAATATGCGGCGATCACGCTGGCGGGTTCGACGGCGTTTCAGCCGTTCGCGGAGAAACTGGCCGAGGAGTTCATGGCGCAGCGTTCGGGCGTGGCGATCACCGTGCAGGGCGGCGGCTCGGCGGTGGGGATCCAGTCGGCGCTTTCCGGGGTGGCGCAGATCGGCATGGCCGATCTCGTGCAACTGCCGCCTGAGGCGAAAGAGTTGACGAGCATCGTGGTGGCGCGCGACGGCATTGCCATCATCGTCAACCCGGCAAACCCGATCAAGGACTTGTCCACAGTGCAGGTGCGGGAGATTTTTGAGGGGAAAATCGGCAACTGGAAAGACGTGGGCGGGACGGACAAGCTGATAACAGTCGTGTCGCGCGAGGCTGGCTCCGGCACGCGCATGTCGTTCGAGCAGTTGATCGGCGGTATCCAACTGACCAGGAATGCCATCATTCAAGACTCCAGCGGCACGATTCGAGAGACCGTGGCCAACGACGCCAACGCCATCGGTTACCTGACGCATGGCGTCATCAGCCAGAAGGTCAAACCGGTGACTGTGGATGGGGTGGAGTGCACGACCGCCGTCATCATGGCCAGCCAATACAAGCTGGTGCGCCCCGTTTTCTTCCTTACCAAAGGTCCGGCCACGGGCGCAGCGAAGGAATTCATTGACTACGTTCTGTCGCCCGAAGGTCAGGAGATCATCAAGAAGAACGGCTTGATTCCCGCGCAGTGAAATTCGACCGCGAAACCAATGTGCAGCGGCTGTTGTTGGTGATCGCACTTTCGGCGATTACCAGCTTGCTGCTGATTGCGGTGTTCATCTTCAAGGAGGGCGTGCCATTCATTCTGCAGGTCGGGCTGCGGAACTTTCTGCTGTCGTCCGACTGGCGACCGCATGCTGGGAAGTTTGGGATCTATCCGATGATTGTTGCCTCATTGTGGGTGACGTTCGGCGCGATGCTCATCGGCGCGCCGCTGGGGGTGGCCGGGGCGATCTTCCTGAATGAGTTTGTGCCGCGCACCGTGATGCGCGTGATCAAGCCGACGATTGAACTGCTCGCCGGCATCCCGTCGGTGGTGTTCGGGTTCATCGGCGTGGTGGTGCTGGCGCCGTTGATTCGCGCACATCTCGGCGGACCGGGATTGTCGGTGCTGGCCGCGGCGATCGTCCTTGGCATCATGGTGTTACCCACGATAATCAGCATCTCGACCGACGCCATTGCCGCCGTGCCCCAAACGTACCGCGAAGGCGCGCTGGCGCTCGGCGCAACGCGCTGGCAGGCGGTGCACATGGTCGTGGTCAAGGCTGCGCGGTCGGGCATCGTGGCCAGCATCATCCTGGCGATGGGCCGTGCGGTCGGCGAGACGATGGCGGTGATCATGGTGGCGGGCAATGCCGCGAAAGTGCCGCATTCGCCATTGGACTCGGCGCAGACGCTGACGGCCACCATTGCGCTGGAGATGGCATCCGCCACCGGGATGCACCGACAAGCGTTGTTCGCCACGGGTGTCGTGCTGTTTGTGGTGATTATGGTTCTCAACTCCATTGCCACGGTGGCCGTCCGCCGGCGGATTGGGAAGAACAGCAAGAGATGAGAATCCCGCCGAAATACACGCAGATGGCGGCAGTGGCGCTGCTCGGACTGGCAACGGCGGTGACGCTGGTTGTGTTGCTGTTCATCATCGTGTTCGTGCTCGACAAGGGCTTGCCGGTCGTCAGTTGGAGGTTCCTGTTCACCAACCCGCAGAACATGGGGCGCGCGGGCGGAATTTTTCCAACGCTTGTCGGCACTGTGCTGCTGCCGTTGTTGGCGATTGCGATCGCGATGCCGCTCGGCGTAGGCACGGCGGTTTATCTCACCGAATACACCCGCGAGACCCAGGTGACCCGCGTGATCCGATTCGGCAC
>JBEKFI010000179.1:0-4446 GCA_050013395.1 Verrucomicrobiia bacterium | reverse complement strand
CGGTCTTCGATGCGCTCAAACTCGGTGCACCGCTGAGTGTTTACGCCAGCTCGACCCCGGTGTTCAAGGAAACTGTGCCGCACGCTTGTTCAGTGCATTACGAGTTCGCGGTCCGCGGGGATCTGCCTGCGGTCAAGCTCCACTGGTACGATGGCGGAATCCTGCCGCCCAGGCCGGAGGAACTCGAAGATGACCGCGAACTCGATCCGGAGGATGGGATCATCTTTGTGGGTGACCGAGGCAAGATGCTGGTCGAAGGCTGGGGTGGCGAACGGCCACGCCTGCTGCCGGAAAAACGCAACCGTGAATATAGGCGCCCACCAGCGACGCTGCCACGCTCGATCGGTCACCATGCGGAATGGGTCAAGGCCTGCAAGGAAGGCACACCGACCGCATCGAGTTTTAGCTTTGCCGGGCCGCTCACCGAGGCGGTCCTCTTGGGCAGCGTCTGCGTCCGCTTGGGTGGCGAACGGCTGGTGTGGGATTCCATCGCGTTGAAAGTGGCCAATTCGGATGAGGCCAACGCCTTGTTGCGCTATGACTACCGGAAGGGATGGGAATTGTGAGTCCCGCCGTTTTGGCATCCAGGCCACAGTCTTGGTGAGCAGGATGTGACAAACTGCCGATTAGCATCCAAGTTATTTGCCATCAGCATGTTGGGTTCTTAATGTTGTCCTGTCAAGGTTAGGCTTGAGCGTCGGCTTCGCGATGGAGGAATGCAGCGTCTCAACTTCATGTCGTCCTTGGATCCACATTGGCAACCCACTGTGAAGCGACTATTCTTCTGAGCATGTTCGTGTATCCGAAAAGGTACGACGTCATCGTTGTCGGCGGTGGCCACGCCGGCGTCGAGGCTGCCCTGGCAGCGTCACGCATCAGGTGTCAAACGCTGCTGCTGACGATGAATCTCGACACGATCGGCCAGATGTCCTGCAATCCGGCGATCGGTGGGATTGCCAAGGGTCACCTCGCCCGCGAAGTTGACGCTCTCGGCGGCGAGATGGGGAAGAATACCGACCTGACCGGCCTCCAATTTCGGATGTTGAACATGAAGAAGGGGCCGTCCGTATGGGCTCCACGGGCGCAGTGCGATAAGAAAGCTTACCAATTCAGGCTCAAACAGATCTGCGAACAGCAACCGAACCTTGACTGCCACCAGGCGCAAACCGTGAAGATCCTCGTCTCCGATGGTCAGGCCGGTGGCGTCGAAACAAGCATGGGCGTTCAGTTCCACGGGGCCACCGTTGTCATCACCACCGGCACATTTCTGCGCGGTTTGATGCACGTCGGTTTCCAACGGCAGGAAGGCGGTAGGTCTGGGGAAGCGGCAGCGACCGGTCTATCCGCGTCGCTGAAAGAACTTGGGCTCGAGCTTGGTCGGCTTAAGACGGGCACCCCGCCGAGGCTAAACCGACGGTCCATTGACTTCTCCAAGATGGAGGCCCAGCACGGCGATGAACCCGTTCCTTATTTCACCTACTGGAGGGATGATTTGTTCCACGTGGAACATCCGCCACTGGCAGGCGAGCCAAGCGGAATTCGCTATCCTCCCGGCTCCATCCTCGAACGCCTCCGCGGACAGCTTCCGTGTTATTTGACAGCGACCACGAAACGTACCGCCGAGGTCATCCGTGCGAATCTCGACAAGTCACCACTTTATGCCGGGATGATTGAAGGGGTGGGGCCGCGTTATTGTCCTTCCATTGAAGATAAGATTGTTCGTTTTGCCGGCAAGGATCATCACCAAATTTTCCTGGAACCGGAAGGCGTTGCCACCGAGGAGATTTACGTCAATGGGTGTTCCACCAGCCTGCCATTCGAGGTCCAAGTCGAGTTGGTCCATTCGATCCTGGGATGCGAGCTGGCTGAGATTCTTCGACCTGCCTATGCTGTGGAGTACGATTATGTCTTCCCCACCCAGTTGCATCCGTCGCTTGAGACCAAGGTTTGCCGAAACCTGTTTCTGGCTGGGCAGATCAACGGAACCTCGGGCTACGAAGAGGCGGCTGGCCAAGGCATCATTGCCGGGATCAACGCGGCGCGGCGCGCGCTTGGACTCGACGTGATTGTTCTCAGGCGCGACCAAGCCTATATCGGCGTCCTGATTGACGATCTTGTGACCAAGGGCACGACTGAGCCTTACCGGATGTTCACATCGCGGGCGGAATACCGCCTCTTGCTTCGTCAGGACAACGCCGATCAACGTCTCTCGGAGATCGGCCACCAGGTCGGTTTGTTACCGCAACATTGCCATCTCGTTTTTCAAAAAAAGATGCAAGATATTTATAGCGAAGTAGATAGAGTAGAGAAAACGCGCGTTGGCGCGACAACACTGGCGCAGATGTTGCGTCGGCCCGAGGTGAGTTATCGCGATCTTCCCAGTATCAATCCCGATTTGAGTGAGGAGGTGATTCGCCAGGTTGAGATCGAAGTGAAATACGCCGGTTACATTGAGCGCCAAGGGGATGAAATCGCCAGATTCCGGAAGATGGAGGACAAAATGATCCCGGAAGGCTTCGATTTCTCGCGAATTCCCGGGATGAAGACGGAAGCCCGCATGAAGTTGGAGCGAATCCGTCCACGCACGCTGGGGCAGGCCAGCCGGATCTCCGGTGTCTCACCGGCTGACGTAAGCTTGCTGATCGTTTGGCTTCGTCGCGTTCAAACCCAGCCTGGCGGGGAGGTCGGCCCGGATACCATGAGTCTCGGGGCAGGAGGCGCGAGTTAGCGTTTCACACTTTTCACGGCCGTCACCAGTTCAGCGACAAATTGACTCACCTTGGCGACGAGTTCGGGAGATCGGCCCAAGTCAGCAATTCTTTTCACGACGGCACTGCCCACGACAATGGCCTCAGCGTGTTGCGCCACGGCACGGGCTTGTTCGGCGTTCGATATCCCAAAGCCCACGGCGATCGGGAGGTCGGTATGGGCACGGATCATCGCGGTCATGCTGGCGATCGTATCCGAAACCCGGGTTTGCACGCCGGTGACACCTTCGCGTGAGACGTAATAGACGAAACCGCTGCCGTGGCTGATGATGGCGGCGATCCGATCCTCCGGCGTGGTCGGGGCCACCAGGTAGATGGCGGCCAGGCCGGATGCACGCATCAGCGTGTCATAAATGGCGGATTCCTCGGGCGGCAGGTCGAGCACGAGCAGACCGTCCACCCCCGCGGCCGATGTTTCTCTTATAAAGCGCTCCAGCCCATGACGATGGATAAGATTGAAGTAGAGGTAAAGGATGATCGGGATTTGTGATTCCTTCCGGATCGCGGCGACCGTTTCGAGTACTTTGGCCGGCGCGGTGCCGGATTCCAAGCCGCGTTGGGCGGCGAGCTGGTTCACGAGTCCGTCCGCCAGGGGATCACTAAACGGCACCCCCAGCTCAAGCACGTCCACGCCGACGCGATCGAAGGACACGGCGAGTTGTCGCGTGGCTTCGAGGTCTGGATCGCCGGCGCCGATGTAGATCACCAAGCCCTTGCGGCCTTGCTGGCGCAGACGGCGGAAGCGTTCGGTGATGCGATTCATGGAGCGAGATTGACACCGGCGGTCCGTAAGCTCAAGCGGGGAAAGACAAGGGCTGTGTCCTGATCTGGTGGAGGTCTGACGAGCCGGCGGGGTTCGTCGCGTTGGTTCCGCCTTCAGGTGGTCGCTTCGGGCTGAAGCCGGGACTCCAAACAACATGCGGTTTGCATCCGAAGTCGTGCCCGTTGAAGGCAGAATTTCATTTTCAAATGCCAAGGATGCGGCTAATGATGCTTCGTGCCTGAACTGGCGAAAGCGGGGGAAGTGCGGTTGCGGGGCATTCCGGTATCCAACGGCGTGGCCCGCGGCCGGCTTTTTGTCATCGGCCGACAGCATGAGGTTGAAGTGCCCCGGTATGTGGTCACTGGTGATGAGGTCGCGAAGGAATCCGGGCGATTTGAAGAGGCACTGACCCGCACGCGCGAACAATTGCTGGCCATCCAGCACCGGGTCCACAGTGCGATGGGCGGCGGTGACGCGGAGATCTTCGACCCGCAGTTGCTGCTGTTGGAGGATCCGGTCCTGCTTGAGGAAGTCTTCAAGTTCATCCGGACGCAGGGCGCCAATGCCGAACACGCGTTCGTGGAGGTGTCCAACCGCTACCTGGCGGCCCTGGCCGGGGTTGACGATGCTTATCTTCGGGAGCGCGCCGTGGACATGCGTGATGTTTCGCGGCGGGTGCTGCACAATTTGATTGGCCACGATGAGAACACGCTGTTGTCCCAACTCCACGAGCCCTGCATTGTGGTGGCGCACGACCTGACACCTTCGCAGACGGCTCTCCTGAACCGCACGCTGGTGCTTGGGTTCGCCACCGACCAGGGCAGTCAGACCTCCCACACCGCGATCCTGGCCCGCTCGCTGCGGCTGGCGGCGGTGACGGGCCTGGTGGACGCCTCGCAACGGCTGAAGACGGGC
>JBEKFI010000178.1:0-4475 GCA_050013395.1 Verrucomicrobiia bacterium | reverse complement strand
ATCTTCTCGTGCAGGTCCCGCGAGTTTTTCCAGAGCTGCCGAACAAAGAGTTCCTCGGGGAAGACAATTTCGACTTTGTTCCGCAGCACGGACGTACCCGGCTTAAGCTTTCCAAATAAAAGACTTACGCCTGAACGCCCCTTGATGACCTCGCAGTAGTCGGCATAGTACGCGCGTGCGGGCACCTCGGCCTTGTCGTACTCGACCTTCAGTTCAATAGTATTCTCTTTCGGGCCGGTCTGTGTAACACGCATGCGCACGGCGCCTTGTCCGACCTCGAAAGACGGTTTCTTGATCAACACCTCTCCCGGCATGCGCGTACCTCTACCTTTCTTTTCGAAGGCTCTACCCGAAAGTTTAGAATAACTCAACAGATGAAGCCCCGGGGGAAATATTGGGACGCCGCTATTGCAGCGACCCGGATTCCTGGCGGTACCTTTCTCTGCGCCAGGCTTCCCTGCGGATGTGGCTGTGGCATGCGCGAGCATCTTTTGGCGTGACGTTCCCTCCGGTCAATTTCATCCCCGGTTTTTCTCCAATCACCGTCTTCCGGAGTCACGCCAAGCAGCGGCCCCCCGCAAATGAGGGGGGCAGTTTTGAAAGCCTCTAGCGCCTATCCCCGGGCAGACAACCTCTTCCTGGAACGGCACCTTCCCGGCATATGCCGGGAAGTGCGGCACGACCAAAAGCGTATCCGTGGCGTTGTCCGCGCCGCCGAGAAACTGCACCGCGCCGGGCGGTTTGGCCATGCACCGACAGGTGCCCTATTGGCGGGGACGCGGTAGCACTTTACAGCAGTTTCTAAATCATTCCGGCATATTTCTGGTTGAAACAGGATCTCGCCACCCTGGAGGAATGCTTCAGCGGCCGTGCAGGTTTTGCCAGTGTTCCTTACGCCCTTCGCGATTTCATCCGGAGCAGGCTGTCTGCGGGGCTACGGAATGCCAGCGGCGACGAAGACAAGAATACCATCGCCGCAAGGTTGCCACAGATTCCGTTTACCGCCAGGTCTGCAACGACAGTTCGCAGAAGTGGCGGGCAGAGAATCCCGACTACTGGAAGCGGTATCGCGAAGCGCACCCGAATCAGGCCGCCCGGAACCGGACTCTTCAGCAAACCAGGGACCAAAAACGCCGTGTGCGCGATCTTGCAAACAACACCTTGGCTCTGGACCTAAAGTCTTGCGCGGCCGGGGTTTGGCTGTTCGGCCCTGCCGCCGGCCATCTTGCAAACAACACCTTGGCTACCACGCAAGTGTTTATCGTGGAAAGGCTTAGCCAACGGCCGCGGAATCTTGCAAACAACAACCCTCTGGCTTCGGCGCCGGTTTTGCCCGACAACAGAATCAGCCCCAAGCCATGCTGAGCAACGAACAGATCAACGAAATTCATCGCCTTCACTGGCACCAGAAATGGTCGCTGCGACAGATCGCCCGCCACTTGAACCTGAACCGGCGCACGGTGGCCAAGTACCTCGTCCAGCCGGCGCAGCCACGTCCCCGGCCCCAACGAACCAGCAAACTGGAGCCGTTTCACGCCGCCATCGGTGAACTGCTGGAGCAAGACCCCCACGCCAGTGCCGTCGTGATTCTCCAGCGATTGCGCGGGCGCGGCTTCGACGGCGGCGTCACCATTCTGAAGGACCATCTGCACCAGGTCCGCACCGAGTCGGCCGCGCGCCGCGCTTACGTTCGCGTGGAATCGCCGCCCGGAGATCGCTTCGAGATCGACTGGGGGCACTTCGGCGCGCTCGACTACTCCGGCGATACGCGCAAGCTGTACGCCTTCTCACTGGTGGAATGCCACAGCCGCATGATGTATGTCGAGTTCACACACAGCCAGTGCTTCGAAACATTCGTGCGCTGCCATATTCACGCGTTTCAAGCGCTGGGCGGCATTGCGCGCCATCTGGTTTACGACAATCTCGCCACGGCGGTGGCCGAACACGAAGGCAATCTGGTGCGGTTTCATCCTCGCTTTCTCGCTTTTGCCCGTGAGTTTGGCTTTCTCCCGCGGGCTTGCCATGTGGCCTCGCCCTGGGAGAAAGGCAAGGTCGAGCGCGCCGGCATTGGATACCTGCGTCAGAACTTCTGGCCGCTGCGTACTTTCACTGACTTGGCTGATGTGAATCGTCAAGTGCGACAGTGGCTGGACGAAGTCGCCAACCAGCGGCTCCACCGCGAAACGCGAGAACGTCCCGACCAACGGTTCCTCGTCGAGTCGCTTCTCCCGGTGCCGGCCCTGCTGCCCGATTACCGCGACACCGCCGATGCTCTGGTCCGCAAAGATCTGCGCCTCGAGTTCGACGGCAACCGCTACTGCGTGCCGGCCCGCTACGTCGGTTGCCGGTTGCCCGTCAAAGCCGACTCCCAATCCCTGACCATCTACCACCAAGATCGGGAAGTAGTCGCTTACGCCCGCTGCTGGCGGCGCGGCCAAACGCTGGGGGCCGAGCGGTTTGAAAAGGAGTTGCTCGACCAACGCCCCGCGGCCCATCTGTCGCGAACCCAGCAACGGCTGGTCGCCCTGCTCGGCGCCCGCGCCGCGGAGTACCTGCGAAACCTGGCTCAATCGGACCGAGCCTTGCCACGCCAGATTGCCGAGCTCAACGAACTGGTCCGCGGTTACGGACCGGAGGCCGTCGCCCAAGCCATCGACAAAGCTGCCGCCGCGTACGCCTTCGGCTCCGACTATATCGCCAACATTCTCCGCCAGCAGAGTTCACCGCGTCCGGTGGAGCCGCTCGTGCGGCTCAAGGACCCGCGGCTCAACGAACTGGCCACCGATCAACTCTCGCTGCTGGAATACGACGCATTTCTGCGCGAAGACCCTGAAAAGGAAAAATCATGACACTCGCCGAGAAACTGGAACGACTCCGCCTCCCCACCATGAGTCGTCAGCTCGATCAGGCTCTGCAACACGCCGCTGAAAAGAGCCTCAGCCCGGCGGCTGCCTTGGAATGGCTCGCCGACCTGGAACTGGAAGCGCGCAACGGCCGCGCCGTCGAAAGACGGTTCCACTTCTCTCGCTTGCATGGGCAGCACTCCATCGACTCGTTCCTGTTCCAACATCACAAATCGCGGCAGCAGAATAGAGCGCGCATCCTCCGACTCTTGGATCTCGACTTCCTCGACCATGGCACCAACGTCGTTCTGGTCGGCAATCCTGGCACCGGCAAAACATTCCTGTCGAAAATCATCGGCTGGCGGGCATGCCAAGCCAATCGTCGTGTCCTGTTCACTACCGCCATGGATATGCTCAACCAACTGACCGCCTCGCAGGTCGATCACTCCCTGGTTCGTAGGCTCAAGTTCTACACCGATCCGGCGCTGCTGATCTGCGACGAACTCGGTTACCTTGCGCTCGACCAGCAGACTTCCAATCTGTTTTATCAAGTCATCTCGTCGCGTCACGGCCTGCGCCGCAGCACCATCATCACCACCAACACTGCCTTCTCCGAGTGGGGCAACATCCTCCACAACACCACCATCGCCACGGCCATCGCCGATCGTTTGGTGGAGAACTCCGAAGTCTTCCTGCTCGGAGGCGACAGCCTTCGCAAAGGCAACAAGGGTCAGCCAGCCTAGCCGGTTGACTCAGACCATGCGCCGCTCTGTGCGATAACCCGGCGGAGAAGTCTTCTGGGTGAACCCCTCAACGGCGCTGCCAATAGGGCGGGAGCTTCGGCTCCCGCTCGTTGTGTTTCCATCCATGTTCAACTTCAGCGCCAATCATCTGCTCCTGCTCTCGCGAACGGAATACCGCAACTGTGCCGTCTTCCTCATGCAAGACCGTTCCACGCGCCGGGTCTATCGGCTCTACGATTTCACCAAATCGCTCGCCCTCGAAGCCCATGTCTTCTACTGTGTTGCGGGCAAGGTGAACAGCGCCGACAAGCTCTACCTGGTCATCGAATCGGTCAAGAGGGATACCAAGCACGCGTGGTCATCCACTGCTCACGCTCCCGTGGACGGCGCGGAGGATAGCACGATGTTCTGATTCCGTGCCCCACGACCCGATCTCGTCTTACGGCGCCCACGCACGCCTGCGCCGACGTGTGCCTGCCGCCGCTCAAATCAGCCCTTGGTGCATCGCCGTAGCGGCCATCCTGGTGCACTCTTTCACCGGCGCTCACAAGAATGACGAAACGAACCCAATTGGGACGTAACTCCCAATGAATCAGCGCGGCAGAGACCCTCTCTGGACAGCGTCCCGCACAACAACTGCCTGCCACCAGGGTAGCATCCGGCGAGCCGGATCCGCACATAAGTGACTGAAACGGTTGAGGGAAGGGCTTGTGATTCTAAATGGTGCTGGAGGAGGGGGTCGAACCCTCATGACCAGTGAAGGTCGCGGGATTTTGAGTCCCGTGCGTCTGCCAGTTCCGCCACTCCAGCGGGGTGCCTGCGGCAAACCTCCAGTATAACTTAGGGGGCGGGCGCGGAGTTGTCTCAGGCGCTCAGTATGTCGTAAACG
>JBEKFI010000177.1:0-4536 GCA_050013395.1 Verrucomicrobiia bacterium | reverse complement strand
ATGCTGTGGCGCCGAGAGCCAACCACGCCCCGCGCGATCGGCAGAGACACATCGCCGCCAGCAGCAAAGCACAGACCACCGTCGCGCGTTTGTCCCACAGGGCCGCTCCCAGCGCGATCGAGGCAGCTAGGTAGGCTCCCAGAAAATTCCGATTGCCGATTGTGGAAACAACCTCCGTCTCCGTCCGCAGGCGCACGATCCCGTTGATTGTCACCAAGGCTGCAGCAATCAACCAAACCCAAAACAGTTTCCGCCAAGCATCCACGGGAAACCGTGTTGCCAGAAGAAAAACGGCGAAGTTGCTCAGCAATGCCGGGAGAATGCTGATCGAGATGTACGGGCGTTGACTGTAGCGCACCGAGACCAGCCAACTGAGCAGCAACAGGATCGAAGGCCAGAGAATCACGGCGAAAATGCCGGTCCCCCTCAGGGATGGCGGGACGCCCCCCGCGGTGCCATGAGAAGGCGGCCCACTCCTCAATGCCCAGCGCGCGCTCGCCAGCAGCAGCCCCACAAACACCACCGCCGCAATCGGCAGCGTCACAATGAAACGATCGTGAGCGACCTGCTGCGGCAGCCAGCTCAATGGGAAGCTGACCAGTGGCAAGGTCGCCACCAGCAGCAATCCAACAATCTCCTGCTTTCGCGAGCGCATCTGCGGCAAGGACAAGAATCCGTTCGGGATTCCTTCTAAGGCAAATCCCTGAAAAACACAAACCCCGACACCGAGGTGCCAGGGTTCGCGTATGTTCCAATTCGACGAAGGCTGTTAAGGCTTGAGAAGGTAAGACGTACCGTTCGTCCCGGGCGCCGAGGGCAGCGCGGTTCTGAATTCAACGTGCCCATCATTGAACAAGATGTTCCCCCCTGACATCTTGTGAGGAGAATTCGCAGTCCATTGCGAACCCCGTGTCCAAGAGGTGGTATCGCCGGAGGCCGCCATTCGATCGAATGCTAGGATCGAGTCGGGTATGTCCTGCCACATAAGTACCGGCACATAGTAGTAACTAACGTTCGTACTACCACCAAGCGGCCAAGTTGATGAAGCAGTCTCTCGGCTGCTGGGGCAAGCGAAAATCTTTGCCGAACCGAGCACGTTGCTCATGAGATTAAAGGAAGTGACCGGAGATTGCCCCGCCACGGTGCCATCCCACGGCACTCGTCCATTGTAGTTGTCAGCGTACATGGCGATGCTCACCCCGACCTGTTTCAGGTTGCTCAAGCAGTTGGCACGACGCGCCTTCTCGCGTGCCGCGTTCAACGCGGGCAGCAGCATCGCCGCCAGAATCCCGATGATCGCAATGACGACGAGCAGTTCGATCAACGTGAAGCCTCCGAGCTTCATTTTGAGAAGTCTTCTCATTTTGTTGCCTCCGTTTTTTTGATTAGGATTTGTCCGAGCCCGCGCGGTTGGGAGTATGGCCCGCGTCGCGGCGGGTTACCATGTCGCATTAAAGTACAGATTGGCCGCTTCCGTGTCAATAGCTAAAATGCTTTTTCTTCGCCGCTTGCTCTCCTGTGTTTTCTTGCCCTTTAGCGGCACAACCAGTCCAACGCCAGAGCGTTACACTTGGCTGATCAGTCGCTCGATTTCCTCTTCTCGACTGTAAAAGTGCGCCGACACACGCAAGCAGCGCACGCCGCCGCGGCGACAGCGCAGGGACGTGATTACGTTTGCCCGCATCAGTTCAGCGTGAAGACGTTCCAGATCGTGACGCTTCGACAGCAAAGTTACGATCCCAGACATCCACTTGTTGTCCAACTTCGGTCCCAACACCTCGAAACCGCGCTGTTGCGCTTCCGCAACAACCTGTTTTGCCAGTTTAATCACCCTTCGCTCGATCGCCTCGATTCCGAATTCCAAAATCATTTCCAGCGCCGCGTGCAACCCCACCAGTCCGGTCAGGTTCAAACTCCCGGGCTCGTAGCGCCGCGCGTCTGGCCAGAACGTTAATTTCTCCTGCGTGACGTAATCGGGACAGATTGCATTGCGCCAACCGACAAGAGGAGGATGCAGGTGCTCGAACTGCTCTTTGCGAACGTAAAGAATCGCAATGCCGAGCGGTCCCAACAACCATTTATGTGCGTCCGCCGCCGCAAAGTCCACGTGTTGCACCGTCGTGTGCAACGCACCAAAACTTTGAATGCCATCGAGACAAAACAAGACCCCTTTCTTCTTGAGAAACTGGCCGATTCGGTCCACGCCCAACCGCCAGCCGGACAGAAAGTGAGTACTGGCCAGTGCGACAAGCCGCGTCCGACCATCCACGATTGGTTCCAAGTCTTCGACTGTCACATTGCCGTACTGCTTGGGCTCGACAAATCGGAGTTGCACGCCGCGTCTTTCCAAATCCATCCACGGATAGACGTTCGCGGGATAATCATCGCGGTAGCAAACAAGATTGTCACCGTTCTGCCACGCCAGCCCCGTGGCGACCATTGCCAGTCCCATCGACGTTGATCCGACAAACGCGATCTCCTCTGCGCTGGCACCAATCAGTTTGGCCGCCAACTGCCGTGTCTCGCCGATGATGCGTTCAGGCAATGCGTCTTCCTGATCGTCCCGTGCCGCTGCATCAAGATAGCGTTGCATCGCTTCCGTGACGCGACGCGGCAACGGGCTGACGCCCGCATGTGCCAGAAAAATCTTCTTCTCGCAAACCGGGAACTCATGTCGCCGCAGTTTGTCGTCGCGCAATAAGTTGTGAAGGGTGATCGGCGTCATTTGTGTCGCCTCCGCATTGCCAGAAAGGCTTTTTCGACGGCATCCGTCGGAGAATCCGCTAGGATGATGGGCGGCTCGCTTCCGCCGGGCGCGCGCAACTGCCACGTTCCCAAGCCGACCACGGGCACGCCGAGCTTTAAAGCAAAGGCAAGTTCGCTCAACGTTCCAAACGCTCCGCCGATGGCGATGACAACATCCGCGGAACGCACCACGATGACGTTGCGCGCCTCGCCCAGACCGGTCACAATCGGCGCATCGATAAATGGATTCGCGTCCCACGCATCTGTGCCGGGCAGAATCCCGATGGTCAGTCCGCCCGCTTGTTTCGCGCCGCGAGCCGCCGCCTCCATCACGCGGCCCAGCCCGCCACATACCAGGATCGCGCCTCGTTTGGCGATTTCGGAGCCAACTTGCTCGGCGAGCGCCAGTATCTCAGGCGTGGCTTCAGAAGGACCGATGACGCTGACGCGCACTTTGCGTTGCATGGGCGAGTGGGAACAAGGCGCGGCTAGTGCAGCTTCACGGCAAACCGTGCGACCTTCGGCTTGGCCAATCGTTCATAGTCGATGCAGCTCATCTTGATCGCATCGCTGTGCGTGCCCGCTTCGAAGACGATGTAATCATTTTGCGTCAGGCTTTCCTCGACGTAGGTCTCGACGCCGTAAAGATTGCCGAAGGGTGGCATCGTGCCCACGGCGCAGTCGGGGAAAACAGCCTTGAATTCCGCTTCGGTGGCCAGAGCCGTGCGTCGGCCTGTGGCTTGGTCGAGTTTCTCCAGATCGACGCGATGATCGGCCGGCAGCACGGCCATCAACTTGTCCCCGTTGGCCTTGACCATCACCACCTTGGCATGTTGTCTGCCTCTGACGTGCTCGACGGCGCTGAGCTCCTGCGCGGTGAACGCTTCGGGGTGGTGCAGAATTTCGTAGCGGACTTTGCCTTGATTGAGGAAATCAATGAGCTTGGACGGTATTCCCATAACACACTTCCGCGAGCAGTATAGGCTTCGCCCGCGCACAAATCAAAATTACTTTGCGCTGGCTCCACCCAGAAGGGTGTGCACCCGGGCGGAGAAGTCGGGGCGATTGCGCAGATTGGCTAATTCTTCGTCTGTGGCCGCCGCATGAGTGTAGGACGGTTCAACCGCGAGCAATTCCTGGAGAGTTCGATAGGCGTCGTCCAGACGGTTCAACCGGCTGTACGCGCATGCCAGGTCGTACTGAGCACCACGCAAGTTCGGCTTCAGCCGCAACGCCTCCTGCAACTCCGCGAGCGCCTCGCGGTACTGGTGCGTTTTCAGGTAGATCTCGCCCAGGGTCGCATGCATCGGACCGTAAGTCGGGTTCAGCCGCGCTGCCTTGCGCGCATAGGCCAGTGCCTCCTCGTACTGATGCTGGTCCATCAAGGCGAGCGATAGTTTCCAATTCGCCAGGACGGAGTTGGGAAAGTATCTGACCGCCGCCGTCCACAACGTTTCATCGTCATGCCAAATGGGAATCTGACCTCGCGTCCGGAATCCGTAAAACAGCAGCAGACACCCCAGCAATCCAGCCAACCCCGCTCGGAGCGGGGCCAGCGCGCTGCGTCCGACCAGGCTGAAGCGTCGCCAGAGCCAGACACAGCCTGTTGCCGCCAGCGCGAGAACAGGAATCATTGAGAGATACATGAATCGGTCACCCGCCCCTTGGCCTCCGACCTGCATCAGCCCGGACACCGGTGCGATCAACGCCAGATAAATGCACCAAGCGGACCAAACCACAGGCATTTGCCGGCGCCGCCAGAACGCGAACGCGGTTATCGAGACAACGCCG
>JBEKFI010000176.1:0-4555 GCA_050013395.1 Verrucomicrobiia bacterium | reverse complement strand
ATCGCCAGCGCGCTGGCCATTGAGGCCGCTGCTCAATTCGTAACCGCGGAGCGACGGAAGGTCATTGACGCCGGTATTCAGCCAGTCGAGCCCTTGCTGATGGGAGCGCTCGATGCGGCTCATAACAAAGTCATTGAGGCAAGCATCACTCCCCAGGGACACTGTGATATGGGCAGTGCACTTGTCCTGGCCTACCTAAAGAGCGACCGGCTGTATACCTGCCATGTGGGCGATGTGCGGTGCTACGTCTTGTCGGGAGCCACCTTTCAGCAGATCACGCGGGACCACTCCGTGGTGGGTGCGCTCGTGCAAAGTGGCCAACTCACGCCCGAAGAGGCACGTGTTCATCCGAAAAAGAACGAGATCCTGCAGGCCATTGGGATGCCGTCCGGTGTCGTCCCGGAAGTTAACACGCGACCTCTAGCGAACGGCGACCGCGTGTTGCTGTGCTCGGACGGACTGTGGGAAGCATTACCAGAAGCCGAGATTCACTCAATCGTGCAGTGGGAGGGCACGATGCGTCAGCTCGCAACGCAGTTGGTGGATCGGGCGAACTGTGCGGGCGGATTCGACAACATCACCGTCGTACCCAGTCCGGTGAGCGACTGCGAGAAAACCGTCACCTTCAGCCTCACTGATGTCGCCTACGGTTCGGCCATCGTCGACGGCGAATCCAAGTGGCCGACCCTGAAGTTGACCACCCTCAGGCTGGACGATTTCGTCCGCGCCAACCCCGCCCCGGACTTCCTCAAGATCGACGTCGAAGGCGAGGAGGCGCGCGTGCTGCTCGGCGCGGCCTCGCTTCTGGAACAGCACGGCCCGGCCATCTGCTGCGAGCTCCATTCCAACGCCCTGGCCGAGGAAGTGGTTTCGATTCTCACTGCGCACGGCTACCGCCTTAGCGCACTCGACGGCGGCGACTTCCGCATCCCCGAGCGGATCGTTGCCGGCTCGGTCCACGTGGTGGCGCGCAGCGCCGTGCGGCGCCCGGACTGAGCGGCCCCCGCGCCGTCCGGCGCCAGATTCTCAGAACGCACCCCTGCCGTCCGATCGATTATGATGCCTACTTGGTTGCGCCCTTGTGAAACCGGGAATTGGACAGCCCACCCCCGCCGGACGGCCGCTTGGCCGCTACGGCGTCCTCGGTGCGGTCCGGCTCTGCCTCGAGCGTGCCCGCCCGGGTTCGGTGATTTATGTCGGAGCCGGCGCGACGCCGGCCTAGACCTTCTACTCCACCGATTGGAAAAATCCGGAGCGTGCCCGCCTCGAGGCACTGCTCTCCGCCATGCGCTGCGTCGGGCCGAACGGCGATAATCGAGGGCCGCGCGGGCGCTCGGTTTCCTCGGAGGGAGCCGCCCTCCGGCGCCCGTTCCACGGTGGGGTTGAGTTGCTGGGCCTTGCGAGCGGTACCGGCAGTACCAGCGCAGGCGTCGTCTATGGGGCGGACCGCCGCCCTGTTTGAAGTTCGCTGGCCCCGTGCCGTTGCGGATCGATAGCAGCCCAGCAGGCTTACGGGACTACTGCGACCTCGGTGTCGCTGGTCGCAATCACTGCGCTGCCCCTGCGGTATTTGAACCGGTAGTACACCACCCGCTGCGCAATCGCCGGAATGACGATGCTGCATCCGGAGCCGCACGGCAACCCGGCGAACGTGTCCCCAGCCCATTGGAACGGCGAGGACTCGCTGATGGTGGCCGAGTTCGCCACGCACGCCTCCGCGCGCTGGGTGCAATAGAAGTTGGCGTTGTAGCCGAACTCGATCACCGCGTTGTCGGTACCGCCGGGAGGGGAATCCAGCTGCTTGGGTAGCGGAAGGAACGTCGTGCGGTTGATCGAATCGAGGACCGGCCAGGGTGGGGTGTGAGCAACCATGACCTGGTCAGTGGCGTTCCCGTTCACGTATCCGTCGAAGGCCACGGCTGTGCCGTCTGGCAGGCCCATTGCCCGCGCCGCCGTGTCGAAGTCGGTGGGTCCAGGTCTCTCAGTCGGCCACGTACCGTGAGAAACAAGCCGGATACTGCTTCCCGTCGAATCGGCCCGTGTAATATCGACTTGGACGGCTGCCGTCATAGTTGGCAACTGTTGCGTCAGGCAGAGATCCGGCGAGGGCGTCCCACCCCGGATGCTCTTGCAGTAGGCATAGTTCGTAACGCCGGGAGCGTTCATGTAGACCTGTCCGGCCGTTGAACCCGCGTAGCATTCACTGTCCCTCAGAGCAACACAGAACTTGTAGTTGTCCCCGCTGTCGCCCGTGATGGAAGACGACGGACCAGTCACCTCCAACAACGCCCTGCCATTTGAGTGCCCCACAAGTGGGACCTTCTTGTAGGCATTGGCCAGCGCGGTAACGTTGGTGCAGGAAAGAAGCCACAGGTCTCCGGTTACCGAGTACACGCAGGAAGCAGTTACAGTTAACGCATCTCCAAGATATGGCCGCAAGTCCGACGCCCATGCAGACTCCGCGGAAGATGCCGCGCTCTGTCGATAAGCGACGTGTGTTTCGAGACCGTTGGTACCCGCACGATACAACTGCGTACTGGCGAAGTACGGAAACCACACGATGGGATTTGTGCGCTGTCCAGTGGTGGTCAGCAAGCCCGGCAGCGGTGTGGGATTAGAGCCGAAGCCATAATCCGGCCCTACCCCCATCATCCAGCTTTGGCCAGCCACAACGCCAATGTCCCTGTGCCCGCCGATCCTGGTGTTGTAAGAGCGCAGCATTGCAGTGCCCGCCGGGTCGCTCTCCCAATTCCACCATACCAGCGCCGTCGTGGTGTCGTTGTCCACGGCGGTGTCCATCGCATACAAGGTCGTCTGTGGGTTGTGGGCTTCCTTGGCGGTGTTCTGGAACCCGCGCTGCAACCAAATGTTGCCGGTTCCAGCGTCCACGGTAAGTACCCGCACCCGCTCCGTCGCACAGCGCCCGCCTGAAAAGCCCCAGCAGGCGTAGTCGCCTACTAGCCAGTTCCCCCACGGCAATGGCAGAGTGGTCGGCGAGTTGGGCGCAGTTGGCGTGACCGACGAAACAGTCACTTGGGTGCAGGTGCTTCCGGTTGGCCAGTTCGTAATCGGGTTTTCAACCGGCTGTGCCGGGCAGGTTACGCACGACCCCGCTCCCCCGGGGCAGGCGTCCACTTGCGCCGCGCCCCCGTTGACAGCGGTGATCGTGGAGCTGTACGGTCCCCTCCCGGCCCCGCCGCCCGGCTGCGGGTTCAATGCCATCGTCAGCCAACCGGTGCCCGCCAAGCCCCACGGTATGACGTTGAAACCATGATCTCCGGCCCAGCGGTTGGGAGCGAGCGCACTGCCCAGATAGCTGCTTGTGACCGCAATCACACAGCCGGGATTGCCGACGCCCACGCAACCCGGAGTCGTCCCGACCTTCGCCGGATCGAACACAATGTACCAAGCCAGAGAGTCCGTACCGTTCTGGTCCACCACAATGAAGAGCTTCCCATCCTGGATACCTTCCCCTTTCCACTGTGTCCCGCCAAAGTTCACCAGTTGCCCCGTCCCGTATGCGGTATCCCACGCCTCGGCAAGCGCCCTCAAACCCGTCGCTGGATTGAGCGCCGTCCAAACGGTGTCTTCTAAGTAGTCGTTCGCTGCCGTGCGTCCGTGGTGGTCGGTGTCGCGGCCGGTCGAGTGGCCAGAATAGGTTCCTCTCACGACCCATAACTGGCCCGCGGTTCCAAGAGTGTATAGGCAGTAGAAGATATTCGGATTGCTCGTATCAATCCCGCCCAAACAGTTTCCGGCAGAGTTGGAGGCCACACCTTGGATCGCGTTGGATTTGAACGCCAGCCCTCCCAGATAACGTGCAGACCGACCACCCTGCTCAACCCAGTATAGTGAATTCTGGTGGTATAAGTCAGTGGCCCCAGCCTTGCAGTGCCATCCCTGCTTGCCATCGCTGGTTGTCACAAGGACATCCGTGCAAGACAATCCAGCATACGAATTAACGCCGCCACCAACGAATTCAGCGGTACGGGTGACAGGTTGAAGTTTGACGCCCGTCTGCGGATCGATCACCCATTCCATTCGCGAGTTTCCCGCCAGCGTGGGCCATGCTGCGGTTCCAGGGCTGGCCGGGTCAGTCGGGAACGGATCGCCGTAGGTCGCCCCAACCGGGATGTTGGAGGTGCGAAACGGCCCCTCGGCCGTGTCCGCCCCGCACGTGATCCGGTATCGGTGGTCGGTGTAGGCTTGCAGAGCGCGGGAGTAGTATGTCGCCGCGACTGCGGTAGCCACACGTTGGCCAACCACGAACACTCGTTCACGTCCGTTCACTACATTTCCGGTGCGGGTGTCTTGGTCGGACCCCGAGAACAGCACTGTGTCCACATCGTTGGCTAGGAAATACACCTCACCGCCGCCAGTCCAGGCTCCATTACCCGCCACGCTGTCGAGAGTGAACTTGGTCGATAGCCCCGTCGAGTCCACATCCGTGACCGTGATGGCGTGGTAGCCGTTCGCCGCTGTGTTCCCCTGGACTCCCTCGATGTAGACCTTCTTGCCGGTTGCCAGCCCGTGCGGCACGTCCACCGTGATCTTG
>JBEKFI010000175.1:0-4587 GCA_050013395.1 Verrucomicrobiia bacterium | reverse complement strand
AAGACGTCTTGCGCGCAGAACTGGCCGGGCGCATCTGATATCACCACCAGACTGGATCATGCAGGTTGTGCGAGCGGCGTCCCCGCCGCGACCGGACAGGCTTGCACTGCCAAAATCGCGGCGGGACGCCGCTCCCACAGTGGCAGTGTTCAGATGCGCTTGCGCGCGGACTGGCCTGGATTTTCCGATTGCAATCTCAAGGGCGTTTTACTGGGCTGCGCGTGGGGAACTCTCGTGAAGTCGTGCCAAAATCGGGGTGGCCGCGCTTTGGCGGGCGCTCTTGCTTGCATAGTCATTTTACTTTTCGCCCCGACCCTGACTTCCGCCGAAACCAATGTCTCCAACAACGCCGCCCCGCGCTCTCGCGACGATAAATCCAGCAGCGTGGTCAACCTCACCATGCAGGTGGTTCAACAACTCCAAGCCCAGCAACAGACAAGTCTCCACGCCATCACAGAGGTCGAGTTGATGTCGAGCACACCGTCTGCGGGTTCTTAACTCTTCATCAACTCCTCGAGAGCCTTCAAGGCTTCACTCGATTGGGAGCCGGTGGCGATGAACTCCAGCGTGTCGCCGAGTGCAACCTCCAAGGACAAAAAGCCGAGAATGGATCTGACGTTCATATAAGGCCGCTCCTCCAGCAGGAAGTTGTAATAAACCATGCCGTTTTTATGGACGTAGATGTCACAATCAAATGCCGAGGCAAGCGCGGCCACAGCGGAGACAGGCCGCATGTGCAATCCTTTTTCATTCTGAACGACCACCGAGATCTTCTTGAAGCCGTTGCGCTCCAGAGAATCTCGTTCGGCACGCCAGATGTGGGCGTACTTCTGGCACCATTCCTCTGCCGCCGAACTCTTCCCGATGTCCCGCCCTTCCTCCTGTGAGCGTAAGTATTTGTGCTTCTCGATCTCTTCCCCTTGTTCCAGATTGTCTCTTCTCAGCTTCTCCCTTCTCCAATCCTCCGCAAAATTCTCAACGAAATCCGCAATCGCCTCCTCGATCGTCACCTCAGCGCCGCGTTTCTGCGAGAGGAAATACTTATGCTCTTCGATGGCCTTCAGTTCTGCCCCTGTGAGATTGATTTCGGTAGCGTTCACATGTTCCTCCCCGATCACTCGTCTCCGATTCCCGTGCTGTTCACTCCGATGAGATTCAACTTGGCCTACTTGGGGCAGACGATACCACATGTTCCGTTGATCCGATAGGACAAAGTGTTGGAGCAGCGGAAGCTGGGCGCATCTGGACACTACCACCGACATCGTTTGTAGCCGATAGGGTGGTTGTAGCTGCGAGCCTGCTCGCGGCCTTTGTGATGGCCGATGAGGTACGACTTGCCGCGAGCAGGCTCGCGGCTACAATCCGGTGGTAGTAACTAGATGTACCCCTTCGACAGGCTCGGAATGGCAAACGGAGAAACGTCAGCAAATCCAGCCGCCTCCCACAACAAGGTCATCCCGATAAAACACTGCGGCTTGGCCCGGTGTAACCGCGCGTTGTGGCTCTGCGAGAACGACACGGGCGCGGCTGAAGTCCTTCGCTCCACTCAGGATGACAACCTTGGCGGGACAACCCTTGTGATTGTAGCGGATTTTGACTGATGCCTCGAAGGGCCTCTCAGGTTCATCCGTGCCGAGCCAGTTGCAGTTGGCGACCTCAAACTCATCGCGCATCAGCTCATCAACGGATCCCACCACCACGCGGTTGGTTTTGGCGTCGAGTTCGACGACGTAGAGCGGAAACCTTTGACCGCCCTGGTTCAAACCTTCGCGCTGGCCGATGGTGAAGTATTGTACGCCGTCGTGGTGACCCAGCACTTTGCCGTCGCGGGTGACGATGTCACCTTTTTGCTCGGGCAGCTTGGCGCCTTCGCGCAGGAAGCGACCGTAATCCCTGTCGGGCACGAAGCAGATTTCCTGGCTCTCGACCTTGTCGCAGGTCTTGAGGTTGAGTTCGCGGGCAATGGCGCGGGTCTCTTCTTTCGCCAGTTCGCCCAGCGGCATCAGCGAGCGCGCGAGTTGGTCCTGACGCAGCGAGAACAGAAAATAGCTCTGGTCCTTGCGTTCGTCGCGTCCCTTGCGAAGGAGGTAGCGATGGCCGTTGCTGCCGGGGTAGGGCGCGGTGGCCCACCGCGCCGCGTCGTTCGTGAGACTCGCGGGACTCGGACGGCTCGGCGAGCCATCCCTACCAACGACTTCGATCCGCGCATAATGACCCGTGGCGATGTAGTCGGCGCCGAGCGAGCGAGCCTTGTTCAACAGCGTGCCGAACTTTATCTTCTCGTTGCAGATGACGCACGGGTTGGGCGTGCGGCCGTTCTTGTATTCGGCGACGAAGTAGTCGATCACCCCGCGCTGGAAACTGTCGATCTCGTCCACGACGTAGTGCGGGATGCCGAGCGAGTGGGCGACCATGCGGGCGTCGGTGACAGCCTGCGGGCCGCAGCACTTGTCTTCCGCGCGGCTGACGCAATCTTGCGGCCAGTTGCGGAAGGTCAGACCGATGACCTCGTAGCCCCGCTTCTTCAGCAGATAGGCCGTGACGCTGGAGTCCACACCTCCGCTCATGCCGACACAGACTCTGGCCCTCTTTGCATTCATTTGAAACGACAAAGTATACGGCAAAGAAGCAAACCTTCAACGTCCAACAGCCAACTTTCAACTTCCAACAAGAGGCGACGGCTTCCGTTTGTTCGCGGTGCGGATGCTCGTGTAGAAGATTTTGACCAACTCTTCGGTTTCCTTGAGCAGCGGTTCGAATTGCGAAGGCGGCTTGATCAACGGAACGCGCATGGCGAGGCGTAGCCAGCGTCGAGTCTCACGAAGTTCCTTCAAGCAGATACTCATCTTGTGAATAAAGTCCTTCGACGATTCCGCAGCCTGCGCCTCTCCGTGATTCGGTAACGGCGATGTCCCTGACCGCAACAATTGGTCACCGACATGGTTACCCGCCAAAGTTCTCGGCAAACGATCCACGAGACGCACAATTTCTGCTGAGTACTCCAACAGACGCTCTTCAAGATCGTACTTGTTCTCGCCCATAAGCTCTCCCTCACACTCGCTGGCACTCGATCAGTGAACCTTGAACGCTGGACGTTGAATGTTGAACGTTGAACGTTGAATGTTGATTCGGTTCTACTTCTCCAGCCAGAGGACGTTGTTTCGGAAGTCAAACGTCACTCGGCAGCGGCGTAGTTCGTAGTTGCCGAGGAGCACGCGACCGCCGATCGGTTCGGGGCCTTCGGTCCGGGTGCGGGCGGAAACTTGTTTGAAGACGGCCTTGCCAATCTTCACTTCGTGGACAAGGTAGCCTTTGCCTTCCGCTTGGCCGGCGATCCCGCGCGAGGTCTCTGCGCTGCCCCAGCCTGGCTTCCAGTAACCAAGTTCGGTCGCGACAGCACGCGGCAGGAACAAACCGTAATCACCGCCGGTATCGACTACGCACGAAGTGCGATAATTACGTTCGAGGACGGCGTCCACCACCGGCAGGTCCCCTTCCCAACGCAGGGGCACCGCGGTCACGAACGTTGCAGCGGCATCAGGCAGGTATTTGTCTCCAAAACCAAACGTGGCCTTGCCGCGCAGATAATCGACCGACACGTACGTCAGGCCACGCAGGCCGTTGACGCCCAAGATCATTACCTGCGTGTTTCCCCAGAAACTGCGACGGTACGTCAGCGCCTCCGCGTCAGGCCCGACGAGGGTCAGGAGCTTGCGCAATTCCAGCGCGCCGATGCTCATCTGCGGAATGATGGCCCAATAGCCGTCCACTTGCCCTTGGCCACCGATGCCTTGGGCGGGCACCGGGTCGAGTCCGGCGATCAGCGGGATATCGAGACTGTGTGCCAGCGAGTAACCGAGCAGAAGGCGATTGCTGCCACTGTCGAGCAACACGCGCTGGCCTTCGTGTCCGTTGACCGTGGCGAGGATGCAGGGTATGCGGTAACGCGCGCTCGGTTCGTCCCCCGTGCCGATCGGTAGCTCGATCAGTGGGACCGTGACCGGTTGCGCCAGCGAGATTTCGTTGATCCCTGTGATGCCAAGCAGCGGCAGCCTGCCGACGAGTTTGATCCCGAGTTGGTCGGCAGACTTGGCCAGTTTCCGCAATTCCGACACCTGCGTTGGCGCCAGCTTGGGCGATTCCTTCTCATCGCGTGGCGCCGGGCTGGCGCAACCGGCCAGCAACAACGTCGCCAGCCCCACTGATAAAGTCCGGTTCATCGACCACATCGTAGCGCAAACCTCCGCGCGTGCGAACTGAAAATACCACAGCCGGGTGCGATTATTTCTGGCGGTCAACCATCTGGGCAGCAGCAGCCACAACCCTCACTCTGACCCTCTCCCTTCGCCAGCGAAGGGAGAAGGGGGTTCCTCTCCCCGCCTTGCCCCGAAAGCTTTCGGGGTTGACGGGGAGAGGATCAAGGTGAGGGGCCGTCGATCGAGCCGGTGACCGCCACTTTTAATCACACGGGCGTATCTGAGCACCACCACCGTAACCCACCGAACACCGAACGTACTGGTGTTGTGCGAGGTAGGGCGCGACCGCCGGGCGCGCCGCGTTTTTCGGGGACGGGCAGCCCAGCGGTCT
>JBEKFI010000174.1:0-4854 GCA_050013395.1 Verrucomicrobiia bacterium | reverse complement strand
GTGTGCCAGGACTGCGCGCACCTTGGTGAAGAAATGTACTGCGACTCGACGAGCGCGAGCCGATCGGCCCTCGAATGCCTGCTGTTCGGCGTACCGATCGAGGCGGACGACGCTGCTCTCCTCTGCGTCCATTTTCAGCCGAAGAGCGAGCGCCGCGAGGACGGACATCGCGAATGAGTTCACCACGGCGAACTGCTGAAAGGACGCCTAATTGACCTACGTCGTCAACGAGAGCTGCATTCGCTGCAAAATCATGGACTGCGTCGAGGTGTGCCCCGTGGATTGCTTCTACGAGGGCGAGAACATGCTCGTGATCCACCCGGACGAATGCATCGATTGCGGGGTCTGTGTGCCGGAATGTCCTGTGGACGCCATAAAACCCGACACGGACCCGGGGCTTGAGAAATGGTTGTTGCTGAATGCGGAATACGCGAAAATCTGGCCAAATATTACGGTCAAAAAAGCGCTCCCGCCCGACTCTAAGGAGTGGGAGGGTAAGCCGACAAACTGCAATACTTCTCACCAAATCCCGGCGCGGGTGATTGAGGCGGACAGCGCTCCCGCGCCGGATCGGTGCCGGACCCGAGATCGGCCCAACTGATCCAACCGGCGACGGTTGACACGGCGGGCAAGCAACATGACCGAAGCTCTTGCTAGCAAAACCGTTGACGATGCTCGTTCTCGCCGATGGGGTAATTGAATGACGCCTCAGCGAATGTCGCTGGCCTGTCGCGACCGATATTGTGATGCAACAAAATGTCGGCTCATGGGGTAAGAGCGGAAGTGGCAAGCGCACGCTCGATATGACGCGCTTGACCCGTTTCGGAAGTCGAGCCGCCGATTTTGCTGTGATGCACGATCCAGCTTTCAATGATGTGGTAGGATGTAGCCCCGGTCTGGCCTCAGGAACGTCATCATTGCAACGGGCGGACTGCATATGCATTCGAGTCCAAACGGTTGATATTTTTGCCGTAAAAACTTAAGCTCATCACAATCAAGCAAAAAAGCGCGAAAGCGTGTTGGCCAGGGAGAAGCTCATGCGTGAATCACTGTTCGCAGTGACCGTCGCAGGCATGGCAACGCTCGGATTTTGTGCCTCACCAAGCCTCGCGCAAGACGATACGGATCAGAAACTCGGCACGGTCCATTTCGCCACCTCCTGCAACGAGACTGCGCAGCGGCGGTTTGACCGCGCCATGCGGTACCAGCACTCGTTCTGGTACAAGGCATCCAGGGAAATATTCGAGGAGACACTCAAGGCCGATCCGACGTGCGGGATTGCCTATTGGGGCATAGCGCTTGGGCTGCTTGACAATCCGCACATTCCGGTGCCTGCGCCCAACCTGCCGCTCGGCCTTGCCGCCATTCAGGCGGCGAAAGCCACGGGCGCCAAGACGGAGCGCGAGCGCGATTTCATCGACGCTCTAGCGGTCATGTATGTTGACTACGACAAGATCCCCCATGCGGTGCGCGTTCAGTCCTACCTCAAGGCCATGGAAGCGTTGGCCGCAAAATATCCTGACGACGATGAGGCCCAGATCTTCTACGCGATTACCCTGAACGTCGCGGCCTCGCCGACCGACAAGACTTACGCCAATCAGCTCAAGGGAGCCGCCATCCTGGAGCCGATCTTCAAGCGACAACCCCGGCATCCGGGTGTCGCTCATTATCTCATCCACCTCTACGACACTCCTGCGCTGGCGGAGCGGGGGATCGACGCCGCACGACGCTACTCTAAGATCGCACCAGCTGCACCGCATGCGCAGCACATGCCCTCGCACATCTTCACGCGCGTCGGGCTCTGGAACGATTCGATCGCGTCCAACAAGGCCTCCGTCCAGGCGGCGAAGGCGGAGAAGTCCGCTGGTGATCAGATGCACGGGCAGGACTACCTGGTTTACGCCTATCTGCAACTCGGCCAGGACAAGAACGCACGCGCGGTCATCGATGACATGGCCGCCACCGGCAACGTCAACCCGGATTCGTTCCCTGCGTTTTATGCGCTTGCCGCCTCACCGGCGCGGTACATGGTGGAACGCGGCGATTGGAAAGGCGCCGCGGAGCTTCAAGTTCGCCCGAGCAAATTTCCTCATGTCATGGCGATCACATATTTCGCACGCGCGCTCGGTGCGGCGCGCTCCGGCAATCCGGGCGCTGCTAAGGAGGACATCGTTAAACTGGTGGACGTCCGCGACAAGTTGACGGCAGCCAAGGTTGCCTATTGGCCGCAAATCGTCGACATCCAACAGCAAATCGCGACCGCCTGGACGCTCTACGCCGAAGGCAAATATGACGACGCGATAAGGACGATGAGTGCCGCGGCCGCTGCCGAGGACGATACCGAAAAGCACCCGGTGACGCCTGGCGCGCTGATGCCGGCGCGCGAGCTCTATGGCTACATGCTGCTCGATCGCGGCATGGCCAAGGAGGCACTAGCCGCGTTCGAGGCGACCATGACGAAGGAGCCGAACCGCTTCAACGACTATGTGGGGGCGGCGAAGGCCGAGCAAGCGCTCGGCGACAAGGCGAAAGCGAAGGCAATTTATGAAAAACTGGTCGCGCTCGCTGGCGCTGGCGATAGTGACCGCCCGGTACTGGCCGAGGCGAAGGCGTTCGTCGCGAGCAATTAGGAACAACGGCGCATCCGATCGCGGTCGGTGACGCGATGAAACGAACTACCGTCATTGCCGCGATCATCGCCTTCGCTCTGGGCGGGCTGGCTGGCGCAGTCGCGTTGTTCGCGTGGACGCCGCCGAACCGCAGCGGGGTCGAGGTTGCGCCCAGCCATCCGGTTTGGGCCGAGATGCAATGGCCCTTCCCGACGGACGAGTGGGGTAAGGGCAAAGCATTTCGGTGCAACGCGGCTGACTGCGGAGCTGAGATCAACCTTTATATTCGGGCGAAGATCGGCTTCTGCAATTGCACGACCGGTGTATCCGATGACGACGAGCTCAATCGCCTGAGCGACTTCTACCTGATGGGCGACAAGCATTCGGTTTTGGGTCCCGGCCATCCGATCACCGTCGCGTGGATGAAGGGCCGCAGCCGGTCTTACACGGTCGCCGGTCCATTTGGCGCAGGACAATCGGCATTGGCGGTTGCTTTCAACGATCACTGTGACGCCATCGTCGCCACCGTCGTAGTCGCGCACGATCGGCCTGCGATAATCGAGCCCAGCGTTATAGAGTTCCTTAACAGCAAGACCATCCTGGGTTGGGCCGAGGTAACGCTTGGTTTGTAGCATCGGTGCTCGGTCACGTCGTAGCGTCGGCGTGAACTAACGTTCGCAATTGGCCCCTCGCGACATGCGGCGCTGAGATGGTTGCCGGTCGCTTTCGGGGCATCGCGGACATAGTCGGACGTTCTGCTAGTTCGACCCGATCGCGAATGACCCACGGCGGACAATCATATGGTAGTCATGCGAGCCATCAAACGGGTGACGGATGATAAGCCATGTTGGAAACTGACAAGGTGTTCGCCGGCTCGATTCCGGAAAATTACGACCGCTATATGGTGCCGTTGATTTTCGAGCCGTACGCCGGGGATTTTGCACGACGCGCAGCGTCCATGTCGCCAAGCGCCGTTTTGGAAACCGCCGCGGGCACCGGGGTTGTCACCCGCGCAGTGGCGCCAAAACTGTCCCCCCGTGCAAGCTATGTCGTAACCGACCTCAATCAGCCGATGCTTGAGTACGCCGCTTCGCGACAAGCTCCCGATAGTCGCATCAAATGGCGCCAAGCTGATGCTCTGACGCTACCGTTTGAAAATGCGACCTTCGATCTCGTTTGTTGTCAGTTCGGCGCGATGTTCTTTCCCGACCGCTCATCTGCCTACCGCGAAGCAAAGCGAGTCCTAAAGCCCGGAGGACATTTTTTGTTCAGCGTATGGGATCGCATCGAGGACAACATTTTTGCGGATGATGTGACGAATGCTCTCGCAAAGATTTTTCCGAACGATCCGCCGCGCTTTCTGGCACGCACGCCGCACGGCTACCACGATACGGCACTGATCCGTAGCGAGCTGGAGGACGCAGGTTTTTCCAGTGTGATTATCGAGACGAGAGCCGAACAAAGCCGTGCATCCTCGCCGCGCCTTCCGGCCGTTGCTTATTGTCAGGGAACTCTTCTTCGCAACGAAATCGAGGCGAGAGACGCGGGAAAACTGGAAGCTGCAACCGACTACGCCGCATCCGCGATTGCAGACAGACATGGTAGCGGCGAGGTTGCTGCCAAAATTCAGGCGCACGTAATCGTGGCTGTGGTCTGAATGTTGGGATATCCCCTTCTGGCACTTCGCTGCGTTCGCTGCGCCGCAAAATCTAGGACGCTATCGGACCAACAACGGACAACGGGCTGAAAGTTTGGTTTATGGGCGAACATTCTGGTTGAGGCGGAAAAGATTATTCGGATCATACTTGCGCTTGAGTGTCACTAGGCGGTCGTAGTTTTCGCCATAGGCGGCCTTCACCCGGTCATCGCCTTCATCGCCCAAGTTGTTGACGTACACACCTTCCATCGCGAAGGGGCGAAGAGCCCCGTACATCTCGCGCGCCCAGGCCATGTTGGCTTCGTCGGCCGCCGGATCGGTCCATATCGAAACGGGAAAAGTATCATAAGCCGCGCCGCGGTTCGCGTACGCAGTGGCTGCTCGCGGTACTCGGCCGATGGCTCCTCCCACCTGTTGGAATACGAAGAACGATCTCGGAGACGGGACGGACGGGAATCGATCGATCAGCGGGTCCGCCGCAGCCTTGGTAATCTCACGTAGAAACTGCGCCTTCCAGTAGAAGCGGTGCCCCCGCGGGAACGACGCGTCTCCCGCCTTTTGCAGCTGCACGTAGGAGATCGGGCCTAT
>JBEKFI010000173.1:0-4864 GCA_050013395.1 Verrucomicrobiia bacterium | reverse complement strand
CTCCAAGACCAGCTCGGTCGCCTTGCAGCGGCACCCCGGCGACCGGACCTGTCCAGTTTGAGCGAGGCGGAACGGCAGTCTATCAAGTCGGCCTGTGCGCGTGCCAAATTCTTCCAAGGCCCTGGAGCCTACAACCAATGTCTCCAAGACCAGCTCGGTCGCCTTGCAGCGGCACCCCGGCGACCAGACCTGTCCAGTTTGAGCGAGCCGGAACGGCAGTCTATTGAGTCGGCCTGTGGGGTTGCCAGAGATTTTGAAGGCCCTGGAGCCTACAACCGATGCCTCCAAGACCAGCTTGGTCGCCTTGCAGCAGCACCCCGGCGACCGGACCTGTCCAGTTTGAGCGAGCCGGAACGGCAGTCTATTGAGTCAACCTGTGGGGGTGCCAGAGATTTTGAAGGCCCTGCAGCCTACAACCAATGCCTCCAAGACCAGCTTGGTCGCCTTGCAGCGGCACCCCGGCGACCGGACCTGTCCAGTTTGAGCGGGCCGGAACGGAAGTCTATCGAGTCGGCCTGTGCGCATGCCAAATTCTTCGAAGGCCCTGCAGCCTACAACCGATGCCTAGTACGGCAGCTTGCCGTTATAGAGAACCATCCGCGCTAAGCCCCCAAACGGTGCCCCTGTGGGTTCGTAGACTGTGGATTCTGGGCCGGAACACTTAGCGATGCCGCTGCCATTTATGAGGTCGCAGGTTTCCCGGAGGCAGGTTGAATGGCGAAGTATATTGTAATTGATGGACTACCTACACGACGACACGGAATTGCGCCGGTGGATTCGTTGGGCAGAAGAGGGGCGCAACAACCTGCCGGTGTTTGTCCGCACGGTTGCCGACGCTGCTCTCAAGGCTTGCATGCCCGATTACGCCCTGCTGCGGCCGGTGCTGGCCGAGCTGAAGCGCCAGCATCCCGAGCCGGACCCCGGCCCGGCTGCGCTCGGCGACCCCAGGGCTCCGCGACTGACTTCGCTGGGCCCCCGAGGGCGGCAACGTGCCGTCCCTCGTTGGCAGAGTCGTGGAAGCAGCCATTTGCGCCTGCGCGGCGAGCAGGGCGAAAACCTGCACCTGGCTCAGCGGCTTCTTCGCGCTCTAGTGCGCTAATTTGGATTCATCCCGGTGCACGAAGCGCTGTCATTCTGAGGAGCGCCAGCGACGAAGAATCTCGCTCTGGTAGTGGAGTCCAGTCAAGGCTCAGGGCGAGATCCCTCGCTGCGCTCGGGATGACAGATTCCCGGGGAATGGCGTTATTCCGACCGGCGCGAAATCGATCCCGCGCTGCTCGATCAGCTTCGCGCCCGACGCGCCTCCGAGTCCGTCCCGCACCAGGCCCTGCACTTGATCTTGTGTGAAGGGTTTTGCCGGGGTGGAGGTCGGCGTTGTAGAGCCGCCCTTTAGGGCGGCACGTGCCGGGCTGAAGCCCGGCGCTACGGGCTTCTGTTGCGTCCAGGCAGACAGGGCAAAGACCAGCCCCATCACTAGCAAGAGAAGAATCAGCGTTTGGTTGGGAATTGCTTATCTCCGACACACTCCTAGTGCCGTTCCAACTTTTTTGGGCAAACAGTTTTCAGCCACTCAGAAGGTCTTTGCGCAAGACGTAGGTGCAATAGATAGGCGCAACAAGTTGGAACGGCACTAGCTGTCGATGGCGAGCAGCTTTAGGGCAAATTTCGATTATCGGCCACATCACAGAGACGCACCAACCATGCTGTAGGTATCAGTGCGACAGTTCACTCGGGATGCTCAACGGCCGGGGTGCGGTGAAAGAGTCGCTTGAGCATAGCGACGGCTTCGCGACGAAATCGCAGGGCGAAATTAGCGAATTCCCGCAGGCGCAGGTTGTAGGCATGGTGCCAGACGTAGGTCAGCACTTGGAAAAACTCCAGTTGACGGTGCGATAGGCCCCGGATGGCGAGGGCGCCGCCGAAGTACTTGTCGTAAAGTCTCCAGTCTTCAGAGAGAAGCCGATATCCGTAGTCTCCCTTCCGTGCCATGTCCCAGATCACAGTCCCGGGATACGGGACCATCACCCCGGCAGCGATCGAATCAGCCCCGCACTTGGCGGCCATGTGCACGGTTTGAAGGGCCGTCTTCCAGGTCTCGCCCGGATGCCCAATGATAAAAAAGGCGCTGGTGTGAATCCCGGCCTTCTTGGCGGCAGCGATGGCATTCCGCGCCATAGCGCAGGTAGCGCCTTTCTGGATTCTTTTCAGGATCTCGTCGTTGCCGGATTCCACGCCAAAACTGACGGTGTAGCAGCCGGAGCTTCTCATTTTGCGATAGACCGAGGCCTCGGCCAAATTGGCGCGAGAGTTGCCACCCCATGGGTACACGTACCCTTTGCGCTGATTGCGGGCGATGAGTTTGTCGAGGAACTCGTCTGTCCACTTTGGATTCACGCCGAAGGTGTCGTCCTGGAACCACGCGTCCCGCTGGCCAACTTTTTCCTCCAACGCATCAAGTTCGGCGAGCACATTGTCGACGCTGCGCAAGCGGAGTCGCCTGCCCATGACCCGCTGGCAAAACAGGCAGCCGTACGGGCAGCCGCGACTTGCGAAAACCGGCCAGAAAACCTTGGGAAATAGATGCCAGGCGGGAAAAGGCAGACTGTCGAGGTCCTCCAACCACGGCCGGTCGGCCGTGCGCACAATCTTGCCACCATGCCGAAAGGCAAGACCCCGGATTTCCCCCGTCGCCGCTGCCCCATTCCCAGCCGCCATCGCGGCGGCGAGTTCGCACATCGTGCTCTCGCCCTCGCCGACGGCGGCCAAGTCGACCGCGGGGAATTCTTCCAGCGTCCTTTCGGGCAGAGCGGTAGTATGCGGTCCGCCCACTATCGTCACGATGTCACCGGCCTCGGCCTTCACGCCTTCACAGGCGCGGGCAGCGCCATGGATCTCGTGCGTCATCGCGGTAACGCCGAAGATTTGGGGCTGGAACTCGCGGATGTGCTGGCGCACATCCGCCTCGGTGATCGTCTGCTTCTTGCCATCCAGGACTCTCACCTGGTGCCCGCGTTGGAGCAAACAAGCGGCGATATAGCCCAATCCGAGATGACCACCGCCGTACCTCTGGCTTTGCTGAGGTCCGCCGCCAGCCAGGCGCATCAGTGTGACTTTCATGGAATCTGACCCGGGTCGCCTTACGAAAGGTTCCTCAAACGGTCCCATCATACACCAAACCATGACGCGAAGCACCGGCCAACTCCGACCTGCGCTCCTCGCCGTTCAGCACACCCGATCCAGAACAGTCGGTCTTGCCCATGACCAGCAGCCCGAGACTGAAGAGTACGATCTTTCAGCCGATTCCTCAGACACCTCTTCCAGGTCGGCTCGCGCCCTCCTCAGAGACGCCGGGGGTTCGAATTAGTCGGCGAGGAATTTCCGGAAAAAGCGGAAATTGGAACTCTGGCCTACCCCCTCCAGCAATTTGATTGACTTGGTTCGAACAAGCGGTCATAATGCATGCGTCTTGGAACCCTTTGCCGCCGCAATATTTCGGAAGGTGATGCGCCGTATGTTTCGATTTGCGCCCGTCATGGTGTCTGTCGGCTGGTGTTTTCTGTTGGCCGCTGTTCCATTCTCCGCCGTGCCGGTGGTGGCGGCGGCCGCGCCTCAAACCTCCGAAGCGTCAACTCCCGGCGAGACGACTGCTGGCGTGACGCACGTCCTGGGATTAGGCGACATCAAACGCGGCGCCAATGGCCAGTTGACCGTCCATGCGGGGGCCATGCGGTTTCAAGCCACCGGGGCCAGCGCGGAAGTGAAAGTGGCGGATATCCGAGACGTGTTCACCGCTCAAGACAGCAAACGTCTGGTGGGAGGAACGCTCGGAACCGTGACCAGCATCGCCGCGCCCTATGGCAGCGGGCGCTTCATCAGCCTTTTCCGGCAAGGCATCGACGTTCTCACCGTCGAATACGTTGACGCGAACGGCGGCCTGCATGGGGTGATCTTCACACTTCCCCGCGGCCGGGCGGAGCCGGTCAAGAAGGCGCTCGTCGCGCAGGGCGCGCACGCGAGCATTCCCGTCGAAGAGGCGAGCGGGCAGCCGAAACCCAACGAAGGGAAACCAAAGTGATGCGCTTGATGCGACGTAGCCTCGTGTCGTCTCTGATCGTCGCCCTCGCTTGGGGAGCATGCGCCAGGGCGTCTGCCGCGGGTGGTTCTGCGCAACAGGCGGGTTCCCGGAATCAGACGCCGAAGCCGGCGAAGACTCCGAGCTACGCGATTCAAGTCGAGGAAGTAACCGCCGGCGCCGCGGCGCTCCCGCCCGAGTTTCGAATGGCTCTGTACGAAAACCTGATTCGGGAAGTGGGGAAAACGGGACGGTTCTTGAACGTCTTCCGCAGCGGTGACCGGACTGCTGCTGAGTTCCCTCAACTCGTGGTCTTGCGAACTTCAGTCGAGGGTTTCACGCCCGGCAGCCAGCGGACGCGCGAGGTGACGACGGTGGCTGGCGCCACGTCCATCAAGGTTCACGTTCAAGTGGCCGGGCGCGACGGGAATTTGCTCGTGGACCGCAAGGTGGAAGGCAAGGTGCGATTCTTCGGCGATAACCTGCGGGCCACCTACGACCTTTCCAAGGCTGTGTCTAAAATCCTGCTCGAGACTTTCTAGCGCGCTGATGAAAAAGGCGCGTTCGCAAACCAATTTCATTTCATTCCAGACCTAGGAGTCGCGACAGCGGCGCGGCGGTGATTTAAGATTTCGCCATTCCGGATTCAAGTTGCGCGCGGCCCTTGTCGAACTCTTGGCGCAAAGCCCGCACGCGGTCCGCAAGCGAAGGGCAGTCCTGAAACACGGATATGCCGGCGATGCCTCTCGCGCCGGCCCCGACGCAAGGCTTCACGCGGTCAACGTTAAGACC
>JBEKFI010000172.1:0-5044 GCA_050013395.1 Verrucomicrobiia bacterium | reverse complement strand
GTGCGACATTCTTCCAAATGATCACGCTCGGCTGGGTGCTGCTGAAGATCGAGCGGCCTTCCTACGAATGGCCGCTCTACGCGGCCACGCTGTTCACCTTCATCTCCGGCGTCTGGTACGTCTTCGACGGCGTGAAGCAGCTCAACGTCCACGAAGCAAAAAAAGCGTAGAACTTATCCGGTATGGCGGGCAGTAGCAGCACAGAGGAAAACGTCGGCGAAGTGCTTGCAGACAGTGCTACCTCACACGGTCAAATGCAAAATGCGAAGATGTGGCCCCAAACGCTTCTTGTGACGAGTGAGGCACTCAGAAAGACTGCCGGCCGACACAGCCTCTACACTAACGTAAACTGTAGAGCGTTGACTCCGACTGCCTAAGGGCGCTGTCTTATCGACCTGAGAACGGCTTCCTCGTCACAAATCAAGATTGCGGCCAACTGGCGGGCGGCGATGGCATGCGCTTTCTCGTTGGGGTGCTGGTCTGTTGGATGTACCCACAGGATCGGGCCTGATTTCCCAGTGAATGCAGGAAGCAGGTCCAGAAACTGTGCCCCAGTGTTCTGAATCTCCCGATCGACCATCTCATGCAAGTCACGGAATGGATAATGGCTGTTGAGTTTGTATAGAACTGGAAACAGCATGACGATTAAAGGAATGTTCTCATCGCGACAGATTTGGGCCATCTCGTGCAGGGCTTGCCGGGTCCGCCTCCAATTCTCGGCATCGGATCTATAGAGCGAATGATAGTACTCCTCCGTTTGGCGGTTTCGTTCAAGCCCCGTGCAGAAACGCCAGATCACTTGACTTACGCGGAGGTGATAGATCAAGTTTGGCGGCGGGTGCGGATCGTCAAGCCCTTCCGGGACGCCAGACTCCCGTGGACGACGCACGAACCTTTGCTGGATTGTGTCGAATGTGCAGAGTTCAGGCTCGGCATCATTCAGGACGTAGCAGAGAATGATCGCGTCAGGATGTACAGACAATGCCATCTTCTTCAGGATGAACAGCTCTTGAGCGGTGTTATAGCCGCCCACGCCGAAGTTGTAACTTTGAACCGCGATCCCCTGCCCAGAGAGGTGTTTCTCCAGCAAACGCGCTGTCACTTCGGGAAAGGTGTCTTCGAAGTGTACTCCCTCACCAAAAGTGAATGAATCCCCCAGAAAAGCCAGGCGCACCGTGTGGCTGCTTTTGGCCAACTGGAACTCCGGCCCGCGGAAGCCTGCTGAGTTGGTCTTATGTTCCACCACATTGCCCGGCTTGAAGTATCCCCGGGGATTTGAATCATAGACAAACGCAATCGTGCTTGATGGAACGTTCACATAGTAGAACTCGCCAGTTTCCGGGTCACGCTCGAACCAGAACTGCAGCGGAGATGAATGCGCTTTGTGAAAGCGGGGAAGACCCAATAGCCTTAAACCACATTCCGCAACCAGCAAGCCCATGGCGAGTCCAAAGAAAATGGACATCATTCGCTTCGCCCAACTTGACTGAATCTGCATGGTTGCTTGGTGGCAGTCGCCAGAATCGGCTTTCCAGACGTCAGTTAGCACTTCATGTGGTCGCCTTCTTCTCGATCTTCGCCCATGTGTCCTTCAATGTGATCGTGCGGTTGAAAATTAATTTCGGTGGCTTGGAGTTGGTAGCCGGTAGCTGGGAATCCGGATCAAGAGCAAAGTATCCCAAGCGTTCGAATTGGTAGCGAGCATTCGGCGTTGCGTCTTTCAGGCTTCGTTCGCACTTGGCGGTGACGACTTCCAAACTGTGCGGGTTGATGTTTGCCTTGAAATCACCTGAGGCATCCGGTTCGGGGACGGTGAAGAGGCGGTCGTAGAGGCGGACTTCGGCGTCGATGGCGTGCCCCGCTGAAACCCAGTGGATGGTGCCTTTGATCTTGCGGGGAGTCGTCCCGCCTTCGCTTGGCTTCGGCGCGGCAAGCGGGCCTTGGTATTTGCTGTCGAGGTCGGCGGTGCAGCGGAGTTCGATGATCTTGCCTGCGGCGTCTTTGATGACTTCGTCGCACTTGATGATGTAGGCGTACTTCAACCGCACTTCGCCGCCGGGCTTTAACCTGAAATACTTCGGCGGCGGCGTTTCCATGAAGTCGTCCTGCTCGATGTACAGCGTGTGGCTGAACGGAATCTTGCGCGTGCCGGCGGATAGATCTTCGGGGTTGTTGACGGCGTCGAGGTCTTCGAAGTGGTTCTCGGGCAGATTGGTGATGACGAGCTTGACCGGGCGCAGGACGGCGAGGCGGCGCAGGGCGCGTTTGTTGAGGTCTTCGCGGATGGCGTGTTCGAGCACGGCGACGTCGGTGAGCGCGTTGTATTTGGTGATGCCGATGTTGTAGGCGAACTCGCGCAACGCCTGCGGAGTCACGCCGCGCCGGCGCAGACCGCTGATGGTCGGCATCCGCGGGTCGTCCCAGCCGTTGACGATGCCTTCCTTGACGAGCTGCATGAGCTTGCGTTTGCTCATGACGGTGTAGCCGACGCTGAGCCGGGCGAACTCGTACTGGTGCGGCAACGGACGCGGCAGGTCGAGGTTTTCCAGAATCCAGTCGTACAGCGGCCGGTGCACCTCGAACTCCAGCGTGCAGATGCTGTGGGTGATCCCTTCGATGTAGTCGCTCAGGCAATGGGCGAAATCGTACATCGGATAGATGCACCATTTGTTGCCGGTGTGATGATGCTCCGCGTGGCGGATGCGATACAGGATCGGATCGCGCATCCAGACGTTGGACGACGCCATATCTATCTTCGCCCGCAACGTCCGCGTGCCATCCGGGAACTCACCGGCGCGCATCCGCTGGAACAAGTCCAAGCTCTCCGCGACGGCACGATTGCGAAACTCGCTCGACTCGCCGGCTTTGTCCGGTGCGCCTCGCATCCGGTCCACTTCCTCGGGCGTGTGATCGCAAACGTAGGCTTTGCCATTCTTGATGAGTTCGAGTGCGAACTCATAAATCTGGTCAAAGTAGTCCGAGGCGTAAAACGGCTCCAAAGTAGCGCGGGCGTCTCGCCCGTTCTGTTCCCCAGCAAGATTACCGGACGGCAACGGGCGAGACGCCCGCGTTACAACGGCCGGCAGGTAGAAATCGCGTTTGCCGTTGACGGTCTGGGTCGCGGGCGTCTGGCCGACTAGCTTCAGGCCGAGGCAATGGTCGGCCCATCCGGCGATCAACCATTTCACGTCCGCCGTGACGGAGTCGACGTACTCGACGTCTTCCTTGGCCGGGTTGGTGTCGTCCATGCGGAGGTTGCACTGGCCGCCGAACTCGCGGGCGATGCCGAAGTTCAGGCAGATGGATTTAGCGTGGCCGATGTGGAGATAACCGTTCGGCTCCGGCGGGAAGCGCGTGACGATCTTCTTGTGCTTTCCCGACGAGAAATCTTGCTGGACGATGTCGCGGATGAAATCGGATGGCTGCTGAGGTGCGTCTTGCGGTTGATTCGGATTCACATTCTGATTCGACATAGCGCCGATAGGAAACAGCATTTTCCGGGATTTGTCCACACTGCGAATGTGCGAACGGGTGCGACTAAAAGTGGCAGTCAGAAGCCAACGGCACCCCTCATCCTTCGAGGGCTCAGGACAGGCTCTTGGTCCTCTCCCTCAAGGGGAGAGGAAATGGGAAAACAACCCGCCTCGCCCCGCCGGGGGAGAGGCCGGCCCCGCTGTCGTTTGCGGGAACGGGTGAGGGGGGACTTGATCCCGCGACCGCCAGAAACAATCACACCGGATGCTGGTGGTAGGGCGCGACCGCCGGGCGCGCCGCGTCATTGATTGAGTTCGGACGGCCCGGCGGTCCGTCCCTACCTTGTGGATCCGGGCAAGAAACGAGAAGAGCGTCAGAGCGCTCATTCACGCTCTGACGCTCCAACGCTCTAACGTTTCGAAGTCGTTCGGCCTAGGCCGTGGTCAAATCCTTCACGAACTTTTCGCGCAACGGCTGGTCGGCAAACCGATTCGGATCGGCGAGACCCGTGTCGAGACGCGATTTGCGCGTGGCATAGTCGCCGCGCTCGTCGGTCAGAATCGCCCACGGATCGGCGACATCCTGTTTGGCGGCAGCGATCTTCTCGTTCAATTCCGCGTTGATCATGCTGGAGTGCGAACCGAAATCGCTCGGAAACGTCAGCGCCTTGCCCTTGCCTTTCTTCTCATCCTTCGCCTTGGGCCGCGCGTGCGTAATGCCTGCTTTGGGTGCTGCTGTCGTTGCCATAAATCAAATCTCCACTCTTCGTTCTGAAAGCGGCGAAACTGTACCGCCGCACCCCGCCGCCGTCAAGCCCGGTGCCAGTAGCGCAGGCGTTCGCCCGTTTTACAGTTCTTTGGGGGAACGGAACGGGCGGGACGCCCGCGCTACCAAACGATAAACCCCAAGGGGATGCCTCGGGGCTTCCGTGTTGTGGTGCTGTTTTCGAGGAGCTACGAACAGCCCATGGAGTTCCCGCAATTCAGGCATTTGTAGCACGCGCCGTTGCGCACGGTGATCGCGCCGCAGACGTCGCACGTCGGCGCGTCCTGCATGAAGTGTTCGACCGTGCGACTCAGTTGCTGCACGACGGTCAGGCCGCCGCCGTTCTTGGGCACGGGACGCGCGGGCACTTCACCCGTTTGCGCCAATTCCTGTACGGGGCGGTTCACCGCCTGTTTCTCCTGCTCGGCGACCTCCTTCAGGGGCAACTCGCGCTGACCAGCGTTCGGCGCAGTGGCCTCGCGGTAGCCGGCGATGAACTGGCAGCCCAACCAGCGGAACAGGTAATCGGTGATCGACTTGGCCATCGGGATTTGGGGGTTCTTCGTAAACCCGCTCGGCTCGAACCGTTGGTGCGCGAACTTATTGGCGAGCGTTTCCAGCGGCACGCCGTATTGCAACGCGAGGCTGACCAGCGTGCCGATGGTATCCATCAGCCCGCCGATGGTCGAGCCTTCCTTGGCCATCGTGATGAACAGTTCGCCCGGCGTACCGTCCTCGAACAGCCCGACGGTGATGTAGCCTTCGTGACCGGCGATGTCGAACTTGTGGGTGATTGCCTGGCGCG
>JBEKFI010000171.1:0-5059 GCA_050013395.1 Verrucomicrobiia bacterium | reverse complement strand
CGCCTTGCTGGATGGCCGGATTCCCACTCCCGATGAGACGTTTCCGGAGGAAGATGCTGAAGCGATCGTGTTGGTCGAACGTTACTTTGGTCTGTCGTTTGGTCCGATGGAGTCCCTGGCGGAGCTTCCCAAAGACCAACAGTTGGCGTTCATGCTGGAACAGGCGAAGAGCGCCGGCTTGGTGCCCGCGGAGCTTGATATTTCCCAGGCTCGCCGTTTTGTCGAACTCCTCCGCAGCGACCTGCGAGCGACGCAGAATTACGGACTGCATCTCTACCCGGGTCGAATCACCTTCTTCAAGGCGAGTGAAACGGTGGCGGGCACGTCTCCGGACCCGGACCCGACGTTGGGCTGGAGCGCATGGGCGAGTGGCGGAGTGGATGTCCACGTCGTTCCGGGCAATCACGCCAATCTGATGTACGAGCCTCACGTTGAAGTCCTGGCTGAGAAACTGACGGCGTGCCTCAACCAGACGCAATCCGCAGAGGCGGAAGAAAACGGAAGTGTGTAGTTAGCACAAATGACCGTCAGCCTGAGCGCGGCGCAGCTAGAGGCCCGACATACCGGCTACACATTGATTCCCGGCATGTCAGGCCGTGCTTGCCGAAGGGACACTGTCTGACTACACTCCGCGACATGGCGAAAAAAGCGATTGTTCCTGTGGGGAAATCCTCACGACATGCTCCAGCAAAGGGGAAGGCAAAACCCGGCCGCAAGCTCAAGGCCCTCGGCAAGGTTGCCTTTCGCCTGCGCGAAGACCCTGCGCTTTACGTTGTCGAGAAAAATGATCTGGTCACGCTGGAGGAAGCCGCGCGATTGACCGGCAAGACTCCGCACAATATCCGGGACTATATTCAACGCGACAGAATCAAGAAGTTTGATACCGGCGGCAATATTATCGAGCACGCCAAGAACGGGCAGCTTCGCGTGTCGATGAAGGAGTTACGCGCGTTCCTGTATCTGGTCTCGCAACGTGACGAGAAACATCATCACGCCGGTCTGCACCCCGAACTTGGGTTCTACGACGTGCCGGAACACCAACGCACCAAGCACGTCCACCGGTTGCATCCCTACCTTGGGAAATTCATCCCGCAACTGGTCGAGTGGTTCTTGAAGCGCTACTTCAAACCCGGCAACTGGATTCTCGATCCGTTCATGGGCAGCGGGACAACGCTGGTGCAGGCGAACGAGCTTGGCATGGCTTCGGTTGGTGTCGACATTTCGGAGTTCAACGGCCAAATCGCCCGCGTGAAACTGGGCAAGTACGATCTCGCGAACGCTCGCCGGGAAGTCTTGGAGGTCGAATCGCGCGTTCAGAGTTTCAGCAACCGACTGATACAGCAGGACGATTCGAGCTTGGAGCTTTCCCCGGCATCCCACCCGGAAACGCTGACCGGATTGTTTTCAACGTCATGAAACATCTTCCGAAGAAACAACGCAAAACGCACGCGCCGACTAAACCTGAGGGGAAGACCGACGTGACCGTGGCGCACAGTGATGTGGTTTCAAACTTAGAAAACTATCTCGCTGGCTACAATATTTCGCGCTTCATCGAGTATCCCGATCCGGAGACAGATGAGTTGTTGAACGCCTATATGCGTGGATATAATCTCAGCCTGCTCGGTTAGAGACGGAACACCGGAACACCAATGAACCAAAGCAAGACAGCGAAACAGTTGCTTGAGGATTTTCTCACTGAAGCGAGAAAGCAGGCAGGTGACGTTGAGCCAATTCGCGTTTTGCGGTGCAATGCGTTTCGCGTCAAAGATGCCAACGTTCTCGTGCGTGTCGCTGCGGATACCGGGAAGTTCTTCTTCGGCCTCAACTACATTAACGCGGAAGAAGTTGCCAATTTAGACAACGCCTATATCGCCTTTGTCTGTGGTTCGGTGGACAACACAATTATTCTGCCGATGCAATTGTTCGTGCAGCAGTTGCCGCAGATCAGTCACGACCGCAATGGCGAGTACAAGATCGTCATCAAGAAGAATCTCGATTTGGCTTTGAGGGGAAGAAACAACACGATTCCACTGAAAGAGTATCAGAACGGCTGGCGTGACCTGTCGGCGGAATCGGCCACACCCAAATCGCAGAGAAGTACGGCCGAGGAAAGTTTTCACGCGGTGTTGCAGGGCAGGCTTCTCGAAGTGGGCAATCTTCGCGGTCTGATGACGTACTGCCCCAACAAAGCGAAGAAGTTCAACTCCAAACCGCTCGGTGAACTTGCGAAGCTTGAGAAGTGTCCGGAATTGCAGTTCGCGAATCACGAGTCGCTGCGAAACATCGACGTGATCTGGTTTCGCCAGGCCGGTAAGCAATTCTATCCGGAGCGCGCCTTTGAAGTGGAGTTGTCGACAGGCATCTGGTCGGGCGTCGGCAGGCTGGCGTCTTTACGCGAGTACAATACACGGCTCTACATAGTCTCTCACGAGCCGAAGAAGTTTCAGCAAGTGATGGAGTCGCAGCCTGAGATGGCCGAACGGTTCAAGAACGTAGAGCCTGAAGAAGTGGGCGAAATATACGCCGCCGAAACGCGACTAGAGGAGTTACGCAACAAAGTCGGTATTTGAAGCACGACGGAGGTTATTATGGCTTACCGGTGTGAGTGTGGCAACGAGGACACCTTTCTTGAGGTGTTCGACGTTGCGGTTGACGTTGTGGATAGCTCGGCGAACTTCGTCGAACCGAAGATTAGGAACGTTGCTCACTACGTGTGCATGGAGTGTGACCGCAGTATTCCATACGCCGAGTTCTTCCCGTTGGCAGCGTCCCGGCACGGCTGAGTCGTTCGTGCTAGTGTATTCTTTCAGTTTCTGACGCCGTTCCACACGCGTCTCCTTGGCAAAGATCGAATGGCGTTGTTTTCGTTCGTCCAGTCCATCAACACGACTTTGGGAACGTCGGTTTTTGAAGAGGTGGCGGTTATCTTGGCGCGTCCGAACTTCAAGCAGGCCGAAGCGCAGTATAAAGAGTTGAACGCGAAAGTAAGTATGGGCGCGCAAACAGAAGTGCAGGAAATCATTGACGAGTTGACCACCAGCGCGGCCAAGCCGGATAAGCAAGCGGAAATCGAGCGCGTCAGGAAGGTCGCCAACACCGGTACGATCAAGAAAGTTAAGCAACCGCGCGTTGACGTGTTCCTAATCGCCAACAACGGCGTCGAGTATTACTTCGATCTGAAAACGGCAAAGCCGAACATGGACGAGTTCAAGGCGCATAAGCGGAAGCTACTTGAGTGGGCGGCTTACCGGCTCCAGGCCAATCCGAAAGCGCAACTGAAAACGGGGTTGGCGATCCCGTACAATCCTTATGAGCCGGAGCCTTATCAGCGGTGGACTCTTGCCGGCCTCTATGACTTGCCGGAGGAATTACTGGTTGCCGAGGAGTTTTGGGACTTCCTTGGCGGCAAGGGTGCATACACTGACCTGCTCGAGGTTTTTGAGCAAGTCGGCATTGAATTGAGACCGGAGATCGACCAGCGTTTCGCCAAGTTCAAGTAACTGGTGCGCCTGCCGGTACAACTGCGCTACGATTCACTCAGGACGATTGACTCTCCCGCTTGAACTTCGGCCACGGCCTGCTTGACGACCGGATTGCGCTAGCTACATACTCCCGGAAGAAAATGGAGCAACAGGAAAGATCGATCCATGACCACTGTAACCGTCTTTGACTCCTGGATTGCCTTCCGCAAACCGAACGCACAGGCCCGCCTTCGTCTGTTCTGTTTCCCGTACGCAGGAACCGGTGCCTCGATTTTTCGCACGTGGTCGGACGGCTTGCCGGCGGATGTTGAGGTCTGCCCGATTCAGTTCCCCGGTCGGGGAACACGGCTGATGGAGACTCCGTTCACTCAGCTCGCGCCTCTCATCGAAGCCCTCGCCCAAGCCTTGGTTCCACTTCTGGACAAGCCGTTTGCCTTCTTCGGTCACAGCCTGGGAGCATTGGTTGGCTTTGAACTCGCCCGTCAGCTCCGGCGACAGTCTGGGGTTCAGCCGGTTCGCCTGTTTGTCTCGGCGGATCGCGCGCCGCAGATCCCTCATCGAGACCGGCCGATCCATGCCCTGCCCGAGGAGGAGCTCCTCGCCGAATTGCGTCGCCTGAATGGCATTCCCGGAAAAGTGTTGGAAGAGGCAGAACTCATGGAGATCGTGCTTCCGGTCCTGCGGGCAGATTTCGCCGTTTACGAGAATTACGTGTACTCACCCGAGCCTCCTCTCCACTGCCCGATCTCCGCCTTTGGCGGCTTGCAGGATCAGCGGGTGAGTTGTGGCGATCTCGAAGCCTGGCGTGATCAAACGAGTGTTTCCTTCTCGCTGCGGATGTTCCCCGGTGACCACTTCTTCTGGAACACAGCTCAGCCGCTCATTCTTCAGGTGCTCTCTCAGGAACTGCGCGGAGACGGGTGAGAACCACCACATGAAAGCAGCACCCATCCGCTCTCCGGTTCCTCCGTGGCGCTCTCCACCAGAAACTTTGGTGTTGGGTTGCGATGAGGTTCATGTCTGGCGAGCGACCTTGGACCAGACCCCGTCACAGATTCAGAGCTTCCTCCACAACCTTGCTGCGGATGAACAGGCGAGGGCTGAGCGGTTTTATTTTGAGAAAGACCGCGAGCACTTTATCGCCGCTCGTGGAGTGCTCCGGGCCATCCTCGGCGGCTACTTGAATCGACCGCCCGAATGCCTGTCCTTTTGCTACAACTCTCATGGAAAACCTGCCCTTGCCGGAGAATCGGATGGGGATGCGATCCGCTTTAGCGTGTCCCACTCCTACGGAGTCGCCCTGTACGCGGTCACTCGTGGTCGGGAGGTGGGCATCGACATCGAGCGCATCCGGTTCGATCTGGAAGTCGCGGAGATTGCCGAGCGGTTTTTCTCACGACGGGAGGTTGCGATGCTCCGGACACTCCCCACCGAGGTGCAGCGTGAGGCGTTCTTTCGCTGTTGGACGCGCAAGGAGGCCTACATCAAGGCCCGGGGCGAAGGACTTTCACTGCCCTTGGACCAGTTTGACGTGTCGCTGGCTCCCGGGGAACCGGCCGCAGTACTCGGCACTCAAC
>JBEKFI010000170.1:0-5086 GCA_050013395.1 Verrucomicrobiia bacterium | reverse complement strand
ACCCTTGGGCATCGCCTGCTTCAATAATCTGGCGCACTTCCTGGGCTTGCCGCGTCATCTCACGCAGCACGTCCAGCTTCCGGGCGATGTTCGATTTCTGCTCCGAGAGAATCGTTGCGGCTTTGCGGGTCTTGCCTGTGTAAAACAACATGAGCATGTTGTCCATGTCCTCGAGAACCGTGCGGGACATTTTCACGTCGGTCACCTTGATGTCGCGCCCCGGCCCAAGCTGAAAATATCGCAAGCCGCCGTAGGAGGCGATGTATTGATCCTGTACTCCGATGGGCTTACCCAGAATGTCGATCTCGATTTCGCAGGCCTCGCGCGCCAACTGCTCGGCTGTCGGTGTCGCGCCAACGAGGTGATACAACGCGTTGAGCACGCCGACCGTAACGCTGCTGGACGAACCCAAGCCCGAACCTTCGGCGGGAATATCGGAAAGAAAGGAAACCTCCACGGCTTTGGTCACGCCGACCTTGCGCATCGCCTCGCGCACGAGTTCGTGCTCCAGTTGGTCCACGGAATCAACAATCTCCTTCTTCGAGTAACTGACGTAAATCTTGTCGTCGAATCGCTCCTTGACAATGCAGTAAACAAACTTGTCGATCGCCGAACTGACGACGCAGCCGCCGTGCTTTTCAAAGAAATCGCGGAAATCCGTGCCGCCGCCGGCAAACGACACGCGCAAGGGTGTCTGGGTGATGATCATAGGGGAATTGGGGTAATGGAGTGTCGGGGTGATAGAGTAATGCTACCCCAGAAAATCCGGTTTAGAACCGGTGGTTTCCGTTCCTTGACTCCAATACTCCAGTGCTCCATCACTCCAGTCCTTTTTCGTAGTCGCGTTGCGCCTTGGCTAATCGCTCGGGCGTGCCGACATCCTGCACGTATGCCTCTGGTTTCATCGCGTACAACGGTTTCCCCTCCGCCAGCAGTTTGGGAAACAAATCCTTCCCGAAGTCATAAAACTGACCCGCGGAAATCTCGTTCAACACTTGCGGCTCGACCACAAAAATACCAGCACTAATGAGGTTTGTCGAAACCTGTTTTGGATCGGGCTTTTCGATGAACCGCAAGACTCGCCCCGCCGCATCCGTCTCCACTACCCCCCCCGTCCACGGCTCAGGCGACTCGAATAAGGCGATCGTCGCCAATGCTTTCCGCGCGCGGTGAAACTCCAGCAGCGGCGCGAACTGGGTGCGCACGAGATTGTCCCCGTAAAACACGATGAACGGGCCATCGCGCAGCAAATGCTCCATCTTTTTTACCGCGCCGGCCGTGCCCAGCAGCTTCGGTTCAAGCGAGTAGGTGATCGCTACACCAAACTTGCTCCCGTCCCCGAAATAGCTCGTGATCTTTTCAGGCATGTAGTGGAGGTTGATGATGAGCTCACGAATCCCCTGCTCGCGAAACAACTCGATGTGGTGCTGCAACACCGGCTTGCCGCCGATCGGCACCATCACTTTGGGCACATCCAGCCCCAGGGACCGCAACCGTGTCCCCAACCCCGCCGCGAGGATAAAGGCTTTCATGGAGAGGACGTCAAAACCGTTAAAGTCGTTAAAAAGGTTAAAAGCTGCAAGCGACGGGCTGACTTCGATGTTTTAACGGTTTTGACCTTTCTAACCATTTTAACGATCTTCATTGCCGCTCCCTCAAATACCGGGACAAAACCGCCCACGCCTTTTGCAGCGCCTTCGCGCGATGGCTGATCCGGTTCTTCACGTCAGGCGACAGCTCTCCGAACGTCTTTACCTGCCCGTCGGCAATGAAGAGCGGGTCGTAACCGAAACCGCCGCCGCCGCGTTCCTCCTCGATGATCGTGCCATTGCAGATGCCCTCGACCACGTCCACGAGCCCGTTCTCGTCCGCAATCGCGGCGACGCAACGGAACCGCGCCGTGCGTTTTTCCATCGCTACGCCTTTCAACAATCCCAACAACTTCTTGTTGTTCTCGTGATAGCTTCCGTCGTCGCCTGCGAACCGCGCCGAGCGCACACCCGGTTTGCCGTTGAGTGCATCCACTTCGAGTCCCGTGTCGTCGGCAAGCGTCAACATCCGGGCCGCCTTCGCCGTCTCGACCGCCTTCTTGACGGCGTTGTCCCGAATCGTCGCGCCGTCCTCGTCGATTTGCGGCAATCCCTTGACGTCCGCCGCCGAGACGACTTCCAACTTCAAATCAGCCAGAAGCGCCTGAATCTCCTTCAACTTGTCCTTGTTCCGCGTCGCTACCAAAACTTGCATGGGCGGGGATTATAGTTGCGCCTGTGAAAAAATGAAGGATAGAGTGCGAGCTGCGACAAATGGGGCGGTGGGGCATTGGAGTGATGGAGTACTGGATTACGCTGCCATCGCTCCACTGCTCAGGCGTCATCGTATTCTCAATGTTGAACCAGCTTTACATTCTCTACCTCGTGTCGTTGTTGATGGACATGAGCGTGGCAGGGGTGTCGTTTGCGATCAGCCGACGCGCCGCCGAGCTCGGCGCCAGCGCGTCGGAACTCGGCTGGCTGGCGGCGGTGTGGATCGGCGTGTACGGCGCGCTGGTGCTCCTGACAGGTCACCTGTCGGACCGGGTGGGCCGTCGCAAGCTGGCCGTCATCGGTTGTCTCATTGCGTCGAGCATGACGTTGATTTGTTCGTTCACGACGCGCGTGCCGTTGCTGCTCTGGTTCAGCGCGGGCATCGGCGCCGGCATCGCGTGTTTCTGGCCGTCGATCATCGCCTGGCTCGGCGAAGGATTGAGCGGCGCGCAACTGGTGAAACGGTTGACCACTTTCGGCGTGGTATGGAACACCGGTCTCCTATTGGGTTTCGGCTGCACCGGGGTCATCTTCAAGCACTGGCCAAAATTGGCCTTCTATGCGTCGGCAGGCGTGATTCTCATTATCGTCGCGCTCTTGCTCTTGCCTGTTGAAGGTAGGGCTCGACCGCCGGGCGAGCCGAACGACTCGGACGGCCCGGCGGTCCGTCCCTACCAAGAACCTCACGTGCCGGCCGGCCGTGGATTCCGCAAAACGGCCTGGCTGGCGCTGTTCGCGACGAACTTCGCGCTCAACGGCACAGCCGCGCTGTTCCCGCAACTGGCAACGCATCTCGGCATCAGCGCTGACGTGCACGGTGCATTGTTGGCAGCGGGACGCGGTGCCGCCCTGGCGGCATTTGTCGCACTGCAACTGCTGACGTTCTGGCGAACGCGGCTGTGGCCATTATGGGTGGCGCAGGCGTGTTGCGCAACCAGCATCGTGTGGATCGGCCTAGCGAACGCGACGTGGATGTTCGCAACGGCGTGGGTGATCGGCGGCGTGGTATCGGGTTACGCGTATCAGGCGAGCATCTACTTCACGCTCGAAGAGATGAGTGAAAAAGGCAAAGGCAGCGGCTTCCACGAAGCGATGGTTGGCAGCGGCATGTTTTTCGGGCCGCTGCTGGCGGGCTGGGTCGGGAACAGTCACGGGTTGCGCACCCCGTACTTGTTCTGCGCGGCGGCGCTGCTGGCGCTCATCGCGGCTCAGATGATTCTTGTCTTTTGGAGACGCACCGCAGCCGCGAACGCCGTCCTCCACCACGACTGACTCGCCTCGCTAGAACGGGAACGGGAAGCTGCTGCCGCCGCCGCCTTTGCTGGTGCTTTGCGTCCGCGCGCCGCCCGTCAGGAAAATCTTCGCGCCGCCACCGGCATTGTCCGTCTGGATCATGCCAACCGCCTTGCCTTTGTTGTCGCCTGAGATGACGATTGCGTAAGTCTCGACGCCTTCAAACGCCTCGCAACCGCTCTGTGAAGTTCCATCACCCGACTTGCAGGAGTTGATGTCCGCTCCGGTGGGCGCGTTGATTGTCATCGTGCCCGTGCCGTCGCGGTTGGTGCTGACGCTGTAGGTGCCGGTCCAGTTGTAGTCGATCACGACCGTGGATATTCCATCGTCGGTGGTGGCGATTGTCCGCCCGACCAGGTTGCCTTTCCCATCGGAGGTGAAAACGCCGACCCTCAGGATGTCCTGACGTGGCGCGGTGGCGATGCCGGAATTCGTTTTGCCCGCTGTGCCGTCGTAGAACGGCGCGAAGCTCGTCACTCCATGAAGCTGAAAGACGAACGTCCCCTTCAAGCTGCCGGCCCTAAACTTTGCCGCTTCGCCCGATGTGGCGACGGCCAGAGCCAGCGCTGCGAACCCGAGATATTTCACCGCTCTCAACATGATGACTTGCATCGACGTCTCCTCTTGGTAAAGGTTGTTCACCAGCCAGCCTATTAAGACACAACTGGCTGGGGATTGCTCGCTAAATCTTCTTGCACTAGACTCTGCGCCATGAACGTTCCCAACCTCCGCAGTTGCCACGATACGGTCGGCGGCATCGTTTACTTCGGGCGCATGCTCGACAAAATCCGGCTGCACGCGCAGGGCAAACTGCCCGCCGACTACCACGAAAACCTCGGCAAAGGCTTCGATGGCCGTTGTTGCAGTTTCCTGCACGTCAACTACGACGGCATCGTCGCGCGCGTCAAACAAGGCGGCACGGACAACGAGATCCTGCAGTGGTGTTTCGCCCACGGCCGCAAACCGACCGACGAAGAGATTGGAATCTGGAACGATTACATGCAGAAACGCGGCTGGCGCGACTCCTCCAGCAAACGATTGGTCGAACGCCTCAAGGAAAGCGGCCTGTCTCACCGCACCGACATCCAGACCTTCTTCGACTACATCGACGCCGACGAAGGCCGCGTGCCGCCGCACTAATACCTAGCGCGACGCGTTGTTGTGATTTCGGCTGGCGTTCGCGGCGGGCTGTCGGTATTTTCCCGCCCACCGAATGGCGACCAGAAAACCCAAGAAGAGGCCCTCAAAGAAAGCAAAGGAAACGTTGCGCGTGCTGTTTGTCGCGTCGGAGTGCACGCCGTATGCGAAGACGGGCGGACTCGGCGACGTCGTGGCGGGTTTGTCGAAGGCGTTGCGGCAACTCGGGCACGACGCGCGCGTGCTGGTCCCGCTGTATTCGTTGATTGACCGCGCGAAGTACGGCCTGAAGCCCGCAACGGGCGCTTGCGTGCACATGGGCGGTGGCATCGAGCATTGGGTCGGGCTGCAAG
>JBEKFI010000169.1:0-5094 GCA_050013395.1 Verrucomicrobiia bacterium | reverse complement strand
CCCCCCAGTCGCTACTCCGTCTAATGAGGACAATCCGGCGATCTGCTACTCGGCGGACGGGACGGGAGACACTTACACTTGGAGCACCACGCTCCACATTTGGATGTGATATGAAACGCTCCCTTTTGTCCCTGGGCCTGTTGCTCTCAACCTTCCCCCTCTGGGCGGCCATACCGACGCTCGACAGCACGAACACCTGGCCGGGCAAGCAAGTGTTCAGCAACCCGGCCAACGTTTTTGCAGGCAACGGCACGGCATTGACTGGTGTTATCGGAACGCCATCCACGAACATCTCGGACAGCGGATACGTGACCACGGTGCGGAATTTGGTTGTGGGAACGAACCTCACCGGCTCCGGCTCGGGCCTGACCAACGTGAATGGCATCTTGGCCCTGAACCTGGCCAACTTGGGCGCCAAAGGAGACGGCACCACCGATGACACGGCTGCCTGGCAGGCCGCGTTCAACATTGCCCAGACAAACGGGCCGCCCGCGATTTATATCCCGCCGGGGACCAACCTCATCACCAGCGGCGTGAGCAACAGCTACTCGCTGGGCGCGGCCAATTTCACGAACGGTTCGATTGCCATCTACGGCGTCCGTGGCAAGTCCTGGGTGAAGCGGCATCCGAGCGTCGGGGGTCATCTTTTGTACTTCGGCAGCCTCGGCAGCACTGCATACCCCGGCTCGATCCTGATTGACGGCGTGTCGTTTGACGACACCGGCAACAGCACGACGAACATCCCCCACCCACTATCTGCCATCGAATTCGACAACTGCACCAACGGAACACTTCGGAACTGTGATGTTGTCGGGTGCGGTTATGGCGCTCTTATCGTTGAGGGCCAGACCACGCATCCGCGAGTCAGCGTCGAGAATTGCTATTTCAGTGCGTGTTCGAGTGGTAGCCAATATACCGGAAGCGGCATCTATACTGACGGTGGGTATGTCAACGTCCGTGACTGCACGTTTTCTGGCTTTGGCTGCACCAATACGGCCAACCAGAGCATCTACGCCAACGGGTACACGGACAAGGTCCTCGTGGACGGTTGCACCTTTACAAACTGCTCAATGGGCGTGGACGCACGCGGTTCCGACAACGAGATTCATGGCTGCACTTTTATACCTGGGCCGAATGGATCGGATGGAACAAGCAGTAGTGCTTGCGTCAAAGTCGGCAACACCGTAACCCCTTATGTTGGTCATGCTATCATCACCGACAATACGATGATTAGCACTGGATTGACTTACACTATTCAGATTTGTGCATACGCAAACCGCGTCAGGATCGCCGGCAACCACATCACATCTGGAAACTGGGGTCCCCCCATCCAAATACGGGACGGGGCAATGAATGTGGATGTCATTAACAACTGGGTTTATTCTCCTTCTGGGGAAGGACGGCCCGTAAGCATCGGCACGGCTACGAATGTTAACATGGCCTTGAACACGTACTCGAACTTCGCTTATATGGTTGAGGTCCCCAATGGAACGACCCCAACGAATGTCTATATTTTTGGGGACACTATTTGGGGCGACAACCCCGGTTTTGAGAATTTCCACAACTCCGCTCGGGCCGTGCCTGGCGAACTCGCCTCTGTGACCGCCCTCGCCGTCAATATCAACGGGGTGACATCGTTCTACCAGTCAACGGCTCCGAACGCCAATTTTACCTCGGTGATTGTCACGAACACACTCACAGTTGGCGGGGCGTCCTACCTGGGAGGAAACCTCACTGCCACAGGAGGTGTGGCTGTGGCCAATACCCTCTACAGCACGAACTTCAATGTTGTCGTTGCCTCATCTCCAACGGCGAACCCAACGTTCCGTATCCAAGATTCTGCATGCGGATATTGGTCTTTGGCCGAAACGACCGTGGCCAACGGGGAGGGATTTTACATGAGTTTCACGCCGCCCGGAGGCGGGGTTACGGTGCTATTTCAAATCGGCACGAACGGTGCGTGCTATGCCAACGGCTATGGCTTTACCAATATCCCACCTGGGGGCATCAGGACTAACGGCGCAACTCCGAACTACGTCCTGGGCTGGGCAGGCGGCAACAACACAGTCGGCTGGCTGGCGCAGAGCGGCGGGGTTCAGACCAACTTGGCCTTGGTTGTGGGTGGGGGAGGCGTGACAGCTACACCCGTAACGAACAGCGGGGTTACGACGTTCACCCTTGGCGGCGCAACGGCAGAGGCGCAGAAGATTACGAACTCCCCGAGCGCCCTCGCGTCCGGCATGGGGTCAGGCGGAAACTCATCACTTTTCTGGAACGGCCTTGGGGGCTGGACAGCGCCCGCAGGCGGCAGCGGCTTCCCCCTTAGTGCCAATGCGGATGTGGGCGGGTATGGCCTTTACGACCTGACATTCCTCGGCATGTCCGGGCTGATCACCAACACGGCCACGGGCACGAACCGACTGGCCGGCGCCGCGCAACTCGACTCCCTTGTAGTCACGAACGCCAACAAGACGAATTTCTTTGGAGGTGTTGTTGAAGCTGCTGGTTTCCAAGGGCCGGCTGGCGCTGCTGGCGTCTTTGCCCTGTGGAACGCGGCTAATGTGGTGAACATCCTGGCGACGGCGAGCAACGGCGTGTTCTACGCGAGCAACGCCATTCTGGCGGGCATCACCGTCACGAACGGCATGACCAATACGACCTTGACCAGCGCCACATTCACCGGGACTGATGCCAACGGGAAGATGATTGCCCATACGCTCAGCAGCAGTGACATTGCCGGCGCTTTGCCCGGCGCCATTCTCACCAACGGCGTCGCTACGGCAACCACGTTCAGCAACAATGTGACCGTGGATAGCGCCCACCAATTTATCGGCGGCTTCGTGATGCCCACTAATGGCCCATCGAGCCTCACCCTCTCAGCCTCGACCGCCTACGCGATCAATCTGACGGCCAACATCGTGCTGGCCAATTTCGCCGGGGTCCCGAACAATCAACTGTGGGGCATCTACCTCCTTTGCACCAATTCCTCCCCTTCAACGACCTACACCGTCACTTTTCCCGGTGGCTCCAGCCCGAACGCCAGTTTGGGCTACGCCAGCCCGCCGGTCTATTACGTGACCAATAGCCACTGGGCCGTCTTCCAGGTCCACGGCTGGGGCACGCTGATCACCAATATTTCGTGGGAGCCACATTGATATGAAAAGCAGAAATTCGGAAAGCAGAAAGCAGAAATCAAGAAGCGCGCTCGATCGCCTGGCGCTGACTTGCGCTTGGCTGCTTTCTGCTTTCTGCTTTCTGCTTTCTGCTTTCCCGAGCCGCGCCCAGTTCGTGCCTATGCCTGGCGGGGGCGTAAGCTGGCGGCAAAACGCGGTAGCCGTTTCAGGCGGCGGCACATATTGGTCGGGTCCTCCCGGCGTTTCTTCAGTGCTTACGAATGGGGCGATGCAGAGCGGCGGGCATGCAACTTTGTCGTTTGCGATTGCCGACCTCGCCGGTTCCAACCGCAACGAAGTCGTGTCGTTTATGTTTTATCCTCCTGACGCCACCTTTACGATTACCAACACCGCTGGCCAGAGCGGCTTGCTCCTGACAAACAACCATGACACCACTTACGGGGTCGTCAATATGTATGTCTTCACGAACCCGCCGTCGACCGCTCACACAATCAACGTTTACTTAACGTTGACCGAGGGCGGCGCTTCCGGCTATGCCGCAGTAGTGACCAACTCATCCAGCGCTTTCGGGCCGATGGCCACGAACATGGTTGCGGCCTGCACCACTTTGTCCTCAAATTATTTGGTTTCCGCCAGCAGCCACCTTGTCCTTGGCCATTACAATCTCGGGTACACCGGAACCTCTACTCTGGTTGCGCCCGCCCTCACAGCAGTTCAGAGCATTATCGGTAATTACCAAATCGCCAACACCTACTGGCAAGACACAGTCTGGAAGGCCACCGGCTCGACTGCCAGTACGAACGCGGAAATCTACACCACCAGCAACATCGGCGTCGCTATGACGACTATCGTATGCATGCACGGCTTCTAACCTTGCTCGGGCTTCTGTGCTGTGGCACTGCGCTGGCTGCGAATTATCCGGTCCGGGCCAGCGCCAACGGGCGTTACCTGGTGGACGCCAGCGGAAACCCGTTCCTCATGATTGGAGATTCCCCGCACAGCATCATCTGCAATTTGAGCACTGCGGACGCGGCGACCTACTTGCGCAACCGGGCCACAAATGGATTCAACACTCTTTGGGTTGAGTTGCTTTGCACGACTTACGTGGATGGGCGTGCCAATGGCAGTTTGATTGATGGCGCGACAGTTCCCTTCACCGGAACGGTGAGCGGCGGGGCGTATGATCTTACGACTCCCAACTCTACTTATTGGGCGCACGTGGACTTGATTGTGATCATGGCTGCAACGAATGGGATTCAACTGTTATTGGACTCCCTCGAAACCGGTGATTGGACGGCTGTGGCTCTGGCGAACGGGACGAACCGATGCCGGCAGTACGGTCAGTTTCTCGGCACTCGCTACAAGGATTGCACCAACATCGTCTGGATAACCGGAAACGACTTCCAGACTTGGAGTACGGCGACAAATGATCTGGTGGTAACTTCCGTCGCGAAGGGAATCCAAGATGAGGACCCGAACCATTTGCAGACCTCGGAGTTGGATTACTTCGTCAGTTATTCTTTGGAGGACGCCAACTGGTCGTCCATCATTACGCTTGACTCGGCTTACACCTATTATCCGACCTACGCGGAGTGCCTGACGGCGTATAACGCCGGTGCCGTGCCGGTTCTCCTGGAGGAGGCGAACTATGAATATGAGACCGTCGGTGGTATCGGCGAGTTGCCCCCGAGTTTGGCGGTCCTGCGCCGGCAAGAGTACTGGTCTCTGTTGGGCGGGGCTTTGGCGGGTCACATGTACGGGAATCACTACACGTGGACTTTCGCGAGCGGATGGCAGAGTTATCTGAACAGTCCCGGCATGACGAATCTGCAGTACTTCCGCAATTTCTTTACGAATATCGCGTGGTACAACCTTGTGCCGGACCAATCGCATACCTTCGTTACATCCGGCTACGGCACGTATTCCTCAAGCGGGACGATAGCCGACAACAACTATGCAA
>JBEKFI010000168.1:0-8286 GCA_050013395.1 Verrucomicrobiia bacterium | reverse complement strand
GACGGGACCTGGATGGACACAATGGCATACAGGTCGCCCCGCGTTCCGTCCCCCGTGGGCAAGCCCTTCCCACGCAAACGAAATTGCCGTTCCGCCGCTGTGCCCGCCGGAATTTTCACGGATACCCTTCCATCAAGAGTTGGGATGTGGGCGGTGGCACCCAGCACCGCTTCCCACGGGGACAGCTCCAAATCGTAATACAGGTCAGCACCCCGCACGCGGAAGTCGGGGTGCTGGGCGAACTTCACACGCAAGTAGAGATTGCCCGAATCGCCCCCACCGATGCCTTCCTGGCCTTTGCCCGCGAGACGGATGAGCTGCGCTTCCCGTACGCCGGGTGGGATTTTCACCCGCAAGGTCTGCATTGTCGATTGCCCGGTGCGCGGATCGGTACGCTGTAGGCGGATCGTGCGCGTCGAACCGTGCAAGATTTCGCCAAGCGTCACCAAGATGTCGCCCTCGATGTCCTGGCCGCGTTGGGCGAATGGCGCGCCGCCCGTGCCATTCTCCCCCGTTCGGCCGAAACCACCAAATGGGCGACCGCGACTTCCAAAGAACTGCTCGAAGAAATCGCTGAAGCCCGTGCCATCGAAATGGAATTCAGAACCCTCTTCGGGACCTCCGCCGAATCCGCCCTGCGGCTGCGTCGACTGCCGTTCCGGACGGTTCCAGTTCGCTCCCAGTTCGTCGTACTTTCGTCGTTTCTCCGGGTCGCTGAGGACTTCGTTGGCCTCGTTGATTTCCTTGAACTTTTCTTCGGCCGTGGTTTTGTCTTTGGCGACGTCGGGGTGATACTGGTGGGCGAGCTTGCGGAATGCCTTCTTGATTTCCTCGTCGGTCGCGGTTCGGGCCACGCCGAGAACGTCGTAGTAGTCCTTGAATTCAACGGGCATGGCTGGCTCCGGGGGAATGGCTCAGATCATTCACAATGACATGTCGGACGAAGTACTGTGTCGCCGTGGCAACAGCCACTGAACCGGCCGCATTCTTCGAATCGGACACCGGACCTGGAGGATCGGAATTCATGATCTGCAACCGAGGGCACATGTCGTTTATACCGCTTTGCCTTTCCTGAAGTCCACGGGAATGCGGTTGTCCTCTATTCCGGTGCCTCGGCACGGGATTCCCACGACTCAATGACAATGGGGTCACCCCTTTGCAGGCGTGACCCCGCTTTGCGTGCACTGTTTTTCCCTTGAACCGGTAATCGTGTTTTCGAAGCGAGAAAGAAATCCTGCCAGCGGCACGTCAGTTGCCAAACGGGATGACGACGCGGGCGCCGAGGTACGGTCGGCCATGCGTCAGGTCGAGATCAAGCTTCACGCGCGGGTTGCCCAAGGACCTTTCGAGAGGGTTTGCCGGCGTGCGGCGCAGGCGGCCCTGATTGAATTCGAAGTCGGCGTGGTTCGTGATGCTTTTGACGAAGCGATCAACGGCAAACACGGTCACATCGAGGCCGTATTTGGCGGTTTCGATCTGGTGCTTGACGGGCGACGGACTCCGTTGCTCTGGCCGAAATTCCGACTCGAATTTTTCCCACGCCTCGGCGTCCGTCGGCTTGCGGTGGGGCATCAGAATCGCCTGGCGGTCACGCTCGGTAAGCGCCTGACGGTCGATCCGTTCGCTGATGTTGGTCCGGATGGACTCCGCCGGAATCGTGGAAACTGACAGGAAAGCAATCAAGGACGGGGACTCGGATTTTTGCGCAGTAGCGGACGGAACGGCTGACCAGCAGGAAACACACGCGACCGTCTCCGACACAATCGAGCGCCAGTGGCTGAGGATGCCATGTTTGCTGTGACTGCTCACGACAATCTCCTATTCCCTTGGCGCGCTAATCCTTCTTTTCGTCGTCTTTCTCGGCCTTCTGGTGATTGGCTTTCATGCCCTGACGATAAGCCGGGAAGACGCCGGCTCTTGGCGTAGCTTACCGCCAGCGATAAAGAAAGGAGCAACAGTATGGGATTAATCCTATTGATATTGGTCATTCTCTTCCTCGTGGGCGCATTACCCACCTGGCCCCACAGCAGAAACTGGGGATACTATCCGAGCGGCGGGCTTGGACTGTTAGTCGCGATCCTGCTCGTATTAGTTCTTGCGGGTCGGATTTGAAGGACGAACGCGACGAAGAACGTCAGCGGACACAAAACCCAAGCCAGACTGAGGCCTTCATGAAACGACGGGCTTGGGCTTGTGGAACGCTGATCGTGTGCGCGCTGGCGGTGACAGGCTGTTCGACGGTCCAAAAAATTCTCCCGACCGTTGCCTGGCGTCAGGCTCGCGTGCGCAACGAAGGCTACAGCCTCCTGTACCAACTGCTGAGTCAGGAAAGTGACGTCGCCAAAATCCTCATCATCAAACACGCCGATCCCCCGGTCGCTGACGTCATCAAAGAGATTGCGAACACCTCTGGTCAGGCCAAGAAATCGCTGGATCTGTTTCACGAAAAAGACCGGCACCTGAGCTTTGAGATGACGAATCTGCCCCAGATCGAACAGAAGACGCGCGCCGCGATCGACTCGACGGTGACCAAACAGTTACTATTCTCCAGCGGCAAGACGTTTGAACGCCGTTTGCTCTTCACCCAAACCGAGGCCATGAATTACGCCGCCCATCTGGCGAAGGTATTGCACGATCAAGAAGACAACCCGGTTCGCAAGGAGTTTCTGGCCACGCTCTCGCAGCAATGCACCACGCTCCATGACAAAGCGATTGATCTTCTGAAATAGCACCGCCGCTGATCGACGTTACCGTCGCTGCGGTCGTTTCAGTGTTCGGTTATGTCCCCGGGGTCAATGCGATTGTTGTTATCTGCGGCGCGCCTCACAACATCGCCTCCCAGTCATTTTTCAAAATTCGCCTAGAGCGACTTCAGATACTCGGCCAGGTCGTTGGTCTCTTGTTCTGTCAGACCTAGCGCCGCCCATTCTGGCAATCGAAAGGAACGCGCTCCGTGCCACCCAAGTCTCTGAAATTGTCGCCGCTGATCGTGGTGGGCACACTGGTGTTGATCGTCGCCTCGATGTACTGGGCGCGCCTGGTCCTGATAGCTCATTCCCGCCGGCATTGCAGTGTCCACAACTTTCAAACTGACGCACTACCGCCTTTTCGCTTCGCTTGTTTTTCTCGCCCCCGCCAGATAACCTGTTTGTTTCCGCCTTTTCGCTTCGCTTGTTTTTCTCGCCCCCGCCAGATAACCTGTTTGTTTATGCGATGGCAAAAAGGAAACGTCGCGATCTGCCTGGGGCTGATATGGCTGAGCTTGGGACAAGTCTCACAGGCCGCGGACGATCAACGGGCGCGGGAGATCGTGGATCGAGTGGCTCGGCTGTTTGTCAGCCAATCCAGCATCGCCACGGTGGAAATGCAGATCACCAAGGAAGACTGGCAACGAAAGATCTCAATGCAGTTCTGGTCGCTCGGCGAGTCGAACATCCTCATCCGCATTCGCCGCCCGCAGGAAGATGCGGGCACGGCCATCCTGAAAGTTGGCAGCAAGATCTGGTACTATCTGCCGAAAGCGAACCGCACGGTGAAGATGCCGGCTTCGATGATGATGACCTCGTGGATGGGCAGTCACTTCACCCTCGATGACCTAGTGAAAGAGAGTCGCCTCACCAACGACTACGTGATTGCGACCTCTTTTGAAGGACAGCGGGATGGGGTCGCGGTGTCGGAATATACCCTGACACCCAAGCCGGCCGCGGTGGTGGTGTGGGGGAAAATTACTTTGGAGATCCGCCAAGCCGACTTGATGCCCGTCCGGGAACGTTATTATGACGAGGACGGGAAGCTGGTCCGGGAACTGACCTTTTCCGAGTACAAAACCGTGAGCGGGAGGCTCATTCCGACGCGTCTGGTCATGCAATCCATGGACAAGGCCGGTCAGAAGGCAGGTGCGGCTGGCGGTGTTTTGGCTCAGGGGGTGATGCGACCTCTGGACCAAGCGGTTGAACAGACGACGATCACGTACGAAGATATTGCCTTCGACGTGCCGATTGGCGAGGGGACGTTTTCCCTGGAGAATCTGAAGCAATGAGCGGACGGCTGCTGCGGCTCGCGTGGCGCAATCTCTGGCGTAATCCCCGGCGGACACTGATCACCACGGCGGCGATCGGCTTGGGCTACGCCATGCTGCTGTTCGTTGCGTGCCTGATGGCCGGGCTGAGGCAGCAGATGATCGAGAGCGGCACGGGCCTTGTTCTCTCTGATGTTGAGGTGCACGCTCCGGGTTACTACCCGGATCGTCCCACTGGCCAGACCTTGGGAGGGCGAAACGGGACAGAGGTCAGCGCGCTGGTTGCCGCCATCGCCGCCGACCCCCGGGTCCAGGCTGCGAGTCCCCGGGTATACGGCTACGGCTTGGTCAGCGCGACCCATCAATCGGCCGGGGCGCAACTCCTCGGCGTCGTCCCCGATCAGGAACAGAAGATTACCGTGCTGCAAACTCGGATGGTAAAAGGGAGCTACCTGGCCGGACGGATGCCCAAAGGTGTCGTGATGGGAGATAAACTCGCCACCACGATTGGCGTCGAGGTGGGGTCGGAAATCGTCCTGTTGACGCCGGCGGCCGATGGTTCGACGGGAAATGACCTGTACACGGTCGCCGGGATGTTTCACACGGGGCTTGACGCCATGGACCGGGGTCTACTGCTCATGTCTCTCACTTCTCTGCAGGAGCTGTTGCGCTTGCCGTCGGGAAGGATCCATGAAGTTGGGATCAAGCTCCATGACATCACCGCGGCGACGGCGGTGGCGGCGGCACTGGAGGTGCAACTGAGTAAAACCTTTCCGGTGCGGGTGAGGGCTTGGCCGGAGCTGGCACCGGAGCTGGCCGACTACGTGCAGTTCAATCGCCGTGTTACTTTTATTCTCTTTTTCATCTTTTTCCTGTTGGCAGTCATGGGTATCGTCAACACCATGCTCATGGCGATCATCGAGCGCACGCGTGAGCTTGGCATGCTGATGGCCGTGGGAATGCGTCCGGTTCAGGTGGTTGGTCTCATCGTGGCGGAGGCGGCAAGTTTGGCGGGAGCCAGTCTGGTTTTGGGAGCAGCGCTTGGAGCGCCGCTCCTTTGGTATTTGCAGATTCATGGTCTGAATCTGGGTGGCAATCATCAAGGCGCGGTCTCTCTGGCCGGAGTCGTGGTAGGCCCCCTCTGGTACGGTCGGCAGGATTTCACTGCCTACGCTCAGGCCGCTCTGGGGCTGGCCGTCGCGGCTCTGGTGTCGGCCCTCTATCCCGCGTTGCGGGCGGCTCGCTTTCGGCCGACGGAAGCGCTCCGAAAGGTTTAGCGATGATGGGCATTCTCCTGCTGGTGAAAATCGGGTGGCGCAATCTCTGGCGCAATCCCCGCGGGACCCTGCTGACGGCGCTGGCCCTGGGTTTGGGTCTGACCTTGCTGCTGATTTCCTTGGGCTTGCTCGATGGCAGCCACGAGCAAATGGTTGGTAACGGGGTGAGATTCGGCACCGGGCACGTCGTCATCCAGGCACAGGGCTATCAAGACACCGGCTCTGCGGAGTTGTTGCTGCCGGCCCGGGTCGTGTCCACGACCGGGGAGTTTTTGCAGACCGAGGCCCTGAAGCCTGTTGTGCGAGGCGTGAGTCCCCGGCTGCTGGCCTCCGGTCTGCTGAGTTCGGCAGCCAACGCCAGTGGCGTGAGCATGATGGGGGTCGTCCCCAAAGAGGAGCGGGCCGTATCCCTGATTCCCCAGCGGATCGTCGAGGGGAACTATCTCAATGACGACCAACAATCGGGCGTTGTCATTGGCGCGGATTTGGCCCGCAGTCTCGCGGTGAAGATCGGGGGCAAAGTCGTGCTCATGACTCAGGCGGTGCAACCGCCCGACACGGAAGCGACGGACGCAGGTGGAGGAGAAATGCAGAGCACTCTGCTGCGGGTGACCGGGATCTTTCGCACGGGTGTTCAAGCGATCGATGCCCACATCATCCAGTTGCCGTTGCCCGAGGCCCAAGCACTGCTCGGAGCGCCCGACCGGGTCACTCAGGTAGCGGTCCTCCTGGAACGGGAGGGTGATTCGCTGATGGTAGCCCGGGCCTTGCGGAAACAGTTGACAGGGGTTCCGGTTGAAATTCTCCCCTGGCGGGAATCCATGCCGTCACTGGCTCAGCTCTTCTTGTTGGACGAGGCCTTCAATTATGTCATGAACGGTGTGGTACTCGCGATGGTCGCGTTGGGGATACTCAACACGATTCTCATGCGAGTACTCGAGCGCCGCTATGAATTCGGTCTCTGTTCGGCTCTGGGCCTGCGGCCTGTGCAGCTTGGCGTCATGATCATTGGCGAGTCGTTGGCGCTCACCGCGATCAGTCTCGCTCTGGGTCTGGTGCTGGGGTTGAGCGCCCAGCATTATTTCGCCACCGCGGGGTTGGATCTGCGCTGGTTCTTCCACAGCAGCCTTCCTACCGCTCTCGTTTTTGACCCGATCATCTACTCGCGCTTGAGCCTGACGCGAATCGCTTCGTCCGTCGGCATTGTGTTTCTGATGGCGATCGTCATCTCCTTTTATCCGGCGCTCAAGGCCGCGCGAACCGAACTGCCCGGCGCATTAAAGGTGTTTTAGCATGATTGGGAGGGCGATATGACTGAGTGGGCGGTGGAACTGAAGGACGTGAAGAAGACCTACCGCACGGGGCCAATCGAGGTTCCGGCACTGCGCGGGGTCAGTCTGCGGGTTGCTCCCGGAGAATTTCTCGCGATTGCCGGCCCGTCCGGTTCCGGCAAAACCACGTTGCTGAACATCATCGGCGGACTCGACCGAGCCGATGCCGGGGACGTGTTGGTGGAAGGGAAGAATCTTCAACTCTTGTCCCCGGGGGAGCTCGCTCGTCTGCGGCTGCAGCGCCTCGGCTTCGTCTTCCAAGCGTACAACCTGTTGCCGGTCCTGACCGCCCTGGAGAACGCTGAATTTACCTTGCTCCTGCAGGGCGTGCCGGTAGAGCAGCGCAAAGAACGAGTGCAAAAGCTGTTCGCAGAAATCGGTCTTGCCAGTCTTGACCATCGTCGTCCCGCCGAGTTGTCCGGCGGGCAACAGCAGCGGGTGGCTGTGGCGCGAGCCATGGTCACCGAGCCGGCGCTGATCCTGGCGGACGAACCCACGGCGAATCTCGACTCGGTGACGGCGACCGCTCTCCTCGAAGTGATGGAACAACTCAATCGCGCTCACGGCACGACTTTCGTTTATGCCACCCATGATCCTCAAGTCATGGAGCGGGCGCACCGGTTGATTCGCTTGCATGACGGTCAGATCGCCAGTGATGAGACACGCGCCAGTCACGCGCTCTGAGCCAACGATGCAATTGACCTTACGACATCCCCCTCACCCGTCCCCGAAACAACACGGGGGCGGCCTTTGCCGCACACGACGGCGGCGTCTCGCGGACTCGGCTCCCCTCGGAGGGGCGAGGCGAGGGCACCGTTCGGTTCGGTTGGGTCCGGCTTGCCTCTCCCCGCCGGGGGAGAGGCCGGCACCAGCGCCACCGTTGTTTGGTGGCGTTGGGGACGAGTGAGGGGGTGTCCTGAAATGAATCGTTTCGGATAAGCCATGACCAGAATCACCCTGAAACAACGAACCCGAGAGATTTGGCAGAAACTGTCGCACCTCGATGTCCGACCCGACCAAATCGCGGCTGGCTTCTCCATCGGCATCTTTGCCAGTCTCCTGCCGTTGAATCCATCCCCCATCATCGTGGCGACCGTGGTGGCGTGGCTGCTGAAGAGGAACATGATCGCCGCTGTCGCCGGGGCGACGACGGCGATTCTCTATATCCCGCTCTTGCCTTTGATCTGGCTGGCTGAATATCGATTGGGGAAATTGATTCTCCCGGTGCAACATCCGCTGACGTTGGATCAGGCACGACTGTGGGACGTTTTGCAAAAGGGTTGGGATGTTTACGCCGCCATGTTCGTTGGTTCGATCATCATCGCCACCCCCGTTACGTTACTCACCTATTGGGTCGTCAAACGGCTCGCCGAGAAATGGAGAAAAAATGAGCTGCAACATTCAGACTGACTGCTGCCCCAGGTCCGGCCATTGCCAACAGCTAAGACGCCAGTCTCGTCCTTCCACGGCAAGAGCGGCTTCATAGCCGGGGCCGGCGGCAAGTTCCTGAAGAGACCAACGGGAGGCTTCGGATGGATCTGGTTGAGTGCCGAGTACTGCGGCCGGTTCCCCGGGAGCCAGCGACACGTCAAACTGGTCCAAGGGCAGTGAAAGTCCTTCGCCCCGGGCCTTGATGTAGGCCTCCTTGCGCGTCCAACAG
>JBEKFI010000167.1:0-5168 GCA_050013395.1 Verrucomicrobiia bacterium | reverse complement strand
GACCCAGGACCAACTCATTGAAGCCGCACGCACCGCCTTCAATGCCATTTCAACCGCCGACTGCCGCGGCTTCTTTTTACACGCCCATTACGCTATATGATTTGTGGAAATGCTGTAGTTTTCGAGGTGGATGGCAAAGGTGCACGGTTAGGAGATCGGCGCACAACCCATCGAGTTTCCCAATCCCGCCCCGGCGGAACGGCGTCAAGCTCGCCACGTTTCACGTGGCCGCCGCACTCCAAATCTGCTGGCAATTCGAGTATCATACGGCGTGCCGATGAACGCGCAACCGAACCTCAAATCCAAAGTCCGGGAGTTGCCGAACAAGCCGGGGGTGTATCTGATGCGCGATCGGTTGGGGTGCGGTGCGACGGACTGATTTACTCACGCTCGCGCCAGCATGTGAAACTCGCACTGGGCCTTTTCGTCCTCGTATTGGCGGGCAGTGAGCGAAGCGAACTCGGCGCAGGCGTCGTCATCGCGGCTGTACAATCGTCGTCCGCACAGCGCCTCAAACGCGAGCAGCGGTGACGCATCATTCAGCACCACCAAGTCAATCGCCTCGACCCCCAGCGTCTCTTGCAGTCGTGCGCGCAATTCGCACAACGTGTCCAGATTCGGCCGGGAACGGAACAGCACTGCAACGTCCAAGTCAGCTTCACCCCGCAACTCGCCGGTCTGGGCCGAGCCAAATACCCACGCTCCCACGATGCGATCGTCCGAGGCGAACACGGGCTGGGCTTTGCGCAGGTCAACGTTGGACATGGCGCAGCACCTCTTCTCGAAACCGTTCGAAATCGCCAAGCCGGTAATTCACGATGTCCACCAGAATCTCAAGGTCCACATCCTCGTAGTGATGAACGATGAAATTGCGGAACTGCACCATTTTCCGGTATGGTTCGACGGACGATAAGACACCAAGTTGGACACAGCGCGACACCGCATCCGCACCCGTCGCGGCGGGTGATTGTCCGGCCAGCGAGATGATCCGCTGACACACATCAATGACGATCTCCACGGCGATCTGCAATTCGCGCTCGATGGCTCGCCGCGTCTTCCAGTCGCCGCGTAACTGGCTGGCTGTCACCGTCCCCAAGGACCGCAGTGTCGTCACGCCTTTATCCAGTGCCCGCAACGCGCCGTTCTTCATTTCGGGCCGTTATGGTATCCTACGACGCAGGGAAAATCCAAACAATCGCAAAATGTCGGCGGCCAATCTCAAATCCAAAGTCCGGGAGTTGCCGAACAAGCCCGGCGTGTATCTGATGCGCGACCAATTGGGGCGCGTGATCTACGTCGGCAAGGCGCGGTCGTTGCGGAAGCGCGTGGGTCAATACTTCCATCCCTCCCGCCGGTACGCTTGGGACCCGAAAACGCGGGCGCTGATCGAGTCCATCGCCGACGTGGAGACGTTTGTGGTCAAGAGCGAGCCGGAGGCGTTGCTGCTGGAAGGCAAACTCATCAAGGAATACAAGCCGCGCTACAACGCGATGTTCAAGGACGACAAACGGTTCCTGATGGTGAAGGTCAGCCTGAACGAGCCGTATCCGCGCTTCAAGTTCGCGCGGCTCAAGAAGGACGATGGCGCGCGGTACTTCGGGCCGTTCGCGCACGCGGGGTCGGTCCGGCTGGCGATGCAGTGGATTCGCAAGAAGTACGGCGTGCTCGTTCAGGGCACGGGCGCGCCGAAGGAAAAGGACCTGAAGTATTCCACCTATCTGGTGCCCGTTCCGCTCAAGGACATGCCGCGCGAGGAATATCTGCGCCGGGTCGAACTCGCCTGCGATTTTCTGGATGGCAGGAACAAGGAAGCCGTCAACCAACTCGAACAGGAGATGCAACAGGCCGCGAAGGGAATGCAATTCGAGAAGGCCGCCCAACTGCGCGACGTGATCGGGAGTCTGCACGAGATTGCGCGGGCGGCCCGCGAACGGAAGTTTGCCCGGGATTTTTCCCAGAAGATTGATCCGCAGGCGGAGATGGTGGAGTTACAGCGCGTTTTAGGTTTGCCCACGCTTCCATCTCACATTGAGGGATTTGATATTTCAAACATCAGCGGCACGCTCTCCGTCGCTTCGACGGTTTGTTTCCGTGAAGGCCGCCCGCACAAGGAACATTACCGTCATTATCAGATCAAGACGGTCGAAGGCAGCGACGATTTCGCTTCGATGGCCGAGGTGGTGGGACGCCGGTACGCGCCTGCGCGCCGAAGCGCTACGGCGCGCGAAGGCGCGCGGGTGCGGGCTGAAGGCGGCGCGTTGCCCGATCTCGTGATGGTGGACGGCGGCAAAGGACAACTCAGCGCCGCGCTGGGCGCGTTGGCGCAACTGGGCATTCGCGATTTGCCGGTGATCGGGCTCGCCAAGCAAATGGAGGAGATTTACACGGCGCAGCAGTCCGCGCCGCTGCGGCTTCCGCGTAATTCGCTCGCGTTGCATCTGATCCAACGGCTGCGCGACGAAGCGCATCGTTTTGCCAACGCTTATCACCAGAAGCTGCGCAAGCGCCGAATCCAAGAATCGGTTCTGGACGAATTCTCCGGCTTGGGCGAAAAGCGCAAGCTTGCGCTGCTGCAATATTTTGGTTCGATTCAGCGCCTGCGGCAGGCTGCCGCCGAGGAAATCGGCGCTGTACCTGGAATCGGATTAAAGACAGCGACCGCTCTGAAAGAATTTCTCGCGGGCGCGTGAATAATTGCGCGCCGTCATGGGAGAACGACGGCTTTTGTAGCCGCGAGCCTGCTCGCGGTAAGTCGTCCCCCGCAGAATCCAAAGAGACCGCGCGCAGGCTCGCAGCTACAATCCGGTGGTACCAAGATGCGCTGAACGATTTCGCGGCCTCGATAGCCTTTGACAGTGCGGGAGAGGACGGATATCATGGGTCGTCTCATGTTCTTTATCGCCAACGGCATAAGAGAGGGGTGTGAAACTAATTGTCGGAAGTCAAACTGAAAAAAGGTGAGCCTGTGGAGAAAGCCCTGCGACGGCTGAAGAAAAAGCTGGATCGCGAAGGCACGCTTCGGGAAGCGCGGGCGCACCGTCATTACGAAAAGCCGAGCGAAAAGCGTCGGCGCAAAGCGAAAGGTCCCCGGAGTTTTCTGGGATACTGATCGACGGCCAGACAAGCAAACCAAGGAGGCCAACGCAACGCTGAAAGGTGCCCGTTGGCCTCAGTGCTTATGTTCGCATTCTCAACCTGCTGGAACTCGCAACGTCACACCGACGGACGCGCTATGCTGAATGAAATCCGCGCGCTCGGGTTCGATTGCGCGGAACTTGGCCATGCCACACGGCTTTCGCTACTCGACGGAATCAAGGAGGCCGTGGCGGCGAACGAAATCAGGATCAGTTCGCTCCACAATTTTTGCCCGCTCCCGCTGGGCGTGAACGGGCCGGCGCCAGACTGTTATTTGCCGAGTTCCCGCAACGAACGTGAGCGGGAACTGGCCGTGCGCCACACGTTGCGCACGATCGACTGCGCTGCGAGCCTCGGGGCGAAGGCGGTGGTCCTGCATCTCGGTCTCGTGCCGGTGCGGGATTACACGCTGCGCCTGCTCCGACTCTCTGCCGACGCGGGCACGCAAGATTTGAAGTTTCAACGGTTGCTGGAGAAAGCTTTCGAGATCCGCGCACGGAAACGACAGCCGTATCTCGATCAAGTGTTTCGCACGCTGGACGCGATCGTCCCGCGCGCCAAAGAGACGGGCGTGAAACTGGGTTTGGAAACGCGGTTTGGGATCGAAGAGATCCCCAGCGACGATGAGGTGAACGAGATTCTGCGGCGATTCAGGAGTGAGGCACTCGGCTACTGGCACGACGTCGGCCACGCGCAGGTGAAAGAGAATCTCGGCATCACCAGCCACGAGGCGCTGCTGGGACGATTTCGTGGACGAACGGCGGGGATGCATCTGCATGACATTGCCCCGCCTGCGTTTGACCATCAACCGCCGGGCTTCGGGACGTTCGATTTTACACGGCTGTCGCGGTTTGTGTCGGATGATATGATCCTGACGTGGGAGATTCACCATGAATGGAAGGTGAAACAAATCGTGGATTCAGTGAAACGAGCGCAGGAATTGCTTCACAGCCCAGTTAACGCATGAAGAAGAAACTGGGCGGGCTGATCCGCATCCTGGTCAGCGTGGGCATTCTCGCCTACTTGTTCAACGGGATCTTTCAAAACGAGGCGAACGAGTATTTTCAGGCGCATAGCCTCGATCCCAACGCCATGAGCTGGATGGAACGCGCGCGAATCGTCTGGCACGCTGGCCCGTTGTCGTTGTGGAACGCGCTCCAGAGAATTGAACCGCTGTGGTTCGCCGCCGCCGTCATCTGTGGGGGCATCCCTGCTTTGCTAGGCGTTATTCGCTGGCGCTGGATTCTGCACGTCCAGGGTCTGGAGGTCAGGTTCCCGCGCTTGTTCTCGATTACGTTCATCGGCCTGTTCTTCAACGCGTTCATGCTCGGCTCGACGGGCGGCGACGTGGTCAAAGCCTGGTATGTCGCGCACGAGACACACCATAAGAAGGCTGAGTCGGTGGCGACGGTGGTGGTGGACCGATTGATCGGCCTGCTGGCCCTGTTCATCATCGCGCTGGTGATGATGGGCATCTATTACAAACGCGTCTTCGAAGATCCGAAGCTGCTCTGGTTTGCGGTGGCGACCCTCGCCGTGGTGCTGGCCACGGTGGCGATCACAATCGTCGGTTTGTGGCGGGGATTGGCCGACAAGTTCCCTCGGCTGCGCGCCTGGCTCCAGCGGTTGCCGCGCTACGACATGCTGCGGCGCCTGGTGGAGGCGTATCGGGTGTACGCCTCGCATCCTGTGGTGCTGACCAAGACGATGCTCATCTCGTTTGCCGTTCACTTCTTCTCGATGCTCAGCATCGTCTGCATCGGCTACGGACTCGGGATCCGCTCCGCCAAGTTGATCGACTATTTCCTGTACCTGCCGATCATCAACTCGGTGACCGCCGTGCCGATCACCATCTCCGGCTTCGGCCTCCGCGAAGGCATGTACATGAAAATGTTCGCCGAGGTCGGCGTCGCCGAGCCTGCCGCGCTGGTGATGTCGTTGCGCGGACTGGCGGCGCGGAGCCTGGAGCATCGGGTGCTGGCGGTTTCCACCCTATCGCCCAGGGACGATCGACCGGCTCTGCCCGGTAATCA
>JBEKFI010000166.1:0-5198 GCA_050013395.1 Verrucomicrobiia bacterium | reverse complement strand
GCGCTCGCCGATATCTATTAGCAGCGGCCGACCTCTCTCGAACACCGTCGGGACGATTCTCGATCCGATCTTCAGCATCCGCCGGCGCGTCCGCATCCCGCCCGGCGCGACCGTTCGCCTCTCTTTTTGGACACTGCTCGCCCGTTCGCGCGATGAGGTTATCAGCCTGGCTGACAAGCACCACGATGTCGCGGCGTTCGAACGTGCAACCACCTTAGCCTGGACCCAGGCCCAGGTTCAGCTCAATCATCTCGGAATAACACCGGACGAGGCGCACCTCTTCCAGCGTCTCGCCAATCGCGTGATATACTCGGACCCGACGCTGCGGCCGTCATCGGAAATATTGAAACGGAACGATCTTGGGCCATCGGCTCTATGGGCGCACGGTATCTCCGGCGACTTGCCAATTGTGTTGTGCCGGATCGACGAGGCCGAACACCTGGAGACCGTACGCCAATTGATCCGCGCGCATTCCTACTGGCGGATGAAGCAGCTCGCGGTGGACGTGGTGATCGTCAACGAGAGAAACACTTCCTATATGCAGGATCTGCAAACGGCTCTGGAGTCCGTCGTCCGAGTAAACGTGTCGCGATCAACATCTCTGAAAGATAGCGCGCCAGGGGCCGTGTTTCTGCTGCGCGCCGACCTGTTGTCTATTGAGGTGCGAAATCTCCTTCAGACGGTTGCGCGTGTGGTGATCGTAAGCCGAAGTGGCGGGCTCGCCAAGCAAGTCAAGCGGCTCATCGAAATCGCGCCTGCCGCCGAACCGCCAAGCCTGAAGCCGCGGATCGCGAGTTCGCCTGAGTTTATCGCGCCGTCGCAGCTCGAATTCTTCAACGGAATTGGCGGATTCGATCGAGATGGACGGGAATACGTCACCATCCTCGACGGCGATCAAACGACGCCTGCGCCTTGGGTGAATGTCATCGCCAATCCCTCATTCGGCTTCCAGGTCTCGGCTGACGGCAGCGGCTACACATGGTCGCTCAATAGCCGCGAGAACCAGCTCACTCCCCGGTCGAACGACCCCGTCAGCGACAGCTCCGGTGAAGCCATCTATGTGCGCGACCAGGACAGTGGAGATGTCTGGACGGCGACCGCACTTCCCATCCGCAACGACGGCTCCCGATACATTGCCAGACATGGTCAGGGGTACAGCCGATTCGAGCACGTGTCGCATGGGATTGCGCTCGATCTCTTGCAGTTCGTGCCGCTCGACGATCCCATCAAGATTTCCAGGCTGAAGATCAAGAACGTCTCAGGCCGCCGGCGGCGGCTATCGATAACGGCATATGTGGAGTGGGTGCTCGGACCTTCGCGCGCCGCTTGCGCGCCCTATGTCGTCACGGAGATCGATCCCAAGACCGGTGTGTTGCTTGCGCGAAATCCGTGGCGCATGGAGTTCGGTTCCCGTGTGGCCTTTGCCGATTTGGCTGGCGAGCAACGTTCATGCACTGGCGACCGCACGGAGTTCATCGGCCGGAACGGCACATTTGCTTTGCCCGCCGCGCTTGCAAGCCCAAATCCGCTGTCCAACCGCGTCGGTGCTGGCCTCGATCCTTGCGGCGTTCTGCAAACCGCAGTGGAGATTCGGCCGAACCGTGAGGTCGAAATTACATTTTTGTTAGGCGAGGCGGAGACGAGAGCGGAAGCCCTGTTGCTGGTCGAACGATTTCGTGCAGCCGACCTCGATGAGCTTTTCCGAGACGTGGCGAGCTACTGGGACCAAACGCTAGGCGCGGTTCACGTTCGCACGCCCGATCGTGCGATGGACATCCTGTTGAACCGCTGGCTTCTATATCAAACGATCGTTTGTCGATTGTGGGCTCGATCGGGATTTTACCAGGCAAGCGGGGCTTATGGCTTTCGCGACCAACTGCAAGATGGGATGGCCCTCTGCTTGTCGCAGCCGGGGCTGACACGGGAGCATCTGCTGCGAGCAGCCGCACGGCAGTTTACCGAGGGTGACGTTCAGCACTGGTGGCTGCCATCCTCGGGCAAAGGCATTCGCACGCGCGTTTCCGACGACCTTCTCTGGTTGCCCTACGCGGCAGCGCAATATGTAACAGCGACTGGCGATCACACAGTCCTCGACGAGCAAACGGCGTTTCTCGATGGAATGGGTCTCGCGCCCAACCAGCACGATGCTTTTTTTCAGCCCATGCCCTCGGACGAAAGAGCCACTCTTTTCGAACACTGCGCGCGCGCTCTCGATCGGAGCCTTGCGGTCGGACGGCATGGCCTACCGCTGATCGGCGAGGGCGACTGGAACGATGGATTAAACCGGGTCGGTGCGGGCGGGCAGGGCGAAAGCATATGGCTGGGTTGGTTTCTTTACGCCACCATTGCGAATTTCGTTGCGTTCGCGGAGCAACGGAGTCAGCACGATCGTGCAGCGTTCTGGCGCCAACACGCGACTTCGCTGCGCGACGCCATTGAGCGAGAGGGTTGGGACGGCGACTGGTATCGCCGTGGCTACTTTGACGATGGAACGCCGCTTGGGTCTGCATCGAGCAGCGAGTGCCGCATCGACTCTATTGCTCAATCCTGGGGAGTGATCTCCGGCGCGGCGGAACCGGCACGCGTCGCGCGCGCGATGGCGGCGGTCGACGAAAATCTCATCTTGCGCGATGATGGATTGGCTCTGCTCTTCACGCCGCCCTTCGATCAAACCACGCTGGACCCCGGTTACATCAAGGGCTATCCGCCGGGAATCCGCGAGAATGGCGGGCAATATACTCATGCCGCCATCTGGTCGGTTCAAGCATTCGCCAAGCTTGGCGTTGGGGACAAGGCAGCCGAACTGTTATCGCTGCTCAATCCCATCAACCACGCCCGCACGTGGGCCGCCACGCAACGCTACAAGGTGGAACCGTATGTGGTGTGTGCGGATGTCTACTCCGTTCCGCCACACGTGGGGCGAGGCGGCTGGACCTGGTACACGGGCTCGGCCGGATGGATGTATCGGGCAGGTCTAGAATCGATTTTAGGACTCACCGTGGAGCGCGCCACATTGCGGCTCGATCCCTGCATACCGCGAGCGTGGCGAGATTTCGAAATAGCGTTTCGCCACCAGACGACTCGATACGAAGTGTCCGTTGACAATCATGCCGGGGTTTGCCGCGGCATTGCCCGCTTGGAACTGGACGGCCAAGTGCTCCCTCACGGTTCGATGCACATCACGCTGGTAGACGACGGCGGAACCCATTGTGTCCGAGTGATACTCGGATGATCAGCCTGCAACGCAGGCACAGCGAAAGTAACGCCAATAGACGGTCGAGGACGCGGAAAACGTTTTCGTTTGCCGAGGTGGCCTTGGGATCCGGCATATGGCGCACGTTGTGGCGGTACACGAGTGCTCACGGTAGCACTTTACGCAGACGAATATCTCGTTGTCCAAACCAAGAGTACGATTGGCCGCCTCAATCTGCTTGAGTCGCAACTCGCCACCACAGACGTCGCAGTGCGACGAGGGCGGCGGCTCGACAAGGGTGCGCATGGGATTTCCTTTCGCCCGATATGCTTCGGAACGAGGAAACGGGGCGCTCGAAAAGGTCCCGATTGAAAGGTTGGATTGAAAGCCCGAACGTGTTGCGTTGACGTCTCGAACAATATGTAACTGCTCGCTTTAGAGGGGTCTGTCTAGTCAAACTTCCGGAGGCACACGGGGATGTTCAACTGCTCCACCAAGCGGCCAAACTACCAAAATTTCACAAACCGATGAGGCTAACGAGCGTCGTTTCCCGGTGTCCTTCTCGAGAATCATATCCGCGCGAGCGATGATGCAATCCAGCTGAGATTGATGACGCGCGCAGCTATCTCTTTAAGCGAAAACGTCTTTCGAGAGCGTGAGCTCGCTTTCGGGTGCGACCCGTTCGTGCTTTTCGGCGATGCTCTTGATGCGGTAGCATGGATCGCCGGGATCTCGGTCCGAGGCGGGAACGAGATGGCGAATTTCATAGGGACCAGGGGCTGATGATCGAAGCCCTCCCGGCTCAAGCTCGACTATTTGACCGATATTGAATTTATGAGCCATTAGACTTTCCTTTCGCTATATTGGGCTTAGAAATCCAATCTGCCGGTTTCTGTTCGTCCTTGTTGTCATGCAAGAAGCGAGCAATCTGGCCTCTCAGCATGACCGTTTGTAGTACGTCCCCCAGCGAGCCTGCGGTATCGAAAAGCTCGCGTTGCAGCTTCGCCGGGGATCGTGTTCCACTGCATGATGACGGCCGCCCCGAGGCACCGCAGAATATGCTCCTCGATCTCTGCGACAGCCTTGCTGTCTCGCGGCTTCCCAACGGCCTCGTCCATGGAAAGTACGTCTTGCGAACGGATCATTTTGTCGTAATTGTCCGCCAGCCAGTCTTCGTTTTGGGCCAACAGGCTGAAGCTTTCCATTGACCGCTGAAATTTACGGATTTCGCTCGGAACGTCAGTATTTCTTATCGATTCAGCGCTTTCTACCGCTTTCGCGCGAAATTGCTCTGCCGTGAACATGGGAATCTCCCTCCGTTACACGGGCCAAACGGTCTCCCGCTCGACGGTGCCGTAATGTCTGGTTATTGGCTGTTGCGACCGCATATGGGGACGATCGCGTCGAATTGCGACGACGACGATTACACGATTCCGGGAATTGGGCGGCCATCGGCCACTTGCCTCCTTTGGTCTGGGTAATGCCGACGAACTTAATTTCCAACAAATGATCACCTGCCCCCTGTGGTTGTCACAATTCACCTCCAGCTATGATGTGACGCGGCGGGCGGTTCGCTTCTGGGGATATGACCGCTCCATGGAGAGTTGATTCGTCATGGAGAGTTCATTCGTTGTGACCACTGGTGCACTCAAGCAGATTCAGCCGAATCTACCACCCGACCCCCGTTGACCTGCTCCGGGCGTTCCATATCAACCGCGACCGCATCTACGCGACCGCCGCCAAGGTCTACGCCCGAGGCCGCAAGGGCTCGTACCAGTTGGACAGCGCTGATTTTTTGGAGGGAATTCGCAGACCCTGGCATGCGCAGTGGCGCGATCGGTCTACACTGTTATTTTTGGTAGCGGGCTCTTTTGAATAGGCAGGCGTTCTCGCGATCGGCAAGCCGCCTGACCGCCTTCGCTCGAGGATCAATCCTGTGAGCCACCCTTTTGGCTCCACCGCCTCCTTGCCGCTTTCAATGCGGCGGCGCGAGCTCGACCAGCCT
>JBEKFI010000165.1:0-5207 GCA_050013395.1 Verrucomicrobiia bacterium | reverse complement strand
CTAGCCCGGATTATTCACGATGCGCTTAAACAACCCACAGTGTGTCACTGCTCGAACCCTCACCCTGACCCGCCTGCGCCGAGGCTTCGGCGGGCAGGCCCTCTCCCTTGGGAAGGGAGAGGGGATATCTCCTCGCCCCGCTTGCGGGGAGAGGATTAAGAGCCTGTCCTGAGTCTGTCGAAGGATGAGGGGTTGCCGGACGTTTCAGGTGGTTCATGAATAGGTCAGGCTAGACACTTCTTCAGCAGACTATGGTGCTCGGTCCCCCAAAGGCCCAAAAAGGAGCGCAGCCGGCGGCCGTTCATCCAGTTGTGGACGCGGGTTTCGCGTTCCTGTTGTCCAGCCAGCCCGGCTGCGCTCCTCGATTTCAAGCAAGATTCAGACCCGACAACCGACTACGGAACAAGCGCTTCGACGCGGAAGAAGCGCTGCGGCGCGGCGGTGTCCGGAACGGATCGTGTGGTCGTCGCGCCAAGGCCAGGCGACACCAGCCCGGGCGGCGAGTTCGTCGCCCAAGAGCCGGCCATTAGATCAACCCGACTCTGCACCTGATACAACCGCGTCGGGTGGCTCGTCCACGTAACCGTGGAGGTCGAGCCGCCGGAGTTGACGCTGAGCGCCGTGATTCGCAGATAGTCGCTGGCGTCGAACGGATCGGTGTCAGCCACATACTCCGCAATGTCTTTCACGCCATCGCCGTCGTTCTCGGTCGTGGCGTTCATGTTGGTCAGGTTGCCGGCGTGGAGATATTCCCACGCGTCGGGAATCCCGTCTCCGTCCGTATCCGGGCCTGTGTCCAACGAGTCCGTCTGCACGAACGCAACGGCGTTGCTCAGGCTGATCCAGCCGATGTTCGCGCCGTAGACGCAGCCGCTCAGGTTGCCCGTCCGCAGGTCGATCTTCGGCGCGCCCTGCGCCTCGAAGTTGAGCCAGCCGATGTTGGCTCCGTAGGCGTACCCGCTGAGGTTGCCCGCTCCGTCGTGATTGACGCCGTAGTCGTTGGTGGCGAGGTTGCTGTACGCGAATCCGTTGGTCGGGCTGCCGCTGCCGAGGTGAATCCAACCGATGTTCGCTCCGTAGATGTAGCCCGAGCAGACGAACTCGCCGATGACGGCACCGTTGGTGCCGTCATCGCCACGCCCATCAATCCAGGCTACGTTCGCGCCGTAGGCGTACCGGTTGGTCGCGTTGATGGTGGAACTGGCGCGGGCCGCCATCGCCAGACACAACGCGGCCATTATGAGAGCCAGCGTTTTCATGACGCCCTCAGTACGTGAAGTTGGCCAAAGGATCAGTACTGATGAATCCTCCGCCGACAATTGCAATGATTTGCGCGTTGAACGTTCCCGCGGCAAGGCCGTAGTTGACCAGGTTGCCGTGCGCGGTATTGCGGACCACGAAGCAATTGTTGTTCACCGGTCCGGTAAATATCCCGGGGCCGTTGTTCTGCGTCACCGAGTTCCCGTCAATCCGGCAGAAACTGCCCGTGACCCTGATGCCGGCCCAGCCGGCTCCGCCCTGGCCGTTGCTATCGCAGGAATTCTGCAGAATGAAGCAGCGCGAACCGACGTTGATGCCATCGAGTGTGTTCCGGGACGCGACACAATTCTCCACGATGCTGCCGGTGCAGGCTACAGCGATCCCGTTTTGCTGGTTCCACGCGGCGGTGCAACCGCTAATCTTACAGCCCGGCACCTCTCCGCCGGGCATGCTCGCGTCGAACCCATTGCCCCCGTTGTTCATGGAGGTACAGTTGACGACCCGGCAAGCCGGGAACACCATGAATCCATTCGAGCCGTTGAAACAGGCTGCGCTGCCCTCGAGCACGCAGGAACCCGAAGTCATGAAACCAACCCAACTGTTGTATGAGGCGGAGCAGTTGGCCAAGCTGCAATTTGGTCCCATTCCAATCCCGACCATATTCGTCATCGAGGCGCAGCCGGTGATGACGGACATCCCACCGACAACGATTCCGGCTGCGTTCGGGTGATACGCCGCCGTGCAATCTTTGATCGTGCAATTCCCCATGGTGCTCAACCCAGGCATCATGCCATTCGAGATGCACTGGGAGGCAGCCACGGTCCACCCCCAGCCGACGGCGATGCCACCCGCTCCGTTCTGGGACACGCGTAGCTCTTTCAGTTCCCCGTTGTCGGCCTTCGACGCTTCGACGCCCCTCGACGCCCAGTCGCGGATGACGCCATTGAAGACTTTCAGGTTCTTCACGGCGTTGGTCACGTTGATTCCGCAGCCGCCGCCGACACCGCCTTGCAGGGTGAAGCCCTTCAGGTCAATCGTCACGTCGCTCGCTTGGACGACGATGCCATCTGGGTTGACGGCATCGCCCACCAGATTGGTCACAACGTAGTACGAGCCCGGCCCCGAAACTGTCCATGGCAGGTTGGTGATCGGGATGCGCGGCTCGACTTGTTCCAGCGTTCGCATCATCGGCACCGGTGGCCCCGGCGGGGTCAGACTGCCTTGAGAAAAGGCTGGTTGCGCACAGAGCAACAAAGCCACTGTGCAACTCATAAGAAACGATACAAATACTTTCATAACGTTCTCCTTTCGGGCGAAATTCGCCCATGTGTTTCCAGTTGACTTTACTTGAGGCGCAGCCGGCAACCGTTCATCCAGTTGTGAACGCGGGTTACGTTCTTACTGTTATCCGGCCAATACCGGCTGCGCCTCCCACAATTCTGGTAACTAATCGGTCGCCTTGATCCGGTAGAACCGTTGCTGAACGCTTGAGTCCACCGTGTTGGTCATCTGCATTGTCCCGGCAGTGAACGCCACATTGCTGATGGCTGTGGACCAAGTGTTGTTGGTTATGTCGCTCTTCCACTCCAGGTTATGGAGAGTGCCGGGAATGCCCGTGAAACTGATGACCACATTCGTTACGGCAACCAATTCAATCTTCGTGGCGGTAAAGTGGGCGATCTCGGGGTGCACCGTGGTGTTGGCCACCCAGTTGCCAGCGAAGTCGAACGGGATGATCACGTTGCGCGGCGTGGACGCCCAGTTGTCGTGGACGATGACCCAGTCGGTCGGCCCCATCTGCAGCGAGGGCCCGGGGTCAAGCACATCGCCCGCGGGGATGTAACCCACGGCGGTGACGGCGTGGCCCAAGCCATTCGAGGTCGAGTACATATTCCAGTATTCGTCTTCGGCGTTCGGGTTTCCGGGCGACGGCTGGTAACTCCACGCGTAATAGCTTCCGCCAAAATCGCACTCCGAGTCCCCATCCGGCGGCAGATCGGGGACCCCCGCTGCCGCGACGTTCCAATGCAGGTACGAGAGGATCAGCGTACGATTGGTGTTGATCTCCGACATCACTTCGCCAAATGCGCTGGCTGCGTTCAGGTGAGGCTGAGCGGGCGCGTTCGTCGGATCCCAGCCTGCGAAGAACACTCGCCCTCTGGTCCCCGTGACCCAGTTCGTAACCCAGCACTCTTGTCCCAATATGCGGCTTGGTGGCGGGAAGAAGTAGTGCAGACCGGCGTGAATGTCCTTCAGATACGTGCCCGTGTGGGCGCCGTTCCCGAAGGAATAGCCGCCCATCCATCCTCCGCCGAGGTCGTAGGGAACGCCGCGGTTGGTGTCCATGTACCAGCCGATATCGGTCCGATTGGGCGGGCGGCCTGGGGCGTTGGTCGGACCCGGTCGGGCGACTCCGTCCGCCAGGTAATCCTGCCAAGATGGCGCAGCCCACGCGAAGGTGCTACCGGGAAATGGGGTGGTGTCGGCAACCGGCCAGCCGTGGAAATCCGCCCAGTGGCCGGCAAGGTTGGCTCCGGAAGCGGGTGCACACCAAGCGTTCCATTGATTGACCACACCGGCGGCCGGGTCAGGTGGCGGGCCGCCATTAAGCGATGGCGGCGTGTATCGGTACGGCTGGTTCCAATCCGGCACCAAGCCATTGACGAACTTTGCCGCCGTCGGCCACGGCCTCGCGGTGGTGTTGGCGACCCAGCGACCGAGGAAGTTGAAGGGGATGATGACGTTGCGCGCCGTCGTGGACCAGTTGTCGTGGACGATGACCCAGTCGGTGGCATTCCCTGTGCCATGGTATGGATCGTCCGGGTCGTTTTGCGGGATGTACCCGACGCAGGTCACAATGTGGCCAAGGCTTGTGCCGTCATCGTGGAAGTTCCACACCTCATCTTCGTCATTCGTGTAGGGCGGGCTTGGCGTGGGGCCCCACAAATAGTATGTGCCGCCGAACGCCGACTCCGTGTTTGTGCCGGTCCCCGGGAGGGTGGGCCCCATTGGGATCGGATTCCAGCAGTAGAACGACAGCAGCAGCGTGCGGTTCGTGTTAATCTCCGATTTCACCTCGTTGAAGGCGCTGGTGGCGTTGAGGTGGATCTGCGCGACACCGCCGGTGGGATCCACCCCACCAGCGAAGGCGAGTCCTCGAGTGCCAGTTCTCCAGAAGACGCTCCCCGAAAAACTGTAACGGCTGTTCAGGAAAGTCTGCAGGCCGACGTGAGTGTTCTTGAGGTACGTGCCGGGGTGCGGCAGGTCGCCGAAGAAGTAGCCGCCCATCACGCCAATCCCAACATCATAGGGAATACCGAGATTGGTGTCCATGTACCAACCGATATCCGTTGCGTTTGTCGGGAGCGGACCCGCCGCGACCTGCGCCAGGGGCCGGTTACTGTCCGCCAGATAATCCTGCCAAGACGGACCCACACCCCACCCTACCGTGCTGCCGGGAAATGGAATCGAGTCAAACGGCGTCGTGTCCGCAACCGGCACCCCGCGGGCGTCGGCCCAGTGGCCAGCGAGGTTGGCCGCCGCAGTGGGCGCGCACCAGTCATTCCACTGGTCGGTTGGCGCAAACGGATTGGCCGGGTTGTTGGGATCCGGCCCCGGCCCGCCGTTCGGGGATGCCGCGGTATAGTGGTAGGGTTGCTCCCAATCCGGGGCCAAGCCGTTGACGAACTTCGCTGCCGCCAGCACACTGCCCGTTGTGCCGATGAGCAGCGCAGCGATAAGAATCAATAGTCTCCAGTCCGTGCCAACGCGCTTCCCTGCTGTCGTGCGTCGCAGACGACTTGTGGTCGTGAATCGAGGATTGTTGAATACATCTTTCATAGCATCATTCCTCCAAGTGTGTGAGTTGCTGGTTGTGTAGGCAAATCCTGTTGCCAAGAAAGATAGCCTTGGCATCGCGTTCGGTGGTGTTGCGGATCGTGATGTCG
>JBEKFI010000164.1:0-5217 GCA_050013395.1 Verrucomicrobiia bacterium | reverse complement strand
GGAATGCGGACAGTCCACTGACCCCAGCAGCACTGGCATAGCCACGGCCAGTGACACGTGCGACGCCACCCCGACCGTGACGTTCACCGATGTCGTCTCCGGTAGCTGTCCGCAGACCATCACCCGGACTTGGAAAGCTACCGACGCCAGCGGCAATCCGGCGACATGCACCCAGACCATTAACGTCAGGGACACCACGCCGCCCACGATTTCCTGCCCGCCGGACAAGCAATTGCAGTGCGGCGATTCCACCGATCCGTCCAATACCGGCATGGCCACGGCCACCGATACCTGCAGCACAAACGTCACGATTAGCTACACCGACGCTGCCGGCCTCGCCAATTGCACCGGCAAGCCGGGCATCGACCGCACTTGGAAGGCGACCGATGCCTGCGGTAACCCCTCCATCTGCGTCCAACACATTACCTATGTTGACACCACAGCGCCGACGGTCACAGTTCCGGCAGGCAGCAATTTGGGCTGCAATCCGGCAACTCTGCCGACCGATGCGAGCGTGAAAGCGCTGGTGACAGCAACCGATAACTGCGGCGTCCCGACCGTCAATGTTTCGCATGTGGACACGAACAGTGGCTGCGTGGTCACCCGCACGTTCACGGTGACAGCGACCGACGGCTGCGGCAATACCTCAGCCGCACAAACGGTGGTTTACAACTGGACAGCGGATACCACGCCGCCGACCGTCACGGTTCCAACCGGCAGCAACTTGGGCTGCAATCCGGCCACGCTACCGACCGATGCCAGTGTGAAGGCGCTGGTAACGGCCACGGATAATTGCAGCGTGCCGAGCGTTAACGTAACGCATGTGGACACGAACAGTGGCTGCGCGGTCACCCGCACGTTCACGGTGACAGCGACCGACGGCTGCGGCAATACCTCAGCCGCACAGACGGTCGTTTACACATGGACCGCCGATACCACACCGCCGAGCATCACCTGCCCCGATCCTGTGACGGTGCAATGCGCGTCGAACGTGCCGCCGGCCAATGTCGCGTCTGTGATTGCCTCCGATAACTGCGGCGCCGTGACCGTCAGCTTTGTGGGAGATGTTGTCACCAATCAGACTTGCGCGAACAAGTTCACCATCCTCCGCACCTACAAAGCCGTGGACGCCTGCGGTAACAGCGCCACCTGCACACAGACCATCACAATCAACGACACGACAAGGCCGAGCATCACCTGCCCGGCAAATGTCACCGTGGGCCTCTCGTCCTTGTGCACCAACGTAGTGCCGGCCACGAATCCGGCGATCGCGGCGTTCCTGAACGGGGTGACGGCCAGCGACAACTGCGGCGGGAGCGTAACGGTTGCCAACAATGCTCCGTCATCGTTCCCGGTGGGCACAAACACGGTGACCTTCACGGCGACCGACTCTTGTGGCAACACCACGAACTGCCAGGCCAAGGTCATCGTTGCGGCACAATCTGCGGCCTGCCATCCGATCCAGACCGAGTTTGAGAATCACCGCTGCTACTTCGATAAATACGCACTCACCTCCCAGCACGGCTTCTTCCACGGCGACGTGACCTTCACCGGCGGCGATATGGCGTCGGACTTCCGCGTCGTACCGGGTCACACCGCTAAAGGCACGGTGAAGGTGACCATCGGCGGCAAGGTGGTGTACTGCAATGACCACATCACCTACACGGTGTATGACTGCGACGACCCGACCGACAACCGCGAGAAGTGGGAATACGACGCGGGCCCGAACGAGAAGATCACTTTCCGCTGGTTGGAGACCCAGCAGTTCGATGCCACGCGCGATCCGAACGTGCCGAAATCGGCGGCGACGGGCAACAAGAACGTCGGCATGCTCAGCAGCCAGTTCATCCACACCGATGAAACGCGGTACCGCTTCTACTTCAACCAAGCGACCCTGCCGATCGAGATTCGCATTAACGGCATCAAGTTGCTGAGCGTCAACTCCAGCGGACAGGTCAGCACGGCGTACCCGTACTGGAAGAATGGCAAGATGGTGGACGTGCTGTACCCGGATCGGCTCCAGCCCGGCGACGTCGTGGTCTATGACACCGACAGTAACAGCAGCAACGGCGCGATCTACACCCAGAGCGTCAGTGCCGACGGCAACTGCCGAGACGAGTACTTCGCTGCCGGTGGCAAGTTCTTCATCAAGGTGCCGGTCGCGGGACTGACCCACACTCAGTCGTCGCGCGGCTCCAAGGTCGAGTTCACCATCGGCCAGACGGGCGTGACGCTGGTCGGCTGCGGCCAAGACGTGATCGACGACAATAGTTGCACCCCGATCGGCCACGACTGGAAGTTCCACGACGGAGATGAAGACGACTGCGAGCGGGACGTCGAGGCGGACGACTAGTCGCAGTTGAGTCATGCCGAAACGAGTCACACTCGGACTGGTTGTTGTCGGTCTGATCGTCATCGCGAGCGTGCTGTTGCTGTTCAGGCAGCACGCTCCGCGGACCCCTGAAACCACGAGCACGCCGCCGTCCCCAACGACGGAGGCCGCTCGCACGCCGGCGGCGGCGCCGCCGATCCCGGCGATTGCCGAGCCGGCGAAACCGAAAGCGGAGTCGGCTTCGATCACCGCGCCGGTCAAGCCCGCGATCAATCTGGGCGCGCCGGTGGACCCCGCCAAACGCGCCGAGGTCACTGCCGTGCTGACGGAACTGAAGAAACTCTACGGCGATGTCGGCACGCTGAACTGGGATGAAACCAAGGCGCTCGTTGCCAAGCGCCGGAAGGCCGCCGAGGACCTCGTGGACCGGCTGGCCAAGCTGGGTCCGGGCGGTGCCCGCGCGATTGCCGATGTGTTCGGCGAAGCCGACAGCGTCCGCGCCAAGCTGTTGCTGGTGGCCGCGCTGGGGCGGATTGGCGACGAGGAGGCCGCCGCGGTGCTGGCCGACCTGATGGGTCGGGACAATTCCTACAGCCTGCGCAAGGAGATCGTGGCGGCGCTGGGCCAACGGCAGGAGACAGCCTCCACCGCCGTGCTGACAGGCATTCTGCAGACCCAGGACGACGCGCGGTTGCGCGCGGTGAGTGTCCAGGCGCTCTCCGGACGCGCCGACGCGCTACCCGTGCTGACCGACCGCATCCGCAACGACACAAGCAAGGACGTGGTGATGGCATCGATCCGCTCGGTTGGGCTGATCGGCAACGACGGGGCGCGCAACGTTCTGACCGGCATCGCCCAAAGCACCATGGACCTGGCTGTGCGCCAGACCGCCATCCAGGAACTGGGTCGCACTTTCGGCGCTGGAGCGCTAGGTGTGTTGGAGCAGTTGCTCAACGATCCGAACGAAGCCATTCGCGAAAACGCAGTGACGGCAGTGGCACGAGTGCACAACGATCAGGCCGTGGCGTTGCTGCAACGAACCGCGGCTTCCGATTCGTCTGCGCAGGTACGCGCGAAGGCCCAGGCAACCTTGTCGGTAGCTCCGGTTCAATGAGCGTGGTTGCCCGCTGAACTTGTTCGGTCAGGAAATTCTCACCGAAGCGCTCTTGGTAGAATCACAAGTCAGCGCCCAAGCGGCATCCTCTGAAACCGTACCCACCACGCGCCAAGACAAAGTCACAAGTCGACCTGTTTGCGAACGCCACCGCACGGCCAGAAGTCAATTCGATGGGCTTGTCCAGCCCGTTCCAGACGCAGCGGGAACGTATAACAGCGCTCGCTTTGCCGTCGAGATGGAAGCCGGCAAGGCTTGAAAATACTGGCCTACAGGACGATGGCTTCGGGACGCCGAGTTGACAAAGCTGCTGACCGCTGCTAAAATAGGGTTGTCCCGTGAAGGGGCCGTACATCTAGGCAAGCTAGTGGCTATGGCTTGTTCTAGGGCAGAAGGGAATCAAGGGAATCAAGGTATATCTCAACATAATCGCTAGGTAAGAAGACTTGCTGGCTTGGCCGGCGCGTCTCCCACTTTTCCCCTCCTATTTCATCCTTAGTGACAGTATGAAAACGAAGGAGATCAGTTCAATGATTAAAGAGTTGACATATAAAAAACTGACCATGATCGCGGCGTTGGTTCTCTTCGGCGCTTTGATTGCCTCCGCGCCGGTTTTTGCCGGTTCAATGGTAATATCTGGAGATCAGGTGAAGTTTATCGGGCAAATCCCTGGATCCAGCCCGAGTGGAGGAGTATTCGAGTTCACGGACGTGACCCAGGGTTTTGATTTTTTCACCTACTGTATTGAATTAAATGAGTACATCGCTGTAGATGGGATTTACTACGCTGATGTCAACACAGCAGCGATTCACGGTGGAATTGGTGGTGGTGACCCTGATCCGCTTGATGCTAGAACTGCATGGTTATTCAGCCAGTTTGCAGCTGGGACTCTCTCCAATTACACTGGCGATAATGCATCGCAAACCGGCCTCCAGGATGCCATCTGGTATGGAGAACAAGAAACCAACAGCCTACCGGCGGGACTAGCAACGACGTTTTGGAACAGTTCAACTAATGCTTCTGGGCTCTACGGTGTTTCTGTTTTGAACCTGTGGGAGTCTTACGATCCTGTGAATCAAGTATTTAGCGATCCCGCGCAGGATGTTCTCTTTACGGCCGTTCCAGAACCCTCTACAATCCTATTGTTGGGGCTGGGTTTGACGGGGCTCGGACTGGCACTTCGCAAAAAGGCGAAAGTGAACTAATATTCATCCTATCCTTCAATTCAATGTGTTAAAGGCCGCAAGCAACCTCCTGCGGCCTTTGGCATTTTAAGGACTAACCCCTCACGCGGCACGGCGCCATCACGGCGTCCGGCATGCCGTGTAGAATCTTTTTGTCGGCCGGACAAACCGTGGCGAGGACGCCCCCCAATTTCGCGTCGTCGCCGGCCACGAAGTAGTACGGACACAACCGCACCCGCCCGCTGAACGTGTGCAGTTCGTTTGCCTCGAAGTTGAAGTACTGCGCATCGAAAAGCTTCGACCTCTCGAACCGCTGCAAAATGAAAGGATGCGTCGCAGAACTGCTCAACGCCCGCTCGATCGCCTGCGCCCACTCGTGTGCGGGCAGATCGTGCCCGACATACACGCCGCGGCTGCCCCACGCGTGTTCGTGGAACCCCGAAATCTTCAGCACCAGTTCGCGCTGCTTCTGCGAGAAGCGCGCCATCTCGCGCCAGTCATTGATGCCGAGTTCGGGGATGACGGCGTGCGGTGGCAGCGGCGTCGGATCCACGATCCACGTGTACGGGAACACGCGGCGCAAGCTC
>JBEKFI010000163.1:0-5244 GCA_050013395.1 Verrucomicrobiia bacterium | reverse complement strand
GACCGAGGAGATTCTCTCTGACCTCGCGAAGATCCGAGTTGGGGATGCGATCGTCAGCATCGATCGCGCCGTGACGCGCGAGATCGGTCGCCTCGCGAGCATTTCGCACACACTCGTTGTGGGAGAACCGGGAGCCGGAAAATCAGGAGCACTTGCGCACTTTGTCGACGGCTTGAGGGCACGAGACGCGGACTATGTCGTCCTAGCGGTCGATCGCTTGGGCGCGGGCACCGAAGCACAGCTCCAGGCCGAACTGCGCCTCGAGCACAACCTGGACGAAGTGCTGGAGAGCTGGCCGGGGCGCCACCCAGGTTTTCTTGTGATCGACGCTCTCGATGCCGCGCGCGGCGGCCCCGCTGCCAAGACGATTCGTGACCTGATCAGACGAATTTCGAGCCGGAATACACGCTGGCGGATTGTTGCGTCCGTTCGAAAATTCGACCTGCGTTACAGCCAGGAGCTCCAGGACCTGTTTGCTGTCAAGGGCACTGCCGCGGCAGAACTCGAATTCCGTGATGATAAATTTTCAACCGTTTCTCACGTGGATGTCCGCCCGTTATCCGAACCGGAGCTTGCACGTGTAAAGACGCAATCGCCCCCGCTCGCCGCGTTGATCATGCAGGCACCGACCGAACTCCAGAAACTGCTGCGAAACCCGTTCAACTTGCGGCTACTCGGTGAGCTGTTAGGGACCGGCATGACGATCGAGCAGCTCACGCCGGTGCGAACGCAGCTCGACCTGCTCGATAAGTATTGGCACAGACGTGTGATTGGCGAAGATGACCTCGGCTACGCACGGGAAGATACGCTTCGGCGCGCCTGTGAAGGAATGACCGCACATCGAGTGCTGCGGGTGGATCTCGCGGAGGTCGCCGATGCGGCGGGAAGTCCGTCACTGCACAACCTCCTTAGCGCGCATGTCCTTATGGAGTGGCAACCGGCACCGGACCAGGCGCCCAACCGGTATGTACTGGCCTTCTCCCACCACGTTTTGTTTGACTACAGCGCGGCGCGCCTCTTGCTTCGCGGCAATCGAGGCGACCTCATCCGGCGAATCGAACAGGAGCCCGATCTATCCCTGATCCTGCGCCCGAGCTTCGTGCTTCACTTTCAGCACCTCTGGAGCGAGGAGTCCTCCGCATCGTTTTGGGAATTCGCGTTTCAGATTGCGCAAAGCTCGCGCGTCGTGGAGATCGGCAAACTGATCGGCCCTTCGGCTGCCGTCGACCTTGTCCGCACCGTCGCCGACCTCGAACCATTGCTGGCGAAGCTCAACGCTCCCGATGAAACAACGCGACGCTTGGGAGAGGAAGTACTCCAGCACCTGGTTGGAGCTGTTCTCGTCGCTCCGCGAGACAAGCATCCGCTCATCGGTCCGTTCGCAGGCCCATGGGCCGAGCTCGCCGAGCGCGTCAGCCGCAATCTCCACATTTCTTCCGCCTACGCACTTCGTTCTCTTCTTACAGCTTCTTGCGAGGACCTTAACGGGTGCACACCGGACCAACTCGCCTCTTTGGGCGTCGCCTCGCGGGGACTTCTCGAACTCGCATGGGCTACGCCTCGCCGCGACGAGTGGCTCGTGAACCTCTCCATGCAGTGCGTGTGCCGCACCTTTGACAGTGATCCCGTGCGTTCAGCCGCTCTGATTCGCCGCGCTCTCGTTCTCGCTCACCTTCGCGAGTTTGGGTTCGAAGAAATGCCATGGCTGGCACGCGAGGTACAAACGCTCGTGCAACGCGATCCCGGTTTGGTCGAGGAGATCTACATTGCGACCTTTCAGTTTCGTGAAGAGTCCATTGCTCCTACTGCCATGAACCCGAGCCGCATCTTTCGGCTTTCTGGGAACCGCCGGCAAGACTACGGGATGGCCCGTTACCAACTGGCCGCTGTATTTCCGCAATTTCAAGCCGCATTTCCGGAGAATGCAACGCGAGTCGCAATTGCTGCTATCGATGGCTACGTCCGTGAAGAACGATCTCTGCCGGCCGGTGGCGCGCACGAATCGTTCGACTTTCGTGGGCGAAGCGCCCGCATTCTGACCGACTACAGCTCCATTTGGGATCGCCAAATGAGTACGCAGCACGAGGATTCCATCAAGCTCCTCGATGCATTTACGCGACATTGCGAAACCCTTGCTGAGAAGGGTTGCCTCGACGAATTTAGAAGACTTCTCGATATCGTCGCCGAACATAACCTGCTCGCCGTCTTTTGGCGCAGATTGCTGGAGGTCGCGACGAAGTATCCCACAGCTATCGCGCTCGAGCTCGTGACACTGGCCAAGGCGATCCCCGTGCTTTCGAACCTCGACACGATTCAGCCTTCAGGGGAATATCTGCGTGTCTGCTTTTCAGCTCTCCCGCCTGTGGAGCGGGAATCCATAGAGCGAGTCATCCTATCCCTTCCGCAGAGCGGCGATCCTGCCCGTCGGAGCTACCTGGAACACGTACGAAACCGCCTGCTCGGATGCATAACGTTCGAGAATCTTGTCACGCAAGAAGCTAAGGCCCTGCTCAGGACGCTGACGGAGGGTAACGCTGTACCGGAGAACGAACCGCCCGTTCGTTTTAGTGGCCCCTACAGCAAGCCCTACGGCGAACGGGAGTATCTGAGCGACCGGGGAGTGGAAGTCGAGTCTGCCGCGAACGTCAATATTCAACAGCTCGAACAATCCGTCGTTCCATTCGCCGCAAAATTCGCGAATTCTAATCCGGCTGCGGACGACGTCCAGACCGTCCTGCCGGCGCTTCGAAGCCTGTATGGTGCACTGATGACCGCCGACCGCGGTGGTGTTGATCCACAGCAAAGTGACTATGCATGGGGGGTTCTGGCCGAAGGCGCCGAGCGACTCGCTCGATTTAAAGACCTCTCGTGCGCCGAAGATGCCGGACCGTTCGCGAAGGAGCTTCTACTCGCGGCCAGCAACCACCCCAATCCTCAGCCGAGCCCAGAATATGACGCGCAATTCGACAAGTCTCCCTCGTGGGGAGGTCCGTCGGCGCGCATCTCGGCGGCAGAGGGACTGACCGCTCTCGCGCAGCACGCCTCGTGTGCCACACCGGACGTACTCGATGCAGTCGAGCGCCTCAGCCGGGATCCCGTGGCCGTCGTCCGCTTCCAGGTGGCCATTCGCCTAGTTCACTTGTATCGCACCAATCAAGCGCGAATGTGGAACATCATTTACGCCATTGGGACCGACGACCAGAGCACGGGTGTACTTTCCGGCTTACTCCAGCACACCGTCGGACAAATCTCCGGAGCTCACCCGCAGCAAGTCGCCGAATTCATTAGGACGCTTCTGACTCGCAGGATTACAGGCCCAGGTGCCGATGGCGTAAGAAACGCTGCCGTCGGCATTCTCTGCGGTCTACACGTATGGCAGGCCCATCCTCTGAGCGGCGAATTGCTGGACACCTTTATCGCCGATCCCACTCCCAACGCCGAACTGCTCTCCCAGCTTGAACTTAACCTTCGCGACCTGCTTAGTTATGGCGCTTTCGATGCCGCCGATTCCCGGGAACACGCCATCCGTCGCCGCGCCCTCGATGTTTATAGGCGCATCGTTTGGTCTGTCAAGGGCCGGCTTCGCGAACTGGAACGTACCAATTCCGAAACACTGTTCGATGCTTGGCCTGCGACCGACCAGGAAAACACCAAGCGGCTGGTTCGAGTGCTCGATCATGCAGCCCTGGAGATGTACTTCGCTTCCGGCGCCTTCGACAATCGCGGCCAGAACCGGCGGCCCGGCCGGAAAGATCTCAGCACTGACGAACGGAGACGATTCTTTGAAGAATCCGCTCCGATTATCGACGCGTTGTCTGACCTCGGGTTTCCAAGCATCGCCCACCACTTGCTGCAAACCCTCGAAAGCTTCATTCCCTTCGACCCGCGCAGAGTCTTCCTGAGTGTTGGAACGATCGTCCGCGCTGCCATTGGCGGTGGTTACCAGTTTGAACAGATGGCTGCTGACCTAGTCGTCCGATTGGTCGAGCGATATCTCGCCGAGTATCGCGAGATGTTGCAGGAAAACCCGGAGTGCCGCCAAATTCTCGTGGAGCTCCTGGACACGTTCATACGGGCTGGCTGGTCCAGTGCCCGGCAACTCACCTACCGCCTAGAGGACATCTTCCGGTGAGCAGAATTCGAAACGCAGATGAGTTTCGCACTGCGTTCGAGCGAGTCCGCGGAGACTACGATCGTATCTTCCGGCGTCAGCTCGACGAGGCGCGTGCATGGTACGATCGCCTGCCCCCCCGAACGACGGCCGCCGGACTTCGACGAATCCCTAGAGCACCACGCCCGATGTTACCTGATCAACGCGCTCCTTGCTGGCCTCAATTGGCGGCTGGATCTCAGTTTAGAAGAGGGTCTTCCTAACCTGTTACCCGAAGCCACCGTACGATCCCAGGCTTCTGGCACGCGCCGTTTCCTTGACTATCTAGGAATCGAGCACGAGACGAACAAACCTCTGCTTATCGTCGAAGCCAAGAGACCTAGCAGTGCTCTCCCCGTTCTCGCGACCCTACCCGACATCTCGACTACGGATCCCCGTCCGGCGCCTGCGCAGGGCGCGATTCCCGTCACGGGCACAGACTCCGTCGTAATTTCACGCGGCCTTGCGGGCAAACCGCTGAGCGGGGACTGGTCCCGATGGCTGCAGGACTTGAGAGACTACGTGCGATCGGTGAATGCCAGAACGGGGAAAGTGCCGAAGCGCGTGGCCATCACCAACGGCGATTGGCTTGTCCTGTTTTTGCGTCCTGCCGAGGCATTCATCGAAGAGGGCGACTGTGACCCGAGATCCATCCTCGTTTTCCGCACATCCCGTGAGATTCTTCAAGGCGGTGCGGTCCTTTTCTCGCAACTCGAACACCAGCTTGTCCTTGGCGAGGCGCCCACGCTCCGGCCGGTTGAGCTGCCATTCCACGTTGAGGCGCGTCACATTCAGCAAGCCATGCATGGCTTGCGCCTCCGTTACGAGCAGGCGAAGGCAATCTACCAGCGTGAACCGATGGTTTACGTGGCGCCGGTTGTCTTCATCCGCACCGACCTTGGCGCCTGGCTCCGCGTTGAATCATCCGCCACCCAATATTCCATTCCGCATATGTCCGATCAGCTGCCGGCACATCTATACAGAACGTCATAAATAATTGCGCATCGTGAGAAAGTGTGGTTTCATGGAGTCATGAAACCACTTACCATCGCCGATGCGGCCACCATGGTTCTGGGACTCCAAGACGAGATTCG
>JBEKFI010000162.1:0-5327 GCA_050013395.1 Verrucomicrobiia bacterium | reverse complement strand
TTTTAGATTGCATCCTTACTCCCCACTTCCTGCTTCCTATTTCCCACTTCCGTTCTTCTCTTTTCATGCAAACACCTCGTGAAAGTATTCCGCCCAACGATCGAGTGGCGAGCGCAGAAAGGCTAGGGGTGCTTTCGCTGGCGCGTTGTTCGAGTCGGCGCTAAAAGTCAGATTCTCCGTGAAGTTCACGTAGGTATCGCCATCCACGCCCGTTGCGCCGTCGTAATCAACCGTCATGGTGCGCGAGGATGCGGTTTCCGTGACGCCGTTTCCATCATCGTTGTAAACCACAATCACGATTCGATCCCCGGCCACAAAACCCGTCGAAGTTGGAGTCAGCGCGGGCGCGGTTTTCTCGGTTGCCGAGCCGGTCCACTCCGGCGTTCCGTTGTCCGTGGTGATTCCCACCGACGAAACGATTCCCCCCGAAGCCACCGACCAGCGCAAGATCTGCACGCGGTAGGCGGAGTTGGCGGAGGTCGAACTCTCCAGTCCCCAGAAGTTGAATGTGATGCTGCTGGAAACCGTGACGCTCGCCGTAGAAATCGGCGAGGAAATCCAGATCGTCTTCGTGCCCGCCGCCGTCTTGGTAATCACATGGCTGGCCACCGTGTCCGGCCAGTATTGCCCCGTCACGTCCCCGGCGATGGTGTTGGTGACTGCCGTAACCTTGGAGCTTCCCTGCGTCGAGTTGGCGGACTTGAAGAGCCAGCTGGGCGTCGGAAGAATCTGCGATGCGGCGTCATGGAGGAGGACTTTGGTGGCGGAAAAGCAGTCAACAGTCGACAGTTGAAAGTTGAAAGTCAGGAGCAAGAACGCAATGAGCATGGCGCTCTTAACTTTCGACCTTGGACTTTCGACTTTCGACTTGTTCTCAATTCGTCGTGTCATATTCATAGCTCATCGTCACCGTCACATCGGCGAGCGAAGCTCCAATAGTTACCAGGCTGGCGCGAAACTGGTCGCCGTTGGTCAAGCTGGTGACGTTCTGGTTGGGCGCAGACCCCTTGAGCGCCGTGCGATTGTTGGCGGTCAGCGTCAGCACGGCAGAATAGATGTCGGAGAAGGTCACCGTGCCGCTGCCGCAGTTCGCGGTGCAACGCTGAATGTTGAATGTCGAATTGCTGGCGCTCATCGTGCCCACGGTCACCCGAAAGTCGTTGATGGCGAAGTTGACGGCAGTCTCCGGGAAGGTCAGTGTCAGGGTTTGCACCCCGGTAGCCGGGGTACCAGGGAAGAACCAAACGAGCTGTGCAATCGACTTGTGATCGTGATCCGACCGGGCGGCGGTGGTGGAAGTTCCGACTTTCGATGGCCCCAGGCCCGCCGTGCCGCTGGCGACCAGGTTGGGCTTGCCGTTGAATGTGTCGTAGTCGGTTTTAGAAAGCAGTCCTGCGGTCACAGTCGCCGTGGCTGCCATCGGAATTTGAAGAACTCCACCGGACGACCAACTGGGAGCGGTGCCGGTAGTGCCCGGAGTGTCGGCATAGCCAAACGTCTTTGCGGCGGTCCCGTTGTAGCCCCGGTAGATGTTGTTCGTGGAATCGTAGGCGATCACCCCCGTGGCGCTGGGAGTTGCCGCTGCCACGGAGGGAACCTTGAATCCGCTGGCGGCGGTCAGCGAGGTCAGATCCACACTTCCACCCGCCGCGCCGTTCAACGTCGCGCCACTTCCGATCGTCATCGTGGCGCCGGTATTGGTGCCCGTGGTGATGGCGGAGAATGCCGAATTTCCGCCCGTCGTGTCGAGGTCGGTAATTGTGCTGCCCTCGCACTTCTTGAGCTTTCCATCGCTCGTGTTCGCCCAGATCTTGTACTCGCTCGAGCAAGAAGGATTCGTTCCAGAGGTAAAACTGACCACGCCCGCGCCGCTTCCTTGCACGACGACCGAGGTTCCGAAATACCCCGTGCGTGGCCTTGTTGTACCGGTCGCGCCAATGTCCTTGGTATTGTCAGCGCCAAAGAGCAGGTGATCGTTGATGGCTACGGAAGCCAGATTGGAGAGTGCGGCATTCGCTCCGCCGCCCGAGCCGCCATCACCGACCAAATCCCAGCCGGTTCCGGCGGAATTGCACATGTAGAGCGCCTGTCCCGCCGTGGCGGGGTCGGAACGAGCCAGAAAATCGGTCAAGGCCGTGCAAGTTCCGGGAAAACTGCTGAACGCCAAGCGTCGCACCGGCCGGGTGACGCTGGCGCCGGTGAAATCGTAGGAATTCGCGCCTGCTGTGCCACCCGCAAGATTCGTCAGCGTGGGTTGAGCCTTGGAGATCGCTCCGGTCGCCGAGATCGCCGTCAGGAAATTGTTCGATGCCCCGGCATCGGCCACGACCAGAGTGGAATCTGCGTTGGGAACGTAGACGGTCCGATTCGCGGTGAGCGCCGTGACGTTGAAGGTTGTCGCCTGGCTTGCAGCGTTCCCGATGATGAGGTTCGAGAAAGGCAGCGCCGCTGTGCCCAGTGCCGTCCCCGCCGCCGAGGCGGCATGAATGTCGGTGGTGAATGCCGGAGAGGTGGCCAGAACCAGATTGCCGGAGCCGGTTTTGGTATCGCTCAGGTCCGCCACGGCGATTTGCGCCCATGTCGGTAGAGCTGAAATTGAGGCATTACCGGTCTGAGACAGATACTTCTTCGTTGTCGTCGTGTTCCCCGCGACGTGCTGCCAGTGGGGAGTTGCGTTGCCTGCCAGGATGTCTCCGAGAACCACCGTTGCGGCGTCAGTGTCGGTGTGCGTGGCGGAAAGAATTGCATGGCTCGTTCCGCCGCCGGTGGTATCGAGGTCGGTGATGCTGCCGTTGGTGCATTTCTTCCAGATGGTTCCACTCGATTGCGGCCAGATTTTGTAGTCGCCCGTGGTGCAGGCCGGGTCCATCCCCGCCGTCGCCGCGACGATGCCAGCGCCGGAGCCCTGAACGACAACCGACGTTCCGAAGTAGCCGGTGCGCGGCCGCGTGGCCCCGGTAGCGCCGATGTCTTTGGTATTATCAGCGCCAAACAGCAGATGCTCGTTGATGGCAACGGAGGCGAGGTTAGAGAGAGCAGTGTCCGCTCCTCCACCAGACCCGCCGCCGCTCATCACGGTCCATGCGGAGCCGTTGTAATAACATTTGACCTTCGTCGAGCCTCCGCCGACGATGCAATCGGTCGCTGAGTTGCCGTCCGAAACCCAGACTTCCTTGTAGGTCGCGCCGCTGGGCAACGTGGCCACCGTATAGCTGGTGTAGACCGGCGCGGTGATGGTCTTATTGCTGAGCGTGTCGGTGCTGGCCGCGGTGACAATCAGCGCCGTCGCCGCCGGGTCGGAGGAGGGAGCCGCCGTGCCGAGCGCCAATCGCCCCGCAGTGCTCGAGGGATAGAGATAGGTCGGAGATCCCGAAGCCGCTGGCGATGGCGTGAACCTAAAGTACGGAGCCTCCGAGTTCGAGGCCGCGTCGCCGCCAAAAAGGTCGATATGCGAAGGGGTGGTGGAAGTCGTCGCGCCCAGCGTCAAGACGCCGGGATTGGTTAATGCCCCGCTGATCAGGTTGCCGCTGGCGTCCACGGCGAATTTCTTGTTGGCATCTTTATCGAGCACCTGGAAGATGTCCGCCGAGTTGGTGCCGTTGTACTGCTTCACAATGAAGCTGGCATCGGCGGTCGGTTGAATCGTCTGGCTGACTGCGGGGTCCGCATAAACCGTCGTTGAGGGCGCCTGCGCTTTGGCGATGCGTGAACTGGAATCGAGTCCGGCATAACCGCTCGCTGCGTTCTTGTTGGCCTGGACTTCGATAGTGGCGTTGGCGTCGGGCAGCGTGAAGATTTTCTCCGCAGTGGTTGGCCCGGTGAACTTCGCGAAGTCATTGCCCGTGCCGCCATTCGCCGAGCCGAGAATCCCTGAAACCGCCGTCGATTGCGCCAAAGCGACTGCGCCCCAGGTCGGCTCGCTCGCGCCGCCAGTCAGAACTTGATACTGCGTGCCCTTGGCGTAGCGTTGCCAGGTTGGACTTACACCGATACCCACCATGAGATCGCCGCGCACCACGCTGGCCGCGGTCGAATCTCCGTGCGATGCGGAAAGCAGGTTGTGTGCCGCGGGCGTAAAGGTTGAGGGCTTGCCGCTCAAGTCGGCCCAATCGACCTGCGCCCAGGCAGGGGCCGCGGAGGCTGACCCCGAGCCGGTCTGCGACAGGTACTTCTTGGTCGTGGTCGTATTGCCGGCCAGCTTGGTCCAAGCCGGCGTCGAGTTTCCATACACGAGGTCGCCGAGGACCGGCGATGCCGCCACCGTGTCGGGGTGGGTTGCTGAAAGCAGGTTGTGATTGGAGCTTCCTCCCGAGCACGCGCCGTTGACCCAATTCGTAGTTGCATTATTCCAAGTCAGGCATTGCCCATCTGAGGGAGTCGTCACCGTGGCCTTGATCGCCGTCGCGCCGGAGCCGCTCGTGCCGGCGTAGTCGGTCAGGTCGGCGGCAGCGAGCACTTCCTGCACCTGCGAAACCGCGAGCTTTGAGGATGCGCTCAGGCCCGCGTAGCCGTTTGCCTGGTTCTTGTTGGCGAGAGATTCCTTGCCGGCAAGGTCGGTTGTAAGGTTCGTCACATCGTTTTGTGAGTGCGTGTGGACTGAACTGGCCTTGCCGGCCAAGAGCGTGTCGGCGGACGTTTTGAGATACACGACAGGGTCAGCCGTGGTCGTGTCGGTCTTGACGGTGCCGGAGACGGTCGCGGAGGCAATCGGCGCGGACCCGCCGCCCGTGCCGCAATCGCCCGCCGCGGGTTCGAGCTGAGTCCCGGCATTGTTGACGCGCACACAGCGCGCCGCCGTCCAGCTCGATTGATTCGTCCCGCCGTGGGCGAGCGCGAGCAGCCCAGTGGCGTTCGCGAGGTCGAATGGGCTTCCGGTCCCACCGGGCGGCTGCAGCTGGCGCACGGTCTCGACGGCGACCGTCGCCACATCGGGCACGATCCAGATCTCGGCGTGCACGCGCCCCTGAATATTGATGGTGACGACGTAGTAGCTGTCGGCGGGCGTCGCGGCAAGATTGGGAATCAGATCGAGCCAGAGGTTTCCCCCGCCGTCGTTCAGTTGCCCGCTCGCGTTCAGATAACCCTTCACAACGCTCGGCCCGTATTCGACGCCGCCATAGGTCACGGCCTTGTTGCGCTGCGCGAAGACGAGCCCGTATTCGGGCGTGCTGCCGACCGTGGTAATGACGCGCGGATTCGCGCCCAGATCGTAGGTTCCGGTGATGTGAGTGGCGGCGCGCGCGGGAGGCGGGAGTAGGAAATAGGAAGTAGGAAGTAGGGCAAAGGCAACGATGAACAATGAACGCGGAACGATTAACGATCTTTGC